>JBAUUB010000222.1:0-3621 GCA_049582485.1 Dermatophilaceae bacterium
GGCCGGACGGCCCTGCGAGCCGGTGCGCCCGGAGCGGGGTGCGCCACCGGTCTGGCCGCCGGACCGAGCGCCCTGGCTCGAACCGTTCTGGCTCGAACCGTTCCGACCCGAGCCGTTCCAACCTGAGTTGTTCCGTCCTGAGCCGTTCCGCCCCGATCCGCCCTGTGCCGCACGTCCCTGGCCGGAGCGACCCGAGCCGCCCGGCCTGCTGCCTCGACCGCGACCACCGGAGGAGGTGGACTGAGCGCCGGCGCCGACCGGCGCATACCCTCCCGGGAAGGTGCGCTCCCCGGGGGCGATCTCGCCGAGGAACGGATGCGTCGCGTGGACCCGCGTCGTCTTGGGGTTGATGCCCGCCTTGCGGGTGAGGTCGCGCACGTCGCGCACCTGGTCGTCCATCATCAGCGTGATGACACTGCCCGACGCACCGGCGCGGGCGGTGCGGCCGGAGCGGTGCAGGTACGCCTTGTGCTCGACCGGCGGGTCGGCGTGGATGACCAGACCCACGTCGTCGACATGGATGCCGCGAGCGGCGATGTCGGTCGCGACGAGGGTGTGCGCGGCGCCCGAGTGGAACGCGTCCATGGTGCGGGTGCGGGCGTTCTGGCTGAGGTTGCCGTGCAGCTCGACGGTCGGGACACCGGAGGCGTTGAGCTGACGGGCGAGCTTCTTCGCGCGGTGCTTGGTGCGGGTGAAGACGACCTTGCGCCCGGGCGAGGCGACGAGGTCGAGCAGCACCGGCAGGTGCGCGTCGCCGCTGACGTGCAGGACGTGGTGGCTCATCGAGGAGACCGGCGACTGGGCCGAGTCCGCCTCGTGCGTGACGGGCTGGGTGAGGTAGCGCGTGACGAGCGTGCCCACGGCGTTGTCCAGGGTCGCGCTGAAGAGCATCCGCTGGCCGGTCCGGGGGGTCTTGTCGAGCAGGCGGCGCACGCTCGGCAGGAAGCCGAGGTCGGCCATGTGGTCCGCCTCGTCGAGGACGGTCACCTCGACGGAGTCGAGGCTGACGTGGCCCTGCTGGATGAGGTCCTCGAGCCGGCCGGGGCAGGCGACGACGATGTCGACGCCGCGGGCGATGGCCTGGACCTGCGGGTTCTGGCCGACGCCGCCGAAGACGGTCTTCGAGTTCAGCCCGGCGGCCTTGGCCAGCGGCGTGAGGGCCTCGTCGATCTGGGTGGCCAGCTCGCGGGTCGGAGCGAGGATCAGCGCGCGCGGTCGGCGCGGCTGGCGGCGGGTGGGGCTCATCTCGTCCGCGAGCCGGGCGATGACCGGCAGGACGAAGGCATAGGTCTTGCCCGAGCCCGTGCGGCCGCGGCCGAGGACGTCACGACCGGCGAGGCTGTCGGGCAGCGTCGCGGCCTGGATCGGGGTGGGGACGGTGATGCCTCGGTCGGCGAGGACCCGGGTCAGGGACGCGGGCACGCCGAGGGCGGTGAAGGGGATGAGGGAGTCATGGGACACCATGGGGGAACTCCAGGGTTCTGATGCGTGTCGGTTCTGCCCGGCGCGGTCCGGGCCACCCGGTGCACGTCCCGGTCGCTGTCAGTCCAGCGAGGACGGTCTGGGGTGTCCGCTCGGTCGCGGCGCGTCGGCATCGACGAAGAAGAAAGGGAAGCGGGCCGAGGCAGAACGGTGCGGGCCGCTGGTCATGAGCGTACGGGGTCGAGGCGACTCAGGCGAATCGACACTCTGCCGGGTGCGGCGACGGCGGCGATAATGGCCGCATGGGTGCGACAGCCGATGGAGATCCCGACCCGACCAAGGAGGTCCTGCTCCGCTACCTGCAGCGGGGCCGGGAATCGCTGCTGACCAAGCTCGACGGCGTGGACGAGTACGACGCACGACGGCCCGTGGTGCCGACCGGGACCAACCTGCTCGGCATCGTCAAGCATGTCGCCAGCGTGGAGTCGGGGTACCTCGGCGACGTGTTCGGCCGGCCGTCCGGTGAGCACCTGCCCTGGCTGGACGACGACGCCGAGGCGAACGCCGACATGTGGGCGACGGAGGACGAGTCGCGCGAGGACGTCGTCGCGCTGTACCGCCGGGTCTGGGCGCACTCCGACGCGACCATCGCCGAGCTGGAGCTGGACGCTGCCGGCCGCGTGCCCTGGTGGGGTGAGCACGGCGACGTGACGTTGCGCCAGGTGCTCATTCACATGATCGACGAGACGAGCCGCCACGCCGGGCACGCCGACGTCGTCCGGGAGCTCATCGACGGCGTGGCCGGGCTGCGCAAGCCGGGCGACAACCTGCCGGAGCAGGACGCGAACTGGTGGATCGCATACCGTGAACGGCTGCAACGCACGGCGGAGCGCTTCCGCTGACCGGGTCGGCGTTGCATCCGACACAGGCGGATCGGGCGATCGCCGTCCGGGGCTACCGTGGGGGAGACCTCGCCCGCCCACCATTCACCCGGGAGACCGCCCATGGCTCGCATGACCCCGCGCACGGTCGTCCTGCACGGTCAGGAGCTGTCGTTCGTCGACAGCGGCACCGGCCCCGTCGTGCTGTTCATCCACGGAATCCTCGGGTCGCAGCGGCAGTGGGCGCGCCTCGTGGACCGGATGGACGACAACCAACGGGTCATCGTGCCGGACCTGTTCGGGCACGGTGAGTCGGCCAAGCCGATGGGCGACTACTCCCTGAGCGCCCACGCCGCGACGATGCGCGACCTGCTCGACCACCTCGAGGTGGACCGGGTCACCCTCGTCGGCCATTCACTCGGGGGCGGCATCGCGATGCAGTTCCTCTATCTGTTTCCGGACCGCGTCGACCGACTCGTACTCATCGCCAGCGGTGGGCTGGGTCGTGAGGTCAACCTCGTCCTGCGGTCGGCCACCCTGCCCGGAGCGGACCAGGTGCTCCGGGTCGCCGCCTCGACACCCGTGATGTCCCGGCTCGAGGCCATCGGGCAGGGGGTCGCGAAGGTGGGGTGGCGCCCGGGCTCGGACATCCAGGCGATCTGGAAGGGCTTCACCTCGCTCGCCGACGGCGAGAGCCGCCGGGCCTTCCTCGCCACGACCCGTTCGGTCATCGACCTCGGCGGTCAGAGCATCAGCGCCCACGAGCGGCTCGAGAGCATGCCGCAGGTCCCGACCCTCATCGTCTGGGGCGCCAAGGACCGGATGATCCCGGCCTGGCACGCCCTCAGCGCCCAGGAGTCCATCCCGCACTGCCGCGTCGAGCTGTTCAAGGAGTCCGGCCACTTCCCGCACCTCGACGACCCCGACCGGTTCGCCGCGCTGGTGCGGGAGTTCATCCACGCCGAGGACTGACCCCGCGCGCAGTGGGCCGCTCCGGACGCCGAGCCAGCGGCCGAGCGGCCATACTCGAGCCCATGGACTGCGTGTTCTGCACGATCGTCAGGGGCCAGGCCGAGGCGAGCGTCGCATACGAGGACGAGCGTGTCGTCGCCTTCATGGACACCGCTCCGGCGACGCCCGGCCACCTGCTCGTCGCGCCCCGGCAGCACGCGCCGCACCTCGCCGACCTCGACCCCGAGGACGGGGCGCAGATGTTCCGGGTGGCGCAGCTGCTCGCCGCAGCCGTGCGACGCTCGTCGATCCCGGCCGACGGGGTGAACCTGCTGCTCGCGGATGGCGCGGTCGCGATGCAGGAGGT
>JBAUUB010000223.1:0-4656 GCA_049582485.1 Dermatophilaceae bacterium
GAACACACCCATCATGCAGCAGACCAGGGCCCGGGCCGACGAACTGTCGGCAATCGACTCTGCAGGACGGGCGCGCGCCCAGTTGGAATCCATGAATCCGGAAACGGCCATACCCGCAATACTGAAAGCCCTACTGGCGCGCTCCGAAGAGCTCACCGGCTGGAACGGCGGCCAGAAGTCCGTGCTGGAAGAAGTGTTCGAAGGGCTGTTCCTCACACTCGATCCGAAGGAAGGTGCTGCGGCTCAGGCGAAATTCAAGAAAGTCCTCTGGTCGAACCTAGAGGATGAACCAGCACAGGAATGACGGCTCTCTCCGCCTCCCAGGCGAGGATGCATCCGCAGATGGAGCAACCTCAGGCGGACGTACGCATTCCTCAGGGCCAGGCCCTCCTTCACCGCGACACTCGCCTGGTGACGCCTGCCCGAGATGGCGACGCGACTGCACCCAAGCTGAGCGGGTCGACTTCCGGCGGAAGGACGCACCTTGAGCCGTTGCAGCGGCTTTTAGCGGGTGGGGAACTTGTCGGCTGCGGGTGGTACGACAAGTCCGTGGCCAGGGCAGACGATCTCCGCACCGAGGGCCTGCTGTGCCTTCACGGATTCGATGGCCCTCTCTTCGTCCCACGTGCGTGCACCTGGTGCTCGATGCAACCTGCCGTCCCGGCCGGCCTCCATCGAGTCGCCACAGAACAGGATCCTCGACGCCGGTGCGTACAACGAGAGGTGACCAGGGGTGTGTCCTGGCGTGCCCACCACCCTCAATCCGCCCCCGATCGGCAGTTCCTGCCCGTCCTCGACGAGTGGTCGACTCGCGCTGGTTTGGTCCTGAGGATCTTGACGACCATCCTGGCCAGCAGTGACGGCAACGGGCGTGAGGCCCGCCCAGCGGCGATGGCTTGCGCCTCAATCGGGCTCGCGTAGATCTGCGCGCCAGAGGCCGCGGCGAGGTCAGCCAGGGCGCCCACGTGATCCGGGTCGGCGTGCGTGATGATGATCCGCTTCAGATCAGTGAGCGGCCTGCCCAGCCCCTCCAGGTACTTCAGCACACTCCTCTCCGAGATGCCGGCATCGATCAACGTGACGCCATCGGGCTCGACGATCAGATAGCAGTTCACCATCCAGTGGGGAATGAGATGAATGCCGGAAACAATCTCCACGAGATTCTCCTCCAACGCCATTACCCTGCGGCCCCGCCATCGGACGGTCCCGATAAGGCGATCTTCCCGCGATCGGAAACACGTGAACCCGCCGTGTGCCCGCCCTCACACGCGGGGCTGGGGCGCACACGGTGGGGCGTGGATCCGATGACGTGGCTCTCAATCGCCTGCGGTTGCCGCGCGGTTCGCCAGACAATGGTGGTGGTTGTTGAGAAGGACCCGTGGGCCTCTTGTCGAACGGTGGAAGGGGTGAGGATCCCGTGTCAGTGATGACTCGCAGCATCGTCATCAGGGCGCCGGTCGGTGAGGTGTTCGAGTTCG
This sequence comes from Dermatophilaceae bacterium, assembly GCA_049582485.1. Lineage (GTDB taxonomy): Bacteria > Actinomycetota > Actinomycetes > Actinomycetales > Dermatophilaceae > F2B08. Next base: position 1,479 of record JBAUUB010000223.1, read on the forward strand.
CCAAGGACCCCAGCCGCTTCGTGGCAGCAATCCCGGACTTCACCACGCAAGATGCGGTGCTGACACCTGACGGCGTGGGCAGCGTGACTCACGCCACCGTGCACGGACTCGGCATGCACTTCACGGGAACGGTCGAGTACACCGAGGTAGTCGCCGAGGAGAAGATCGTCGCGAAGGTGTCCTTCCCGGGAGAGCACCCGACCTGGACCTTCACATTCGAGCCGCTCGACGGCCAGACCAGGCTGACGATGCGGGCGCAGTGGCACGTCAACGTCCCCGTCGTCGGCAGGGGCATCGAGGCGTTCAAGTCCCGCGAGCACGGGAGCATGGCCGAGCAGTGGCTCAACGCGGTCAAGGAGCATATGGAGCCGGGCGCGGTCGCGAAGAACGGCGAATCCTCGGTCAGCGACCCCGACGAGTGACGGCGCAGACGGCCGCACAGTTGCGCCCGACTGCCAGCGGTGACACGGAGCTGTCGCATGCTCTCCACGTTCCAGGGGCTGTGCGAGTCGTGAGGAAACTCCGCGCTTCCGGGCTGGAACCCTTGCCGAGGCAGTCGCGGTACGGCAACGTCTCAACTCGGCCTTTCTCCTCCGCAGGTTGGACCCTTCATTGGGGCACGTCGCGCCGGCCGCGGCGTGCTTGGACGATGTCGAGCAATGGCCTGCGTCGTGCCTCGTGGCAGGAGGTCGACGAGCGCATGAGCACAGAGGTCCGACGGCCGGATGCGCATGCGTCGCGAAGCTCCGTTCTGCGTGATTCCTCCGCAGCAGGCGCGTCGGGAGCAGCCGCACCGGTGCCGGTCTCCGATGGACTGCCCTCGACATCGGGCGGCCGGTGGCATTGACTGCGGCCATGGAGGCTGCTGCGATCGTGGTTCCCGCCCTGGTGCACTTGGCCGAGGCCGAGGGGGCGCCGCCCTTCCTGGTCTCGACGGCCGTGCTCGTATTGGCTGCCGCCGTCATCGGGTACGTGTCGGTGCGTATGAGGGTGGTCCCGATTGTCGGCTTCCTGGTGGCCGGGGTCGTGATCGGTCCGACCCAGCTGGGGCTGGTGGGCGAGGTGGAGACCGTGGAGGCTGCCGCAGAGGTCGGCGTCATATTCCTCCTGTTCATCATCGGCATCGAGTTCTCGCTGGAGCGGCTGACCGCGATGCGCACCTGGATCGTGCTGGGTGGTCTACTGCAGGTGGGTCTGGCGGTCGGGATCGTGACTGCGCTTTGCGTCGCGGTGGGGGTGGGCTGGCGTGACGCCGTCTTCACCGGCTTCCTCGTCTCGCTCTCGAGCACCGCGATAGTGCTCAAGCTCCTCGGTGACGCACGGGAGGCGACGACGGTGCGCGGCCGGTTGGCCGTGGCGCTCCTGGTGTTCCAGGACCTCGCGGTCGTGGCGATGGTCCTCTTCGTGCCGCTGCTCGGTGCGGGCGCCGGTGACAGCGCGGGTGAGGGCGGGGGATCCTCCACGACAGATCTAGTCATCGCGCTCGGGACGGCTGTCGGCATCATCGCCGTGGTCCTCGTCGGAGCGCGACGTGTCCTTCCGCCTCTGCTCGAGCGGGTGGCGCGTACGTGCTCGCCGGAGGTCTTCCTCCTCACCGTTCTCGCGCTCTGTTTCGGCACGGCGACGCTGACCGCCCTCGCCGGGGTGTCCCTCTCACTGGGCGCGTTCCTGGCTGGCCTGCTGGTGAGCGAGTCCCGGCTCAGCTCTCAGGCTCTGGGAGAGATCCTTCCGCTGCAGATCCTGTTCTCGGCGGTCTTCTTCGTCTCGGTCGGCATGCTGCTCGATGTCCGGTTCGTTCTGGAGAACCTTCCCGTGGTGGTTGGCGGTGTCCTCGCGGTCTTCCTCGTCAAGCTCGCCACGACGTGGGGGGCCCTCGGGGTCCTGCGACGTACCAGTGGAGGGATCGCCGCCGGCCCGGCGCTCGGCTCTGCTCTCCTGCTCGCCCAGATCGGTGAGTTCTCCTTCGTCCTCGAGACGGTCGGGCGCGGCTCCGGTCTCTCGCCGGGAGGGCTCGGTGAGGACGGTTCGCAGGCGTTCATCGCCGTATCCGTGCTCCTGCTGCTCGCCACGCCGGGGATGGCAGCGCTCGGACGCCGGGTCGAGGCCAGGCTCGAGGCCCGCGACGATGCTCGACGGCAGGCGGCCTCGGCCCGGACCCGAGCCGCTGACGGCACCGTCGACGATGCACCCCGCAGGGACGACGGTGGCCGTCAGGTGCTGTTGTCCGGGTGGGGCCCGGCCACGCGGGCGGTCGCCCGGGAGCTACGGGCACGAGGCATCCCGCTGACCGTCGTCACGCTGAGTCCGGACGGCGCCGCAGAGGCCGAGGCGGACGGTCATCGCGTCGTCATGGGTGACTCGACCAAGCAGGCGGTGCTCGAGATGGCCGGGCTCGATCGCACCAGGTTGCTGGTGGTCGCGGAGGATAACCACGACCGGACCCTGCAGATCGCCGGTGTGGTCGCGGGGCTCGCCCCATACGAGGTGCCCGTCCTGGCCCGACCGCTGGGCGGCACGGACCTCGCCGAACTCGCGCGCGTCGGGGTGCACCGCGTGGTCGACCCCGAGGGAGCGTCTCGCCATGCCCTGACCAGGTCGGTCCTCACGGCACTGGGGGACGACGGCGGCCCGATGCCGCAGGTGCTGCTTCCCGCCGCCTCGGGGGCGGACCAGCCGGCCGGGGCGACCCCGGTCACGAGCACGGTCGACATGTCCCGGGTCGTCGCCGTCCGCCCGGACCCCAAGCAGCCCGCCTGTGGCCACCTCGACCCGGTTCCGCCGGTGCTGCCCACGGCAGTCGGCTGCGAGGAGTGCATGCGACTCGGCGCACCGTGGGTGCACCTGCGCGTCTGCACTGGATGTGGCGCGGTGGCGTGCTGCGACTCCTCGCCCGGGCAGCACGCCCGCGCCCATGCGAGCACGTTCGGGCACCCGGTCATCGCATCGCTTGAGCCGGGCGAGTCCTGGGCATACTGCTACGAGGACCTGATGACGGTACATGCGCAGGAGCCGACCGGCTGAGCAGCTGAACATGGGCATCGGGCACCCTCGATGTCGTGCACGGTGCTGGTGTGGACGAGCAGGTCCTGGAGGCTGTCGGCGTCGTCCACCCCACCTTTCGACATCGAGCGATCCAGCCCGAAATCCGGCCGAGAGCAAGGCGACCCATCGCCAGCGA
>JBAUUB010000224.1:0-1636 GCA_049582485.1 Dermatophilaceae bacterium
TCGACCAGGTCAAGGGCGGCGTGATCCCCAACCAGTTCATTCCCGCGGTCGAGAAGGGCGTGCGCGAGGTGCTGGCCGGCGGCGCCGTCGCGGGCTATCCGGTGGTCGACGTGCGCGTGGTCGTCTACGACGGCAAGAGCCACAGCGTCGACAGCAAGGAGATCGCCTTTGCCACCGCGGGCAAGAAGGCCTTCATGGCCGCCATCCGCGAAGCGCGGCCGATCGTGCTCGAACCCGTCGTGCACATCGAGATCACGGCGCCGGACAGCGCGATGGGCGACATCGCCGGCGACCTGTCGGCCAAGCGTGGCGTCGTCAACGGCACCGCCAACGGCGCGCCGGGTACCATGATCGTGCGCGGCCTGGCGCCGCTGTCAGAACTGTCCGGCTACCAGCTGCGCCTGAATGCGCTGACCAGCGGCCAGGGGCGTTACAGCGTCGACCTGTCGCACTACGACGCGGTGCCACCGACGGTGCAGCAGCAGCTGGTGAGCCAGTTCCAGGTCAAGGACGAGGATTAGGCCCGGACGGGGCGGGGACTCGCGGTCGCGGTCACAATCGCGCCTGTCGAGAGGGGAGTAGCCAGCAGCGCCCGCTGCCGCGGACCCCCGTCAATACGGTGCCGGGCCGCAGCCCGGCACCCGGGCCCGCAGGGAGCGCCCCACGCTCCCCGCAAGACCTTTCGGCGCGAGTTCAACCCTTCTTACGGGAGTGTCCGTGGACACCATCGCGCCGGCCTGGTTGTGGGCCTTCTTCGTCGCTGCCGTCCTGGCGGCGCTTTTCGTCGATTTCGTCGTGCTCAAGAAGCAGGGCGCGCACAGCGTCGGCGTCAAGGAGGCGCTGAACTGGTCGCTGGTGTGGGTGCTGCTCAGCTTCGCCTTCAACGGCCTGTTCTGGTGGGCCGTCTACCAGGACCATGGGGCCTCGGTGGCCAACACACGCAGCATGGAGTTCCTCACCGGTTATCTCATCGAGAAAAGCCTGGCGGTGGACAACATCTTCGTTTTCCTGATGATCTTCACCTACTTCGCGGTGCCGCCGGCCTACCAGAAGCGCGTGCTGATGATCGGCATCATCGGCGCCATCGTGCTGCGCACGGTGATGATCCTGCTCGGCTCCTGGCTGGTGTCTGAGTTCCACTGGGTGCTGTATCTGTTCGGCGCCTTCCTGCTGCTCACAGGCATCAAGATGTGGTGGGCCGCCGGTCAGGAACCCGACATGGAGAGCAACCCGGCGCTGAAGCTGTTGCGCCGCGTGATGCCGGTGAGCCAGCACCTGGACGGCGAGAAATTCTTCACCCGTCACAACGGCGTCAAGATCGCAACGCCGCTGCTGCTGGTGGTGGCGCTGGTGGGGCTGACCGACGTCATATTCGCGGTGGACTCGATCCCGGCCATCTTCGCGATCACGACCGACCCCTTCATCGTGCTGACGAGCAATATATTCGCCATCCTGGGCCTGCGCGCGATGTACTTCCTGCTGGCCAACATGCATGAGCGTTTCCACCTGCTCAGCTACGGCCTGGCCATCATCCTGGTGTTCATCGGCATCAAGATGCTGTTGATCGACATCTACAAGATCCCGGTCGCCTATTCGCTGGGCTTCACCGCGGTGACGTTGGTGGTCACGATGATCC
>JBAUUB010000225.1:0-9285 GCA_049582485.1 Dermatophilaceae bacterium
GTGGCTCGTCCACACCGGCGGTCGCGTCGGGCGCGTCGTCCACGAAGGACTGAGCCGCCCCCCACCTGTCCGCGGTCACGCACTAGCCTCGGTGTCGTGCCCACGGACCCAGCCCACTTCGGCGTCATCGGCGGCTCAGGCTTCTACGAGTTCTTCGACTCGGCCGAGCGCGTGCGCGTCGACACGCCCTTCGGCGAGCCGAGCGACGACGTCGTCATCGGGGTGGTCGGTGGCCGTCGCGTCGCCTTCATGGCCCGGCACGGTCAGGGGCACCGTTTTCCGCCGCACAAGGTCAACTACCGGGCCAACCTCTGGGCGCTGCGCAGCGTCGGAGTCCGCCAGATCCTCTCGCCCTGCGCGGTGGGCTCCCTCCTCGTCGACGTCGGGCCCGGCGAGATTCTCGTGCCCGACCAGGTCGTCGACCGCACCTGGGGCCGGGACCACACGTTCTACGACGTCGAGGGTCCGGTGGTCCACATCGAGTTCGCCGACCCGTTCTGTCCCGTCGGGCGCCGCACGGTCCTCGATGTCGCCGGCTCCCGCGAGGTGCGGGCCGTCGACGGGGGCACGCTGGTCGTCGTCAACGGCCCACGGTTCTCGACACGGGCCGAGTCCCTCATGCACCAGCAGGCCGGGTGGTCGATCGTCGGGATGACCGCGATGCCCGAGGCTGCCCTCGCCCGCGAGCTGGCGATGTGCTTCACGACGGTCGCGCTCGTCACCGATCACGACGCGGGCGTGGACGGCGGTGCGGCCGTGACACACCACAGCGTCCTCGAGGCGTTCGGGGCCAATGTCGACCGGCTCAAGGGAGTCATCGCCGACGCCATCGCCCGGCTGCCGGCTGCTCACGCCGAGCCCGAGTGTTCCTGTCGGCGGGCTCTGGACGGCATCCGCCTGCCGATCGACCTGCCATGAGACGCTCCCCCGGTCACAGTGGGGCGGCCCGGATCGACCGTCGCGCAGGCGGTGGGCGTCACGTGGGCCCCGCCACCCGCGCACCTCGACGCCGTGGTCGCCGACTCGCCGAGTCCTTTCCGGGACTCCTGGGACCGAGCCGCCGCGCCGCCCACCGGCGCTTCGTCCTGCGACGGGCCTCCGCCGCCGCGCTCGTGCTCTGGGGCTATGCGCTCGCCCTGGCGGTCGACCTACCGGCGGTCACGCAGTTGTGACCCGAGCGGGTGCCGTCCTGGTCGGGCCGACCCTCCGGGTGAGCGGCCCGGCTCGCGCGGCCTGCCGGCGTTCGCTAGCCTCGTCCTGTTTCATCCGGGGGAACACGGCGAACCACCGTCCGGGTCCTCCCCTGCCACCACCATCTAGAGAAGGAGCACCCATGAAGGGCTTCCGGGACTTCATCATGCGCGGCAACCTCGTCGAGCTCGCCGTGGCGTTCATCATCGCCACCTCGTTCGCCGCTCTCGTCACCGCATTCACCAACATCATCCTCGAGGCCATCGCCAAGGCCGGCGGGGCTCCCAACTTCGACGAGTGGGCACCGGGCGGCTTCACCACGGTCGGGCCGTTCCTCACCGCGCTGTTCGCGTTCCTGATCCTGGCGTTCGTCGTCTACTTCTTCGTCGTCAAGCCGTACCAGGCGGCTCGCGAGCGTTTCGTCGCCGCCGAGGAGCCGACGACCGAGGAGTCGGTCGAGCTGCTCCGCGAGATCCGCGACTCGCTGCGCGCCCGGGGCTGAACCACCTCACCCCGCACCGCTTCGACCTCGGGACGACCTCGCAGACCGAGGCTCGTCCCGGGGTCGCGTCGATGGCCGGCACTCACCAGTGCGGCGGCCGCTGCTCCTCCCACCACCGCTGCGACATGGTTGACTCGCTCTCCCCCCAGCCCGAGTCGGTGTCGTCGCGGGTCTGTTCGGTCGGCTGTGACGCACCACGGACCTCGATGTGCCACTCGGCCTCACCGGATCTGATCGTCACGCGCCCGGACCCGACCGCCTCGACGCGATAGCGGCATCCGTTGTGCGTGCCTTCCCGCTCGCTCTGCTCCAGCACCCGGATGACGCCGTCCTCGCCGTGGACCGTGGGGGGCGACGCCTGCTCGAGCAGCAGCATCCGCTGCGAGCCAGGTCGCATGACGAAGGTGCGGCCGGCGTCGGCCGGGCCGAGGTCAGGCAGTCTCGGCGTCGGACTCATCGGCGTTCTCGGCCACCTCGGTGCCGCTACCCCCGGGCCGGACCGTCTCCGCGCTCCCGGCGTCCGACGTCGACTCTTCGGAGTCACCCGACTCGGCGGCTGCGTCTGCGCGCGGCTCCGCCGGCTCGACCGTCTCATCGCCACGGGTGCGCACCGTGACCGGCCCGACCGGTCCGGTGTCCTCCGCGTCGCGGAGCGCCTCCAGTCCCCGCCCGGGCCCGGTGTGGGCCTCCGGCGCTGTGGGCTCCGCCACCTCGAGGACCGCGACGTCCGTCGACCCCTTCCCCTCCCGTGCCGGCGTCACCGGACTCCGGTGGTGCGCGAGCCGCACGATCGCCGAGACATCACGAGCCGGGTCGCGGAACACGTCAGCCGTCCAGATCCGGTGGTGGCGCCACCCGAGCCGGGCCAGGTGCTCAGCCCGCAGCCGGTCCCGGTCACGCACGGTGGCGAGTGCCGCATACTGCGGCCCGTCCGACTCGACCGCGAGGGCGAGCACACCGGTGCGAGACGGATCCTCGATGGCCAGGTCGACGGGCGCCTCGCCGTGCCCGTAGCCCTCGTGGACGACGAGCCCGTGGGCCCGCAGTCGCCGCGCCATCTCACTCATGACCAGGGGCAGATCCCCACCCCGGGCCCCCACGGTCGGCGGCAGCTCGCCGCCGCCGGCGCGCTCCGCATACGCGAGGAAGTCACGCAGCATCCGCGCCCCGCGCGAGTTCAGCCGGTCGGGGTCGAGGTCGCTCGAACGCAACGACGTGACCACCGTCATCCTCCGGCGTGAGCGGGTGATCGCGACGTTGAGGCGACGCTCGCCGCCGGCCTGGTTGATCGGCCCGAAGCGATAGATCACCCGGCCGTGCGGTGTCTTGCCGTAGCCGATCGAGAGGACGATCGCGTCGCGCTCGTCACCCTGGACGCGTTCGAGGTTCTTGACGAAGAACCGCTCGTCGCGAGCCTCGTCGAAGAAGGGCGCGAGCTTCGGCGCGGTGGCCACGGCCGCCCGGATCGCCTCCTCGAGACGGGTCGCGTGCGTGATGCCGAGCGCGATGACACCGAGGGACTCCTCGGGGCGGGTGCGCGCGTGCTCGAGGACGAGCTCGACGACCCGCTGCACCTCGTTGTGGGTCGACTCGACCCCCTCCGACCCCTCGGTGAGCACGCCGACGCCTTCGACGTGCTCGACGAGCAGCGGCGACTCGCTGCCCGTGCCGGGGAAGGTGACGAGCCCGCCCTCGTAGACCTGGTCGTTCGCGAAGCCGATCAGCCGCTCGTCGAGCGACCGGTAGTGCCACGTCAGACGCCGCACCGGGGCGATCGCGGCGAGCACGTCGAGCACGGACTCGAAGCCACTGGTCAGGTCGACCTCGCTGCCCTCGATGGCGACCTCGTCGGCGAGGTCGTCGGCTGCGCTCGTGAAGAACGTCGTGGGCGGCAGCTGCCGGTCATCGCCCGCGACGACGACGTGGTGCGCTCTGGCGATGGCCGACACGGCCTGGGCCGGCGGGATCTGGGAGGCCTCGTCGAAGATCACGACGTCGAAGTGCGTGCCCGGTGGCAGCGCCCCCGCGACGACGAGCGGGCTCATCATCCAGCAGGGCTTGAGCGCGGTGAGCAGGCCCGAGGCGCTCGACATCAGGTCCCGCAGCGGCTTGTGTCCCCGCGAGCGGCCCGACTCCGCGCGCAGCAGCGCCTCCTCGGCCGGACGATGCCGCAGCTCGCTGCGGGCTCGGCTCGCCACCGCGTCGCGCACCCGTGCGGCGTTGTCGCGCAGGTGCTGCCGGTCGGCCTCCGCGAAGTCGCTGACCACGGCGCGAAGCCGGTCCCCCGCCGGTTCGCCGTACCGCGGGTCCGCCAGCGCGATGTCGTCGCAGACGGAGGTCCACCAGACGAACGCGACCTCGGCCGGCACCTGCTCGGCAGGAACACGGCGGGTGGCAAGGTCCTCGATCAGCGACCCCCAGCCGTGTTCCCGGGCGTCGTCGAGGACGCCGATGACGCCCGGGATGACCCGCAGGCGCTCTGGAGCGGATGCGAGAGCGTCGAGGCGCTCCGCCACGAGGACGATGGGGTCGGTCAGGAAGCGTCCTCCACCGGCGGTCCCGGCGAGTCGGGCGCCGAGCCATTCGAGGTCGGCCGACAGACGGGCGTATGCGTCGACCGCCTTCGCGAGGTCGTGCGGCACCTCGGGCCGCCCGCCCTTGCCCATCAGCCTGTTCCACGCCTGGCGCTGGCCGTCGGCGGCGACGAGCTCGTCGTGCAGGCTGCGCGGTCGCGGGCCGGGGCGCAGGAACCGCTCCGCCTGGCGGCGCAGCCGCCAACGCTCCCACCAGCTCAGCTCGACCCCGTGCGAGCGGCGGTACTCGCGGGTGCCGGTCGCCCCGATGAGGTCCGCGAGTGGCACGTCGAAGAGCTCGGGCCGGAACGTCTCCAGGGTCTCCTGCACCCTGCTGGCGGTGCCGAGGATCGTGCCCCACTCCGTCACCGAGGAGGCCGAGGGGATGCGCAGCGACCCGAAGACGTCCTCGACCAGTCGGGCGAAGCGCTCGAGGCCACCGTTGGCGTACCGCTCGGTGATCTCGAGGGCGCGCACGGCGTCCTCGCTCGTCGGGATCCGCGCGCCGAACCAGGGGTCGTGCTCCGCGTCGGCGGACCACGCGCCGAGGCTCGCGGCCCTGGCCAGCGCCGCCCCGTCCTCCTCCATCCGGGCCCGGTCGATCCCGTGCAGCATCTCCCCGCGCAGCCGGACCTTGCTCCGCGGCGGCGGGCTCACGGCCTCCAGTCGACTGACCGCCTCCTGGGCCTCGAACGCGGACACACCGTAGGGGGTCCGCTGCTCGTGCAGGGCGTCGCGGTGCTCGGTCAGCTCGCGCTGGGTGGCGAGCAGGAGAGCGGTGCGCTGCGGGTCACGCCAGGACGCCTCGCTCATCCGTTGCGGCTGCCCGAAGCGGTCGAGCGCACCGGCCAGCTCGCGGGCGACCGCGCGGCGGCTGCCGACCCCGTCGTAGAGGTCGAGGACCAGATCGGCCAACCCGACCTGGGTCAGGCGTTGGTGCACGGCGTCGATCGCGGCCCGTTTCTCGGCGACGAAGAGCACGCGGCGACCGTCTGCCATCAGCGCCGCGACGAGGTTGGCGATGGTCTGTGACTTTCCGGTGCCGGGCGGTCCCTGGATGACGAGGTTCGAGCCCACCCGAGCTGCCTCGATGGCTGCGATCTGGGTCGCGTCGGCGTCCAGGACCAGGTGTTCCCGCCGGGGGTCGACCACGAGATCGGGCTGCGGTGGGCTCGAGCGCACGGATGAGAGGGCATCCGCGTCGCCGGCCAGGGCGGCCACGACGTCGTGGTTCGCGAGCTGGTCGATCTGGGCGGCGAGGTCGACGACCATGGGGAGCTTCGCATACGAGAACGTGCCCAGGACCTGGCGCGGGCTGACCGTGAAGCCCTCGACCGACCCGCACACCTCGGCCAGCGCACGGTAGGCGGGCTGGGGGTCGAAGCCCGTGGGCGTGTCGGTGAGCGCCTCGATCTGGTCGGGATCGAGCCGGATACCTCGCTGCTCGACGAGGTAGTGCACGAGCACGGGGTTGAGCTCGACTTCGGAAGAGACCGCGAGGACGAAGTCGTCGTGGGCGGCGGTCGTCGGGCGCAGCGTCGCCGAGCGCAGGAGCACCGGCGCCATCGGGGTGCGCGTCGTGCGCGGCAGGGTCCAGGTGGCCAACCCGATCGCGAGGTGCAGGGTGGCGATCCCGCGCTCCTCGAGCAGCTCCCGTGACTTGGCGGCGATCGTGCGGGCCCGGTGGCGGGCGTCGGCGAATGCGGTGTCCTCGCGGAACAGGTCCCGCAGCCGGGGCGCGCCGCCCGCCATCAGGACGGACAGGCCGCCCGGATGGGCTGTGGTCAGGTCGAGAGTGCCCGCGCGCAGATCGCGATACCACAGCAGGGTGTTCCGACCGCCGAGGTCGACGAGCTGCCGGGACCACCGGTCGACAGCGGCCGCGACGAGGTCGCGGCGCGGATCGGTGGCTGTGTCTGTCACCGCCTCAGGCTATCCGCGATGCGAAGGAGCCGACCGCTGTCCCCCGAGCGTGTTGCCTGCTTTGTCATCGTCGCCGGAGGGGCGCCCGAGCACAACCGTCGCGACCAGGATCGCCACGGCCAGGATGCCGACGCCGCCGGCGAGGACCGCATACGAGGCCTGGGCGACCACGACGCCGGCGAGGGCCCCGCCGCCGCCTGCCGCGAGCCCCATGAGCAGGTCTGCCGAGCCCTGCGCGCCAGGGCGCTGCTCGGGTGTAAGGGCTGCGGTGAGCAGGGTCGAGCCGGTCACCAAAGTGCACGACCAGCCCAGGCCGAGCAGGAAGAGAGCCAGGGTGAGGGGAATGGAGAAGCCCTCGGATGCGAACGCACCCAGCACGGCCGCGACGATGAGGATGAGCGAACCGACCTGGGCGACCCGCACCGAGCCGAACCGGTCGGCGGCGATGCCGACGACGGGTGAGAACGCGAACATCCCGAGGATGTGGATGCTGATGACCAGACCGATGAGGGTGAGCTCGGCGTCTCCGTGGCGCATGTGCAGGGGGGTCATGACCATGAGGGAGACCATCGTCGCGTGGCCCAGCGCGAGGGTGATCAGACCGAGCAGGGCCGGTCGGTGGGAGACGACGTCGGCCAGGCCCTGCCGGATACTGCCGGCGCGGTGCGTCGGGGCGGCCGCGGCGGATGGCACCAGCGAGTCGCCGGACGCGGCGGTGGACGCGACCGCTGCCAGGGCTGCGGACTCGGCGGCCGCACGCTCACGGGACAGGATCAGGGGGTCGGGTCGAAGGCGCAGGAGCAGGACGATGATCGCCGACGCGATCGCCAGCAGTGAGAACACGAACGGTCCGGCGAGGTCGGGGATGCCGAGGGCGCGGGCGACCGGCTGGGCCGGACCGACCAGATTGGGCCCGAGCACGCTCCCGATGGTCGTCGCCCAGACGACGATGGACAGGTCGCGGCCGCGATGCTCAGGGGCGGCGAGGTCCGCGGCCGCGAACCGGCTCTGGGAGTTGGACGTCGTCGCGCCGCCGAAGAGCAGACTGCCGGCCAGGAGCAGCGCGAAGCTGCCGACGACTGCGGCGGTGAGGATGAGCACGGCACCCCCGAGGGCGAGCGCATAGCCGAGCATCAGGCCGGGTCGCCGCCCCCGGGCGTACATCATCCGGGCGACCGGGATGGCGATCAGCGCGCTGCCGAGGACCTGGAAGGTGCCGCCGAGCCCCGCATACGTCGGGCTGCCGGTGATGTCCTCGGCGATCAGCGAGCCGACGGCGATGCCGGCCGCCAGCCCGATCCCGCCGAGCACCTGGGTCGAGGCCAGGGTGCCGAGCGTGCGGCGCTGGACCGGGTCGCGTGGATGGGTGGTCACTCACTGGACTCTAAAGGGCAGAATGGCGCGGATGCACACCGTTCTCGTGACCGGATTCGAGCGCTTCGGCGAGCACAGCACGAACCCGACCGAGGAGGTCGTTCGGGAGCTGCCCGACATGATCGCCGGAGCGAGGGTCGTGACGGCCGTGCTGCCGGTGGAGTTCGGCCGGTCCGCCGAAGTTGCGTTGCGGCTGGTGGCGGAGCGCTCCCCCGACGCAGTGGTGCTGACCGGGCTCGCCGCCGGACGTCGCGCGGTCACCCTGGAGCGGGTCGCGATCAACGTGCGCGACATCGCCGGTGAGTGCGCCGATAGCACCGGCGCAGCACCTCGGGACCGGGCGATCGTCGAGGGCGGCCCGGACGGCATCTTCGCCACCCTGCCGAACCGCACGATCGTCGAGCGACTCCTCGCCAGCGGGATCCCGGCCGAACTGTCCGCCACAGCCGGCACGTTCGTCTGCAACGAGACCATGTATGCGGTGCTGCACTCTCTACGACCGCTCGGCACGGCTGCGCCGCCGGCCGGGTTCGTCCATGTTCCGGGCGTCGACGTGCTGTCCGTTGCCGAACTCGTGCGAGCCCTGCGGGTGGTGGTCGAGACCGTCGTTGAGGCGACCGCAGCCGCATAGGCGTCACCAAGAATGGCGCTGCATGCGGTCGGGGGCGGTGGGCCCGGTGGGAGCAACCATCTGTCGTGGTCGGGTCGGGGGCCGGCCCAGGGGTCGGTAGGCTGGTTCCTCCGGGGTCGCTCTCCGAGTCGGCCCATGCCCTCGTAGCTCAGGGGAAGAGCACTTCTCTCCTAAAGAAGGTGTCGCAGGTTCGAATCCTGCCGGGGGCACCATGAATCCCGCTGATCTCAGCGGGATTCGCTGTTCTTGGCTTGTCAGGTGTCGACAGACATGGACAGAAGTCGTCGCTCATCTGGCGCGGATCTGGCGTGACATGGCACCCTCCACCGCGCCCTCTACAACCACATCCTGCCGACCTTCGGCCACCTGCCGCTCGACGAGATCACCAGGGCCGCGCCACCGAAGACGAGTGACGGGCAGATGGCTGCCTCGAACGTGAATCAGTTCTGGTCCTCGTTCGCGACGGTCTCAATCCAGTCGACCGCCTCGTCGCTGAGCTGCGTCTGCCCCTGCACTGCGGGGCCAGTCCACCACTGAGCGTTGAGTTCGCCCCCGGTGACGCTGAGGATCTCACCGATCAGATCGTCGGGCAGTGGCTCCCCGTTGTGTGCAATCAGCCATGCTCGGGTGGAGGTGCTCAGCAACGGCCACATCTGCGGGAAGTCCATGCTCCATGATCCTCGCTCCAGGGCGCACCGACAGCCCTGGCCGCCAGCAGTCACGGGGCCCTCCCGCTCGCCTCCCGCTCCAGCGGTCATCACGGTCGGCGTTCGGAAAATGGGGTATGCCTGGGGGCGGCCTGTGGTGGGAGACTGCGGGGATGCGGGTGCTGTGCTCAACGACGGCTGGTGAAGGTCATTTCGGGCCGCTGCGGGTGCTTGCTCAAGGGTGCCGCGCGGCCGGTCATGAGGTGCGGGTCGCCGCGCCTGCCTCGTTCGCCGATTCTGTGCAGCGCGCCGGTTTGGAGCATGTTCCCTTCGCCGAACCCTCTGCTGGCGCATTGGGTGCCGTCTTTGCCTCTTTGGCGCGGATGAGCCCCGAGGAGGCGAACCGCACCGTAATGGTCGAGGTGTTCGGGCGCCTGGATGCCC
>JBAUUB010000226.1:0-6142 GCA_049582485.1 Dermatophilaceae bacterium
CGTCGACCACGGCCATCGCCCGCTCGAGCTGACCTGCACCGATCCGACGTGCGACCGTCACATGCGGCACCCACCCACCGGCACGCGGGTCGCCGACCGCCTGCCCGAGCACCTCCACGGCACTGACCAGAGCCGCCGGCGCCGCGCCCAGCAACGCGAGGGTGTAGCCCGACCCTTCGCCGAACACCACCCAGCCGGCGACGGCGAGCCCGACCGGAAGACTCGGAGTCAGCAGCGTCGTGGCGACGGCGAGGTGGGCCGACCCGAGGACCGGAGCGCTGACGAGCGTCACGTGCGGAGCGTTCGTCTCACCGCGGTGCTGTGCCTGCGACGGCAGTCCCGCCTCGTCCAGCGCCGCCCAACATGCCCGGACGGCGTCGTCCGACTCTCGGTCCAGAACGGCCTCGAGCGCGGCGAGAGGCATCAGGACCGGTCCCACAGCAGGGCCCGCGCCGCACGCTGGCCGGACACGAGGGCACCCTGGATCGACGCCGTGTCGCGGTGGTCGCCACAGACATAGACGCCCTCGCGCACCCGCACCGGTCGGGTGAGGCGCAGCGGCGGTGGCACGGCCGGCAGCGCCTCGGGTATGCGGTGGCGGGTCACGAGGTCCCACGACGAGGTGGAGCACCGGTACATGTCGGCCAGGTGGGCGAGCACCTCACCCTCCCCGCAGTCACCGTCCGGTCGGTCGAGCAGGGTGGTGGCCTGGACGAGGGCTCGACCGTCGGCGGAGTACGTCGGCGCAGCCGCGGTGACGACGGCGGCGTTCCACACCGGCCCGGGCGGGCCACCAGCCGGCCCGGTCCGCCCGTCGACGGCGAGCAGAGCGCGGTCGTCCGGAGGCTCGGACGTCGCGAACCACCACGTGACGAGGCCCTTCATCTGCGGACGTGGGAGTCCGGCCAGGCCGGTCGCCGCCACCGGGTCGGCGGCGACGACGACCTGGTCCGCTCGGACCGATCCGCCACCCTCGGTCTCGACCGAGGATCCTGAACCGCTCCCGGAGGTCTCCACCGAGACGACCCGCGTCCCGAGCCGGATGTCCGACAGGGGTGCGGCGATCTGCTCGGGGAGCGCGCGCATACCTCCGGCCGGCAGGCCTGGCGCACCCAGGGCGAAGCTTCGCAGGAGCAGCCGTGTGAAGTTCGCCGAGGTGCGGCCGTGGCTGTCCGCGATCACGCCCGCGAGGAAACGGTCCATGACCCGGCGGAGGGGACCCTCGACGCCCGCCAGGTCGAGGGCGTCACCGAGCGCAGCGTCCGGATCATGTGCGGCTCGCTGGGGCGAGACCATCGCCGGAGCCATCCAGCGGACCAACGCGGCGATCTCGGCCGGCCGGAGCAGACCGCTGCGCAGGGTCGGCACGAGCAGACCCGGCGCCTTGAGCGGATGACCCAGTGCCCGCCACCCGTCGGCCGCGCGCACCAGCACACCAGCGGCGAACTGCTGCAGCCCGAGCGCGTCGATGTCGATGAGTCGCCGCACCGCCGGATACGCCGGGTTGAGCACCTGGAAGCCCCTGTCGCAGCGGAACCCGTCGATCTCGTCCGTGCGCACCCGGCCACCGACCGCGTCGCCCGCCTCGAGCACGGTCACCGCGAGCCCGGCCTCCGTCAGCTCTCGCGCGCACTCCAGCCCGGCCAGCCCCGCACCGATGACGACGACGTCCGCATCCATGCGGCCCATCCTGCCGCGTGCACGCTGGCCCTGTTGTGTCTGGCAGCCGACACTCCTGCCGTCGCCGCGCCCACGGACACCGCGCAGCGTCTGCGCGATCATCTCCCCGTGATCCGCATACCTGCCGCAATCCACCACGTGCGAAGCCCCTTCCACTACGCTCAGCCCAACGTCCTGCCAGGCCGGGCCGCGGGTGCCATGCACACAGCCGCTCGACGATCAAGGGGGACCGGCGCCGAGGAGGTACGGCGATGACCGCGCAGGTGGAGGAGGAAGCCCGGGGTCTGGCCGCCGTGCGCGCCAACTTCCGGGATGTCTGGGCCAACCGCAACGTCCGTCGTCTCCAGCTCGCCTTCGTCGGGTCCGAGATCACCGACTGGGCATATGCGATGGCCCTGTTGGTGTGGGCCTACCAGGAGGGCGGGGCGGCCCTGGTCGGCACGTGGGCCGGTGTGCGGGCCCTCCTCTCCGCCGTCGCCGGCCCCTTCGGCGGGGCGATCGCAGACCGGATGTCACGACGCACGTTCATGCTGCTCAATGACGCCGTACGCCTCGTCCTCGTGCTCATCATCGCGGCGGCCATCCACCTCGAGCTGGGCGTCTGGGCGGTTCTCGTGCCGGGAACCCTGCTGGCGATGGTCGCAGCGTCGTTCCGGCCCGCCCAGGGCGGGCTGCTGCCGAGCCTGGTGGACAACCCGAAGCAGCTGACGTCTGCCAATGCGACGGCCGAGATGGTCGACAGCACGGCCGCCTTCGTCGGTCCCGCCATCGCCGGCCTGCTCCTCGGTGTGATGGGGATCGTGCCCGTCGTGCTGCTGGGTGCTCTCGGCCTCCTCTGGTCGCTCTTCCTTGTCTCGAGCGTGCGCGTCGTCCGCGCCGAGGTGCCGCCCGTCCTCGAGAGTGCCGACGACGGCGGGGACGGGGACTCCGAGGCTGCGGAGTCGTTCTGGACCGAGGTGACCGGAGGGTTCCGGACCATCTTTCGCGACCGGGACCTGGTGGCGCTGTCAGGGCTGCTCGCGGTCAATGGCCTCCTCGCCGGCGTCCTCATGGTTCTCGTCGTCCTCGTCGCTGCCGAGATGATCGGCGATCCGAACGCCGTCGGCTGGCTCAACGCCGTTCTCGGGGTGGCCACCATCACGGGGGGCCTTGTCATGCTCGCTCTGGCCGGCCGGGTGCGCCTGGGACGCCTCATGGTGCTCGGCGTGCTCGGTTGGTGTATTCCGCTCGTCCTGCTCGGCCTCGTGCCCGAGATCGTCGTCATCGTCGCGGTCTTCGCCCTCATCGGACTGTGCGACCCGATGGTCAACGTGGGGTTCGGGGTGATCCCCGCAAGACTCGTGCCCGACCGCGTCCTCTCGCGGGTCTTCGCCGCCATCGAGTCGCAGTTCATCGCCGCGGCTGCAGTGGGCGCCTTCGTCACCCCCGTGCTCATCTCGCTCATGGGACTCCAGGGCGCGGTCGTGGCGCTCGGCGTGGGCGGGATCGTCGTCACCCTCGTCTGCGCGACCCGCATGCCGCACCTCGACTCTCGGTTGGTCGCTCCGCGCGGCCTCGACCTGCTTCGCGAGGTCCCGCTCTTCACCCCGCTCACCCCGAGCATGGTCGAACAGATGGCCCACAAGTTCGAGCCCCGCTCAGCGCTCGCCGGCGACGTCATCGTTCGCGAGGGCGACGTCTCCGACCGGTTCTACGTCATCGAGTCGGGTGAGGTGGAAGTGACCCAGGAGGGTCGGGTCATCCGGACGGAGACCGTCGGAGACGTCTTCGGGGAGATCGGCCTGTTGCGTGACGTGCCGCGCACGGCGACGGTCACGGCGACGACCGATGCCGAGCTGTTGACCCTCTCGCGTGAGGAGTTTCTTGCTCTCATGGCCGGCGAACGCCGCGTCCGCCTCCTCACGTCTGACCTGGCCACGAGGAGGCTGTCGGGGTGAGCTGCGCACAGTGTGGAGCCGTGCTCCCGGCCGGCGCCCGCTTCTGTCCCGGCTGCGGAGCACCGCAACGCGTCGGCTGCGTCGGCTGTGGCGGAGAGCTGCCATCCGGAGCGCGCTTCTGCCCGTCGTGCGGCGCACCACAGACCGGTGGATCGGACGCAGGTATGCGCGACCCACCCGCGCAGGATTCCGCACCTGGTCCCGTGGCCCAGCGGCGGGTCACGTCGGTGCTGTTCGGTGACCTCGTCGGGTTCACCGCGCTCTCCGAGGGACGCGACCAGGAGGACGTGCGCGAGCTCCTCTCGAGCTATTTCGAGACCTCCCGACGGATCGTCGAGCGCTACGGCGGGGTGGTCGAGAAGTTCATCGGCGACGCCGTCATGGCGGCCTGGGGGGTTCCGACGGCGAACGAGGACGATGCCGAGCGGGCGGTGCGCGCCGGTCTCGAGCTGGTCGCCGCGGTGACCGGTCTGCGGGAGGAGGTCGGCGTGCCCGGTCTCGACATGCGGGTCGGCATCGTCACGGGCGAAGTGGCGGTCACCCTGGGTGCCGCGGGACAGGGAATGGTCGCCGGTGACGCGGTGAACACCGCGGCCAGGATCCAGTCGGTGGCTGCACCCGGTCAGGTGTGGGTCGATCCGAGGACCCGGTTGCTGACCCAGCGCGCCATCGAGTTCGTCGAGGTGGGCGAGCACGACCTCAAGGGCAAGGCAGAGCCGGTGCGGTTGTTCGCCGTTCGTGCCGTGGTCGCCGGGGCCGGAGGCAACCAACGCAGCGACGGTCTCGAGGCTCCCCTGGTGGGACGGGAGCGCGAGCTGCGCCTCGTCAAGGAGATCTTCCACCGGACCGGTGAGCAGGGCACGCCCTCGCTGGTCGTGATCAGCGGTGAGGCGGGCGTCGGCAAGACCCGCCTGGCGTGGGAGTTCGAGAAATACGTCGATGGCCTCCCGGCGGCGACGATGTGGCACACGGGGCGCTGCGTGGCCTACGGCGAGCGGGGTCCCTACTACGCACTGGCCGAGGCGATTCGCGCCCGGCTCCGGCTCATGAGGGGCGTCGACGACCGAGGGGCGGGTGGGAGCCCGGACGCCGGCGAGGACATGGGCGAGGTGCTCACCGCCGTTGTGACCCGGCTCGTTCCCGACGAGGCGGAACGGGACTGGATCGCGCCCCGTCTCGGTGCGTTGCTCGGGGTGGGCTCGCTCGGCGAGTTCAGTCGTGGCGACCTCTTCGCGGCGTGGACGGCCTTTCTCAGAAGGGTCGGTACCGAGGGCGATTCGATGGTTCTCCAGCTCGACGACGCCGAGCACGCCGACGCGGGCCTGGTCGCCTTCGTGGAACACCTCATGGCGGCCCGGTTCCCGATCCTCGTCATGATGATGGCACGGCCGGCCCTGCTCGAGGACCATCCCGAGCTGGCCCGCAATCCCCAGAGCGTGCTCGTCAACCTGGCACCCCTCGCGGACGGTGACGTCCAGCGCCTGCTCGACGGTCTCGTGGCCGGTCTGCCGGCGACCGTTCGGCACGAGCTGGCGCAGCGCTCGGAGGGCGTCCCTCTGTATGCGGTGGAGACCGTGCGGTCACTCATCGACCGAGGTCTGGTCGTGGCGCTGGACGGACGGTACGTCCTCGCCGACCGTGAGGTCGACCTCACCGCGATCGGAGCACCCGCATCGTTGCAGGCGCTCGTCGCGGCGCGTCTGGATGCGTTGTCCGCCCCCGAGCGACAGCTCGTCGACGTCGCCTGCGTGCTCGGTCAGACCTTCCACCACGACGATCTAGCGGCCATGGTCGGTCCGGATATGGATCTGGACGGAGTCCTGACGCGGCTCGAGCGCAGTCAGCTCGTCACGCGGGAGACCAGCCGGTGGAGCGGTGACTTCGGTCGGTACCGCTTCGTCCAGGCGGTCGTCCCACAGGTCGCCTACGCGATGCTCGCCCGGCGTGAGCGCCGCTCGACCCATCTGCGCGCGGCCGAGATCCTCGCTCAGTCGCCTGACCCGTCCGGCG
The DNA here is from genome assembly GCA_049582485.1 of Dermatophilaceae bacterium. Lineage (GTDB taxonomy): Bacteria > Actinomycetota > Actinomycetes > Actinomycetales > Dermatophilaceae > F2B08. The sequence continues at coordinate 5,628 of JBAUUB010000226.1, forward strand.
AGCTCGCACCGGTCATCGCCGAGCACCTGACCCGCGCCGCTGACGCGCTCCCGGATGAGCCCGACGTGAGCGAGCTGCGCGCGCGGGCGTTGCAGCATCTCAGCCGGGCGGCCGAGCGCGCCGAGGCGCTCGGCGCGGTCCGCGAGTGCGACGCCTATCTCTCGACCGCTCGAGGGCTCACCGAGGACCCCTTGACGAGAGCGCGCCTCGACCTGCGGCGGGGGCTGGCTCTTGAGCGGGCCTACAGCTACTCCGCGACGGCGGTCGTCCTCGAGCCGCTTGTCGGGATCTTCGACGAGGCCGGCGACAGCGTGGCCGCCGCCGTCGCCGCGGGTGCGCTGGGGGCAGCACTGGTCGAGCTGGGGCGCGTCGACGAGGCGCGGGCACTGACCGAGCCTCGCTGGCTGGTGATGAAGGACCGTCAGGATGCCGACGACGCCGTGGTCGAGCTGGCCGGGGCGATGTCCGCGCTGCACGACGGTGGCGACGTCCGGGACTACGCCGAAGCCATCATG
>JBAUUB010000227.1:0-3555 GCA_049582485.1 Dermatophilaceae bacterium
CTCAGGCGGGCGGGGTCCGGTGCGAGATCGTGTTCGAGGCCTCGCTGCGCGGCGAGATCAGGGAAGCGGGCAAGTCGACGCGGGAGTGGGTCTACGAGTACGCCCCATCCCAACGCCAGGGGGGCCACGTCCAGCTCGCCAAGCTCGTCGACATCGCGTCCGCTCGAGCGGCCCGTGCTCTGGGCGCGTGTCGATCGGACGTGTTCCTCGATCCGGACGCGCCGGTCGCGATCGTGTGGGGCAGAGTCGTCACCGGTGAGGTGGCACCCCCACTCGCGCTGGCCGTCCTCACCGAGATGGACCGGCTCAAGGGGCGCCTGGTCCCGGAGGCCGTCCCCACTGTGACTCGGGCGATGATCGACCTAGGACTCGCCTGCGGGCGGGCCACGATGAGCGAGTTGCGAGTTCGGCTGCTGGCGATGCACGGCTCTCCCGAGGAGGTCGAGGATGAGCAGAAGCGACTGCGGACCTCCGCCTTCCTCTCGGCGCCGCAGGTGCGGTCCGGTGAGTTGACGATCTACCGGATGGGGCTGACTCCGGAGCAGGCGAGCATTCTCGAGGCCGCACTCGGCCCGTTGGCCAAGCCGCAGCCGAACCCGGAGACCAAGGAGCGCGACCTGCGCAGCAACGGTCAGCGACGGGCCGAGGCGCTCACCGAGCTCTGTTCCCAGTTCGCCGCCGATGACGCCGAGCGGCAAGGTGGCTCGGCGGAGTCCGATGCCACTGTCATCGTCCAGGTCCCGCTCCAGACCCTGCGCGAGCACACCGGCGCCGGCGAGGTCATCGGGTCCTCCGCTCATGGCACCCTCATCGGAGCCGAGACGCTGCGCAAGATGTGCTGCGACGCCTCGATCATTCCCGCAGTCCTCGGGTCCGACGGCGAGACCCTCGACTGGGGTCGGGTCGAGCGGCTGTTCACCCGCCGCCAGCGCCGCGCGATCTGGTCGCGGGACCGCACCTGCACCTATCCCGGGTGTTCCGCACCGGCAGCGTGGACCAGGGTCCACCACGTCCATCACTGGCTGGACGGCGGGTTGACCGACATGGACAACGCGGCGTTGCTGTGCCAACGCCATCACACCTACGTCCACGACAAGAGGCTCTGGGCGGAGGTCCGGCGCGAACCCGACCAGAGCGGCAGATACGTGCACTGGGACACCCGCCCCGGGAGCTACGACGTCTACCTGTCGAGGCTGCCCGAGAACTCACCCTGGCAGGCCGCCTGAACCAGCCCGCGCGCCGGCCACCGCTCGCTCGAGCATTCGCGACCCAGGTCCGACACCGCCCCGGCACGCCGTTAGGCTGACCGGCGATGGAGCGATCACAGCGCAGAGCGGTCAAGGCCGGGGAGGTCAGCACTCCGCGCATCGAGCAGGAGGGTCACGTCTGGCGGATCCGCTCGCTGGAGGCGGCCCGCCTGGTGCTCCGGGCCCGCGACGCCACCAAGCAGGCGGGGTTCACGGCCGAGAAGATCCCGCAGGGCTACCTCGAGCACCACCCGATCCTGGTGTCCGACGGGCCCGGCCATGACGACCAGAGGCGCAAGGTAGCCCGCTTCTTCGCGCCGGCGGTCGTCGAGCGCTACACGGCGCAGATGGAGCAGTGCGCCGACCGGCTCCTCGACGAGGCCGCCGCCCGTGGCGGCTGCGAGCTCGACGAGCTGACCCTGCTCTACACGGTGGAGATCACCGCCGAGGTCGTCGGCCTGACCGAGTCGTCGGTGCCGAAGATGGCCAAGCGACTCGTGAGCTTCTTCAACCAGCCGGAGTTCGACATCACGAGGGACGACCTCGGCCGCTCCGGCCGGCAGTGGGCCAAGGCGGCCTGGAACGGGCTGGTCCCGATCGCCCGGTTCTACCTCGCCGACGTCCGACCCGCCCTCAGGCGTCGCCGCAAGGAGCCGCAGGGCGACGTCATCAGTCACCTCCTCGCCGAGGGCTACGACACCACCGGCGTGCTCGTCGAGTGCGTCACCTACGGCACCGCCGGCATGGTGACGACCCGCGAGTTCATCGTCATGGCCGCTTGGCACCTCCTGCACGACGACGCCCTCCGCGAGCGCTACCTCGCCGCCGAGCAGACCGAGCGGATGGCGATCCTCAACGAGATCATCCGCCTCGAGCCGGTCGTCGGCCACCTCTACCGACGGGCGACGAAGGAGATCACGATCACCGACGGCGAGAACGAGTGGACCGTCGAGCCCGGCCACCTCGTCGACGTCTCGGTGCGTGCGGCGAATGCCGACCCCGACGCGGTGGGTGAGGATCCGCTCCGGCTCTGCCCCGGCCGTGGCCTGCCCCAGGGGGTCAACCCCACAGTGCTGACCTTCGGCGACGGGGCCCACAAGTGCCCCGGACAGCCCCTGGCGATGCTCGAGGCCGACGTCCTGCTGACCCGGCTGCTCCCGCGGAACCCGCGGATCGTCTCCGAGCCCGAGCTCGGCTGGGACAACCTCATCGAGGGGTACTGGCTACGCCGCTTCCGGCTGGCGCTGTAGCTCACCCCCAGCGGCGGGTCCTCCGATACCGCGGGTTCCACCAGTACCGGTGCAGCAGCCGCACCGGTGGCGGCAGCTCGCTGAGGACCGTGCGCACCTCCTCCGGTGTCGCACCGTCCAGCAGCCACGGGCCGATCCCGGCGATCTCACTCAGGGAGAGCTCCTTGAGTGCCGACTTGTTGAGGGCGTCCCACTCGGCCTTGGTGATGAAGCGTCGAATGAGAGGGAAGGCGTCCTTCTCCTCGTGCTCGAGGTGGCCGCGCAGCAGTCCGAGGAAGGCGTCGATGCTCTCGGCCACCGCGCCCACCCCGGAGTCCGGGTCGCCGAAAGACCGCTCGATGCGCTCGATCGCCGGGTCGATCCGGGAATGCTCCTCCTCCATCGCGTCGAGGATCTCGACATCCGGCGTGCCGGCCACCTTGGCGCGGATCACCGGCCAGATGTGAGTGTCCTCCACCGTGTGGTGGTGGTGCAGCGATGAGGCCATGCCGTGCCACCCGATGAGCAGCGCCTCGTGAGCCGCCGCCTCCTGGGTGCCGTATCGCTCGGCAGCCTGCTCCAGACGAGCGCCGTCGCGACGGAAGGCGTGGTGCAGGATCCGCATCACCTCCATGTCGGTGTCGGTCAACAGAGTGGGTGTCCGTGTCGTGCTCATGGCACCCAGCGTCGGTCGATCCCCAGGGGTTCTCAATCCCACTTTCGAGGGGGATACTGCGGATCATGGCCCCGGTCGCAGAGCGGCTCCGGGCGCGGATCCGTGACGCGTCGCGCACGGCGCCCGACAGCGAGACGTTCCGTCAGGAGGTGCTGGACGCCCTCCACGCGTACGTCCCGTTCGACGCCACCTGCCTCGGCGGAACCGATCCGTATGCGCTTGTCCCCACATCCTTGACCACCCGCGGCTACGACGACCTGCGCGCGTATGCGGTGGCTGTCGAAGTGGAGTACGGCGAGGTCGACGAGCCGGGCAGCTTCGAGTCGATGGTGCGCGGTCGCATACCGGTCCGGACTCTGCGCGAGATCACGGAGGACAGGCCGCGGACCACCCGACGGTACGC
>JBAUUB010000228.1:0-2277 GCA_049582485.1 Dermatophilaceae bacterium
GCTGTCGGCGAGGAGCTCGCGCGCCGCCGCGTGGGCCACTGCGGCACGTGGGTCGCCGAGGACCTCCCGGAGCAGGCCGTCCATCGCCTCGCCCTCGTCGAGGAAGACCCGCCGCCATCCCACCGGAACGCCGAGGACGAGCCCGCGGGCCAGGTCGTCCACCGCCGCGGATGGGTCGCCGAGCGCCCGGTGCGTCAGGGCGCGCACGACGAGCGCGTCGAGGACGCTGCCGACCCTCCCCGCGGCCTCGGCGGTCGCAACGATCAGGTCGAGCATCACGAGGCTCGCCTCGAGCTCTGGGCCACCTTCCGCGATCAGCAGCCGGGCGAGGGTGAGCCGCGCATACTCACTCCGGTATGCGGTGCTCCCGTCCACCTCCAACCCCCGCTCCGCGGCCCACGCCCGGGCCTCGTCGATCCGGCCGAAGCGCAGCAGGATTCGGGCGCGACGCGCACGAAGCGGCGCGATGTCGGGGAGGAACCCGGGCAGGTGCAGCCGGTCCGCGCGGTCGAGCATCGCGAGGGCGCCCTCGACGTCACCGGTGGAGGCGAGGAGGTCGGCGCTCACCGCATACCGGCGGAACCGGTTCTCCGGCAGGGACGCGGCATCCCCGAGGTCGCGGGCCGCGTCGAGGTGGTGGCGGGCACCCTCGACGTCGCCGCACTCGCGCAAGACATCGGCGAGCGCGACGTGCAGGTCGGCATGGCTGGCCAGGGCCGGACCCTCGTGCGCCTGCGCGGCGGCGAGGTCCCCTTCGAGCAGCCGGCGCGCGAGGTCGGGGCGGCCGAGCCCGACGGTCATGGCGGCGACCGGGACGCTCGTGCCGAGCGCGTCGGTGGTGTCGCCGACTGCCTCGAGATGGACCCTGGTCTCCTCGAACCTCGCCTTCGCCCGCGCCAGGTCGCCCTCGACCCAGTCGGCCAGGCCCAGGAACCCCGCGGCCGACGCGAGGAGGAGGTGGTCGTCCGGCCGGGCCAGGTCCCGGGCCCGGGTCGCGTGCTCGACCGTGGCGGCCACGTCGCCGGACGCCTGCGCCAGCGACGCCCGGTAGATCGCCACCGTCCCCGGCACGAGCCGCAGCTCGTCGTCCCGGTCGGCGGCGATCTCGGGCGGGAGAGTCGGTTGCCGGCCCGGTGGCCGCGCGGCCGTCGGCTGCTCGGCGGCGGTGAGCCAGGCGTCGACCCTCCCCAGCTCTCCCGTAGCGAGGTGCGCCCACGCCCGCGACACGGCCAGCAGGGGCCGGCCCCGCACGACCGTCTGGGGCAGGGCGCCCACCCAGTCGATGATCGTCTGGTCGCGACGCTGCCGGCGCAGCTGCGGGATGGCGGCCTCGACGAGGTCGGCGGTGAGCTCGTCGTCCTCGGCCTGGCGCGCGTGGCGGACGGCGTCGGCGATCGAGCCGCGCACCGCATACCAGCCACTTGCAGTGCGGTGCAGCTCACGGAACGTCTCCGGGGACTCCGCCAGGAGGCGGGCGCGCAGCGCGTCGGCGAACAGGTGGTGGTAGCGGAACCACTGCCGCGTGTCGTCGAGCGGGACGACGAACAGGTTGCGCCGCTCCAGCCTCTCGAGCACGGCCTGGCTGTCGTCGCGTCCGGTCACCGCGTCGCACAGCGGTCCGCTCAGCCGGTCGAGGACGGACGTGCGCAGCAGGTATGCGCGGGTCGCCTCGTCCTCGGCGGCCAGGACCTCGTCGAGCAGGTAGTCGAGGACGAACCGGTGGCTGCCGGCGAAGTCGCGGATGAACGCGTCGAGCTCGGTCGGCTCGTCGAGCCGCGCCCGGGCCGAGAGCGCGGCGAGCTGCAGGCCGACCGGCCAGCCCTCGGTCCGGGCCTCGAGCGCACCGACCTGGCCCTCGCTGAGCTCGAGGTCCATGACGTCGGCGAGGAAGGCACCGGCCTCGGGTGCCGTGAACCGCAGGTCGGCGGCCCGGACCTCGAGGAGCTCGCCGCGAGCCCGCATCCTCGCCAAGGGGAGATCGGGGTCGGCACGGGTCGTCATCGCCACCGTGGCCCGGGCGGGCAGGTGCTCGAGGAGGAAGGCCAGGGCTGCGTGCACCTCCGGTGAGTCCGCCGCGTGGACGTCATCAAGGGCGATGACGAGCGGAGTGGCGAGCTCGTCGAGCTCGGTGACGAGCTGGGCGAGGATGTCCTCGACCGGCGTTTGGCGCTCGGTCTCGAGGAGGGACTTGGTGTGCGGGATGTCGCCACCGGTGGCGTGGTCGATCGCGGCGAGCAGGTCGGTGAGGAGCTGCCGGATGTCCCGGTCACCGTGATC
>JBAUUB010000229.1:0-9309 GCA_049582485.1 Dermatophilaceae bacterium
CGCCTGGATCGCTCTGATGGCGCTGCTTGTGCTCGGCTCGTGGAGTCTGGCCTCGGGCAGCTCGTTGCGCGTCGACGGCGGGGTCCTGCAGTCGTGGGAGCTCGATGCGGACCTCCCGGCCGTCACCCCGGCCTCCGAGCCGGAGCCCGACGCTCAAAGTGCGGAGTCCGACGGGTCGCAGGAACTCTCCGAACCGGGTGTCGTGGCGGAGCAGCCCACGAGCCCTCCCGCCCCGGCCGCGGATTCCCAGGCAGTAGCACCTGCGGCTGCGCCCGAGGCTGCTGAACCGACCACGACCGAAATGGAGTCGGGCACGCCTGAGGGCCAGTCAGCCGGACCGGAGGCTGAGCCCACCGCGGACCCGCCCCCGCCCGTCACCGCACCCTAAGGGGCCGCGGGCGTCACACCGAGCCGCCGGTGTCCTCAGCGGTGTTGACGAGCATGTGTGCCGCCCGGAGGAAGTAGTCGAGCATGGCCTCGCGGTGCGCCGCGGGCAGCTCGACCCGGTCGACCGCCTCGACCATGTGACGCAGCCAGCGGTCGCGCATGTCGAGCGTGACCGGGTAGGGCGCGTGCCGCATACGCAGTCTGGGGTGACCCCGCTCGTCGCTGTAGGTCTTCGGACCGCCGAAGTACTGCTCGAGGAACATCCGCAGCCGGCGCTCGGCCGGAGCGAGGTCGTCCTCCGGGTACAGCGATCGGAGCGCCTCGTCCCCGGCGACGCCGCGGTAGAACTCGTGCACGAGCTTCTCGAACGTCGGTGCGCCGCCGACCTGCTCGTAGAACGACTGCTCGCTCACTGCGGACTCCCTTGCGCCGTGAGCGGGGGAGGTGGGGGCTGGACGCCCGCCTCGTCGAGGGCCGACTTGATCCGCTCGCGGAGCTCGCGCTGGACGCCGAAGTGCTCGTTGGCGGCACACTTGGCGATGGTGCGGATCGTCATCGTCGTGCCGACGATCGACTCGACTCCGACGACGGTGGGCTCCTCGAGCAGCTTGGTCCGCCACGCCGGGTCGGCGTCGAGCTCGTGGACGACGCCCTCGATGAGAGCGATGACGCGCTCGGCGTTCTCGGCGTAGGAGACCGTCGTGTCGACCAGCGCGACCGACCAACCCTGCGAGCGGTTGCCGATCCGGATGACCTCGCCGTTGCGGATGTACCAGACGACGCCGTTGGCGTCGCGCAGCCGGGTGATCCGCAGGCCGACCTCGTCGACGGTGCCGATCGCCTCGCCGGTGTCGATGACGTCACCGACGCCGTACTGGTCCTCGAAGATCATGAAGATGCCGGAGAGGAAGTCCTTGACCAGGCTCTGCGCGCCGAAGCCGAGGGCGACGCCGCCGATGCCGGCGGAGGCGAGCACCGGCCCGAGCGGCAGGCCGAGGAGCGCCATGACGGTGAGGACGGCAACCGTGACGATAGCGAAGGTCGTGATCGAGCGCAGCAGTGAGCCGAGCGTGCTGATCCGCTGGTTCTGCCGATCCGGGTTGACGGTCGCCCGCTCGGGTCGCTCCTCGTCCGAGCGCTTGTTGCGCGCCGTCACCGTCTCGACGACCCGCGCGATGGCCCGGTGCACCAGCCACCGGCCGATGACGGCGGCCACGATGACCAGGACGATCCGCAGCCCGACGGTCACCAGCCACGTCTGGACGACCGCGAAATCGATGGTCATGCGTCGCTCGCGTCCCGCTGCTGCGCCCGCAGCGCTCGCTCGATGGGGTCGCGGTTCTCCATGACGAGACGGCGCAGCGACGGCTCGGCCTCGGTGTGCTCGGCGAGCCATGCGTCGGTGGCCTCGAGCAGTTCGCGGGAGGCGAGCGCCCTCGGGTAGAAGCCCTGGACGACCGCCTCGAGGATGGCGTGCGAGCCCTTCTCCTCGACGTGCTGGAGCATGTCGTGGAAGCGACCGATGTAGGGACGCAGCAGCTCGGGATCCGCGCCGGGGCGCCCGAAGCCGAGCGCGGTCGCCCCGACGACGGCATTGGGCAGGTCGTTGCCGACGACCGCGGCCTCCCACGCCTCGGCCTTGGCCTCCGCGGTCGGACGCGCGGCCCGGGCCCGCGCAGCGCGCTCGCGGCCGGTGGCGGTGTCCTCGCGCTCGCGCTCGTCCCGGATCACGTCGGCGTCCGCGTGCCCGGCGGCGGTCATGGCGGTGAGCAGGGTCCAGCGCATCTCGAAGTCGACGACGAGACCGTCCAGGGTGCGGGACCCGTCGAGCAGGCCCGCGGCGAACGAGGTGTCGTCGCCCTGGCCGGTGACCGCGCAGGCGGCCATGACGAGCTGCAGCTGGGCGTCGCTCGCGGGCTGGGCCTCGGTCGCCAGCTGCCAGAACGCGTCGCGCACCCGGGCCCGCGTCTCCTCGCGGCGGGCCGGGTCGACGTAGGAGAACAGCGCCGTCTGCAGCTGCTGGATCAGGGTGCGCAGCAGGGTCGAGTCGGTCTCGCCCGGGATCGTCTGCAGGACGAGGTCGATGAAGGAGCGCGCCCCCATCTCGGCGTCGCGCGTCATGTCCCACGCCGAGGCGAGGAAGAGCGCCCGGGGCAGCGACGCGGTGAAGCCGCGCGGGTAGCTCAGCCCGGTCTCGAGGGAGGTCTGGTCGAGGCGGATCTTGCAGTAGGCGAGGTCGTCGTCGTTGACGAGGATCAGGTCGGGCATGAGCCGTCCGACCAGCTCGGGCACCTCGGTGCTCGCGCCGTGGACGTCGATCTCGATGCGGTCGGTGCGCTGCAGGCGCCCCCTGTCCACCGCATACACGCCGACCGCCAGCCGGTGCGGACGCAGGGTCGGATGGGTGTGCGGAGCGGTCTGCTCGATGGCGGCGGAGGTGATCGTCCCGGAGTCGTCGGTCTCGAGCTCCGGGCGAAGGGTGTTCACGCCGGCGGTCTCGAGCCAGGCGGCCGACCAGGAGTGCAGGTCGCGGCCGGAGGTGCGCTCGAGCTCGCGCAGCAGGTCGGCGAGGGTCGTGTTGCCCCACGCATGGTCGGCGAAGTAGGCCCGCAGGCCGTCGCGGAAGGCGTCCCGGCCGACGTAGGCGACGAGCTGCTTGAGGACCGAGGCTCCCTTGGCGTAGGTGATGCCGTCGAAGTTGACCTCGACATCGCGCAGGTCGTGGATCTCGGCGACGATCGGGTGGGTCGTCGAGAGTTGGTCCTCCCGGTAGGCCCAGTCCTTCTCCATCGTCCCGAAGGTGGTCCACGCGTCGGTCCACTGCGTCGCCTCCGCCTGGCAGGTCGTCGAGGCCCACTCCGCGAACGACTCGTTGAGCCAGAGGTCGTTCCACCACTTCATCGTGACGAGGTTGCCGAACCACATGTGCGCCAGCTCGTGCAGGACGGTCAGGGCGCGGCGCTCGACGAGGGCCTGGGGGACCTTGGAGCGGAACACGTAGACCTCGTTGAAGGTCACGCAGCCGGCGTTCTCCATCGCGCCCATGTTGTACTCGGGCGTGAAGATCTGGTCGTACTTCTCGAAGGGGTACTCGCAGTCGAACTCCTCCTCGAAGAACGCGAAGCCGCGCTTGGTGACGTCGAAGAGGTTGTCCGCGTCGAGATAGGGCGCCAGCGACTTGCGGCAGAAGATGCCGAGCGGCACCTCGCCGCGGCGGCTGGTCACGGTGTCGCGCACGACGTCGTAGGGGCCGGCGACGAGCGCCGTGATGTAGCTCGAGATGCGCGGGGTCGGGGCGAACCGCCACACGGAGCGCGCCCCGCCGTCGTGGCCCGCGCCGGTGGGCTCAGGGTCGGGGGTGGGGGAGTTGGAGATGACCTGCCAGTGGGCGGGTGCGGTCACGTGCAGCTCGAAGGTGGCCTTGAGGTCGGGCTGCTCGAAGACGGGGTACATCCTCCGGCTGTCCGGGACCTCGAACTGGCTGTAGAGGTAGACCTCGCCGTCGACCGGGTCGACGAATCGGTGCAGCCCCTCTCCGGTGTTCGTGTATGCGCCGGTCGCCCTGATCGTGACGGTGTTCTCCGGTGCCAGTCCGGGCAGCCGGACGCGGAAGTCCGCGTAGTGGTCCGCGGGGTCGAGCGGGCGGCCGTTGAGCACGATCTCGTCGACGGAGACGCCGACGAAGTCGACGAAGGTCTCGGCTCCCTCCTCGGCGGTGAACGAGATGGTGCTCGCCGTCGCGAACGTCCGCTCGTCGGTCGTCAGGTCGAGCTCGATCCGGTAGGTCGAGACCGAGACGAGCGCGGACCGGGTGGCCGCCTCGTCGCGGGTCAGGTTGGTGCCGGGCACAGGTGGGGATCTCCTTCAGGACGGGTTGCGTGGAAGGCGCAGCCATCCTTCCACGAGCCCGGACGGCGACGTGCATCGTGATTGGATGGACGGCATGACTGCGACCACTGACACCGACTCGACTGACAGCGACACGACTGACACCGAGACGACTGACACCGAGACGACGCGCGATGCCGCGGAGTTCTGGTTCGACCCGCTGTGTCCCTGGGCATGGATGACGTCGCGCTGGATCATGGAGGTCGAGAAGGTCCGTCCCATCGATGTCACGTGGTCGGTGATGTCGCTGTCAGTGCTCAACGAGGGCCGTGACCTCCCCGAGGACTACCGGGCCATGCTCGACAACGGGTGGGGACCGGTGCGGGTGGTCATCGCGGCGGCGAAGGAGCACGGACGCGACGTCGTCAAGCCGCTCTACGACGCCATGGGTGAGCGCATCCACCATCAGGGCATGCAGGACCTCACGGCCGTCATCGAGCAGGCGCTCTCCGAGGTGGGACTGCCGGCCGAGCTCGCCGACGCCGCGACCGGCGACTCGGTCGACGAGGAGCTGCGCGCCTCGCACGCCAGGGCCATGGACCTCGTGGGCGACGACGTGGGCACGCCCGTCATCGCCGTCAACGACGTGGCGTTCTTCGGCCCCGTCGTGACCCCAGCCCCCAAGGGTGAGGCGGCCGGGCGGCTCTGGGACGGCTGCGTCCTCGTCGCCGGGACCGACGGCTTCTTCGAGCTCAAGCGGACCCGCACCGTCGGTCCGATCTTCGAGACGACCGACTGAAAGGCGGCCTGGCACATGGCGCGCGTGCACATCGGCGGCGACCACGCCGCGTACGACCTGCTCAACGACCTCGTCGACATCCTCAGGGCAGACGGACACGATGTCGTCAACCACGGGCCCTTCGAGTTCGACGCGGCGGACGACTACCCGGTCTTCGTCCTGCGGGCGGCCGAGGCCGTGGCGTCCGAGCCCGGATCGTTCGGGGTCGTCCTCGGGGGGTCGGGCAACGGTGAGCAGATCGCCGCGAACAAGGTCGCCGGTGTGCGCGCGGCGCTGTGCTACTCCGACGAGCTGTCCCAGCTGGCGCGCGAGCACAACGACGCCCGGGTCATCTCCATCGGCGCCAGGATGAACACCGTGGAGCAGGCTCGCACGATGGTGCGCACCTTCCTGTCCACGCCGTTCAGCGAGGGAGAGCGGCACAGCCGTCGACTCGCGATGATCGAGGCCTACGAGGCCGATGGGACGTTGCCCGAGCCGGCTGAGTGACTCGAGCTGCGGGCCCACCGTGGCGGAGAGCGGTGACGACCGGTCACAGCGGCTCAAACCCGGCTTTGCCGAATGCTTGCCCAACGGCGTTGACACGGCTCGGAACTCGAACGACCACGGTCGTCGCCGTTATCAATTCGTGTCCCACGGTCTTTCCCTCGTCAGCGCACCCACGTAGCATGACGCTGTCCCTGGCTGCCGTCACGAAGGTGTACGAATGATCGTCGACCACGAGCTGACGACGGATGGTCGCGTCGCGCGACTGCCCGCAGCCCGCACGGTGCGGACGGTCCGGCGTGCCCTCGGCCCGATGGGCACCCAGCTGCTGGTCCTGACGATCACGCTGCTCTGGACGGCGGTCACCTTCTACGGCCTGGTCGCCCACGAGACGCTCACCCCGTGGGCCTCGCTGATCGGCATCGCGGTGTTCGCCGGCCTGTTCCTCGCGCCGAAGTACCTGATCATCGCCTACGTCGCGCTGCTGCTCGTCATGCTGTCGGCCCGGTTCGTCTTCGACAACAGCAAGCCGGCCTTCCTCGGGGCGCTCGTCGTGCTCGTCGCGGTGTCCTCGCTGATGTTCTGGGTGGCCCGCTCACGCGCTCGGATCGGGGTGCAGGGCATCGGCGGCGACCGGATCCTCGTCGACCTGCGCGACCGGCTGCGGCGGATGGGGGAGCTACCGGCCCTACCGCGCGGTTGGTCGGCCGAGTCCGCCGTCTACAGCGCCAACGGCGACTCGTTCTCCGGCGACTTCGTCGTCGCCTCGCTCAACCCCTCCGTCCATCGGCTCGAGATCGCCCTCGTCGACGTCAGCGGCAAGGGCACCAAGGCCGGCACCCGGTCGCTGCTCCTGTCCGGCGCGTTCGGTGGTCTCCTCACGGCCGTCTCGGCCGACGAGTTCCTCGAGGCGGCCAACGGCTTCCTCGGTCGCCAGCGTTGGCGCGAGGGCTTCGCCACGGCGGTCCATGTGGCCGTCGACCTCGAGACCGGCGCCTACTCCGTGGGGTCCGCCGGCCACCCGCCCGCGCTGCACCTGTGCGCGTCCTCGGGCGGCTGGTCGATGGTGCCCGCCAGCGGCCCACCGCTCGGCGTCGTCGACGACTTCCGCTACAAGCGCGTCCAGGGCGTCCTCTCCCGCGGCGATGCGCTGATGCTCTACACCGACGGACTCATCGAGGACCGGGAGAGCGAGCTCGACGACGGAATCGACCGACTCCTCGGCCAGGCCGACCGCGGCCGGTCCGTGGGTTTCTCCGGACTGGCGGACCAGTCCTGCCGCATCGCCCGCTCCGGGTCCTCCGACGACCGCGCGGCCGTCGTCATCTGGCGCGAGTGACGGTCCACGGCACCGCCGGTCCCGCCCGAGACTGGGTCCGCTCCTATGCGGCCAGACGCGGTCGCCGCTCGGCTCTGACGCAGGAGCGCATGGCGCGCTTCCTGCCCCAGCGAGAGATCCCCGAGGGTCCGCTCGACCAGGGGACCGCGTTCCGCAGGGTCGCCCCGCTCGTCCTCGAGATCGGGTGCGGACACGGGGCGGCCGCCATCGCATACTGCCGGACCCACCCGGACCACGACCTGCTGGCGGTCGACGTGCACACTCCGGGCATCGCCCGGATGATGGCGGCCGCCGACGAGGCCGGCGTGCCGAACCTGCGGGTCGCGATGGGCGACGCGGTGTTCCTGCTGCGCGACCGGCTGGCGGCGACGTCGCTGCACGCGGTACACCTGTTCTTCCCCGACCCCTGGCCGAAGAAGGGTCATGCCAAGCGGCGGTTCATCTCACCGCTGACGCTCGGGCTGATCGCCGACCGCCTCGCCCCGGGTGGGGAGCTGCTCGTCGCGACCGACCAGGACCACTACGCCCAGCACACCCTGACGGCGCTGGCCGAGGTCGAGGGGCGCGGATGGGATGTCATCGTGGGGGAGCGCCCGCCCTGGCGGCCCACCGATGGCTTCGAGGCCAAGGGAATGCGCGCCGGCCGCGTCATCCACGATATCCGCGCCACCCCCCGCCCCCAACCCGCGTTTGGCGCGTAGTTACCGGTTCGGCGTGATGTCTCGCACCGGTTGAGGGAGTGTCGGACCGGTTGGCGGGTGGATCTGTCGGGGTAGCCGGGGGCCGACGTCGCGTCCCGCTCCCCGACAGCAGGACGAAGCCGACGCTGGCGCGTCGTTTCGTCCGAGCTGTCGGGGTAGCCGGATTTGAACCGGCGGCCTTCCGCTCCCAAAGCGGACGCGCTACCAACCTGCGCCATACCCCGGTGCCGAGCGGGCGCATCATCGGGTGGGCCGGATCACGAGGGGCCGATAGACGATTTCACCGAGCGCGGCAGCGGCCATTAGGCTAGCCCTTGCTGTCAGTGCGGCCAAACGGCTGCCCGATTGCGCCCGCGGGTGTAGCTCAATGGTAGAGCCCCAGTCTTCCAAACTGGCTACGCGAGTTCGATTCTCGTCACCCGCTCCAGCCCGGGACCGACCCCCTGTCGCGCCCCATGCCGCCATCCGATCCCAACCCTGGAGTTCCTGCTGTGAAGAGCGACGCCGAGAAGCTCAGCCCCACCCGCGTCAAGATGACCGTCGAGGTCCCTTACGACGAGCTCAAGCCGAGCATCGACGCCGCCTACAAGACCATCGGGTCGCAGATCCAGGTGCCCGGCTTTCGCCGCGGCAAGGTTCCGGCCCGCATCATCGACCAGCGCATCGGTCGCGGCGCCGTCCTGCAGGAGGCCGTCAACGACGCCATGCCGCAGTTCTTCGGTCAGGCGATCGAGGAGCAGCAGGTGCGTGAAATCGGTCAGCCCAGCGTCGAGATCACCCAGGTCCCGCTCGAGGAGGGGCAGGAGCTCACCTTCACCGTCGAGACCGATGTCCGGCCCGAGGTCGAGCTGCCCGACATGGACAGCCTGACCCTCGAGGTCGCCGACGCCGTCGCCGATGAGGACGAGGTCGAGGAGCGCCTGACGACCCTGCGCGAGCGCTTCGGCAGCCTCGTGGGCGTCGAGCGCGCCGTCGAGGACGGCGACTTCGTCTCGATCGACCTCACCGCGTCCATCGACGGCGAGGAGATCGACTCCGTCACCGGTGTCTCCTACGAGGTCGGCTCCGCGAACATGCTCGAGGGCATGGACGAGGCACTCATCGGCCTGAGTGCGGGCGACAGCACGGACTTCACCGCGCCGCTGGCCGGTGGCGACCGGGCCGGACAGGTTGCCGACTGCGCCGTCACCGTCCAGTCCGTCAAGGTCCGCGAGCTGCCCGAGGCCGACGACGAGTTCGCGCAGATGGCGTCCGAGTTCGACACTCTCGAGGAGCTCAAGGCGGACCTGGTCAACCAGGCCGAGCAGGCCGCGAAGTACCGCCAGGGCATCGAGGCCCGCGACAAGCTCGTCGAGCACCTGCTCGAGGTCGTCGACGTTCCGGTCCCGGACGCGATCGTCGAGGCCGAGGTCAACTCCCACCTCGAGGGCGAGGGCCGGCTCGAGGACGACGAGCACCGCGCCGAGGTCGACGAGAGCACCCGTCGCTCGCTCAAGCTCCAGTTCATCCTCGACACCCTCGCCGAGAAGAACGACATCCGGGCCGAGCAGGGCGACCTCGTCGAGTACCTCATCATGCAGGCCCAGCAGTACGGCATGGACCCGAACCAGTTCGCCCAGGCCGTCGACCAGCAGGGCCAGATCCCGGCCATGGTCAGTGAGGTCACCCGCCGCAAGGCGCTCGCCGCGCTGCTCGAGACCGTCACCATCACCGACGCCAGCGGCAACCCGGTCGACCTCGACGCCCTCGTTCCGGACGCAGGTGATGAG
>JBAUUB010000230.1:0-3484 GCA_049582485.1 Dermatophilaceae bacterium
AGTGGGGCCACCCGATGTGCGGACCGGCGTCGGTGCGCGGTCTGGTCGCCGCTGAGCCCGACTGGCAGCATTTCACCGGTCTGGGGTGGGCCTCCCTCGGTGTCCTCGAGCTCACCGCACTTCCCACCATCGGCGCGCAACGATGGGTCCCTTGGGTCCGCGAGGCCGACGTGCTGTTGGTCGACGGCGGCGACGCGACATACCTCTGCCACTGGATACGGGAGTCGGGACTGGCCGATCTGCTGCCGTCGCTGCCGGAGACGGTCTGGGTGGGAGTCAGCGCCGGCAGCATGGTGATGACACCCCGCATCGGGGAGTACTTCGTGGAGTGGCCCTCCGCCCCGAACGACCGCACCCTGGGAATCGTCGGTTTCTCGATCTTCCCGCACCTGGACCTATTCCCGACCAACACCATGGCCCACGCCGAGCAGTGGGCAGCCGACATTGGGGGCCCCGCCTACGCCATCGACGAACAGACAGCAATCCAGGTCATCGACGGCTCCGTCGCGGTCATCTCCGAAGGGAAATGGCACCAATTCGGGTCATGACCGCGCCCAAACTGCGTCTCTCCACCCAATGCTGGGCGTCGTCGTGATCGGGAACGCTCGGACTGTCCCGACTGGGCGACGAGGAGCGATGTGGAGTACCTCTCGCGATCCGCCGTGTCGACCTCCCCGGACTCGACGGGCTGTATCCAGCCATGTTCTCGTCTTCCGCCATCGAGCACGACACGGCCGTATCCACCGCCCGGGTGATGCCTGCGTCACCCTCGCTGTCCGCCCGCTCAGGCGTGTCCGCGGGTCGCCCAAGCGCGGGAGATGAGGGTGAACGGGCCATCGGGCAGCATCTCTCGGCAGCGGTCGCGAAGCTCATCCCTGTGCTCGGGTGAGAGCGTCCTGACATACGCCCCTACAGGGCCGACGCCGCCGGTGTAGGGCTCCCACCACTCCTCGAAGTCGGCGTGCTCGCGCTCGATCGACAGGAGGGTCTCCTCGACCTCGCGCAGACCCGCCGTCGCGAACAGCTCCGGCAGATGCCCCGCTCGCGCGCCGGCACGCTGGGACTCGTCGACGACCGCCGGGTCGAGCGCGCGAGCCGCCCTCCAGAACAGGCTCAGCGGCGCTGCGCCCCCGGCGAAGTCCCACACGGCGGCGACCACGACGCCGCCGGGGCGGGCCACCCGTCGCATCCCGGCCAGTCCCGCGACCGGGTCGGCCATGAAGTGGACGACGAGCTGGGCGAGAGCTGCGTCGAACACGTCAGCCTCCAGGGGCAGCGCCTCGGCGGACCCCCGGTGCACCTCGACGCCCGGGTATCGGGTCCGGACGGCGTCGACGAAAGGCTCGGACGGATCCACCGCCGTCACCGACGACGCGCCCAGCCTGGCGACGAGCTCGCCGGTCAGCGCCCCCGTCCCGCAGCCGACGTCGAGCGCCCGGTCGCCCACCTGCAGCCCGGCGAGGTCCACCAGCTGCGGTGCGAGCAACCGGGAGTAGCGGCCCATGAAGCGGTCGTACGCGTCGGCCTCGACGTCGAAGCTCACCGCCGCAGTCTACGGCGAGGCGGCCGGCCGGCCCGGGGATCGAGAGGAGGCCCCGAGCGGGGACTTGGTCCCTCCCGGGATAGCGCGGGCACAATCCGACTGGCGCCAACGTGTCCCACGTCCATCCGCTACCAAGGTGCGTCATAGCGCCGGGAGCTGACCAGTGGTGTGGCCGGCGTCATGTCGGGTATCAACGCCGCTTGGCGAGGGGGCTTCGCCGGCTTGTCGATCGAGCACCGCCTGGGTTGCTTTCAGCTACTTCTTCCCGGTCTTGGGTGGCTTGGCCCGTGCTCTTTCCACTGCCGGGCGAACCCAAGCATCGAGGGAATCGGTGTCGGAGACGTCCTCGGCTGCCACCAGGACCATGGCACCCATGGTTCTCTGCCCCATCGTGGCCGGGCGAGCACCGGCCTTGAGCGCCTGGTCAGTGCCGTCCTTGCCGACATAGACCATCAGATCATCAGCGCCGGTCCCAACGGCCATGTGGGTGTTGACGGTCCAACACAGGCCACCGAACATCTTGATCTCTCGAAAGCCCTCCGGACCCGCAGCCGCGGACACCGCGGAACGGATCCTGTCAGCCAGAACTTCGTTGTATGACATGGGGGCCTCCAGCTGCCTGCGGGTTTCGCTCTAGTCAGGGATGTGCCGACCCTCGTCGGACTCATCGCGAATCCGCCCGAACGTGGCGAAGTCGCAGCGAGTTTCAGCGTAGCCCCGGTGCGCGCCATTCGGCTGGGCGCACCAACAGGGAAGGACCCCTCGACAAGTCGAACCGATGGCTCTCAGGGTGCTGCACTCGCGTGACACCGTCCGCTCCGGGGTGCGTTTGAGAAGCCGGGGAGGTGCCGCGACGGCGAGTCACCGTAAGGTAGCGGCCAAGCGGCGGGATCGCTGGTGACTCCCTTGTCGCGTCGGGGTTACCTGTTATCGGTCGTCCGTCGTAGCGTCGGTGCCATGACGGACTGGGAAGCCATCACTCGCGCCGTGGGGCTCGCGCTGGGCGGCGAGAAGGAACTGGGGCGCGATGCCCTATCCGACTGTTGGACTGGCACGACCGACACTGACCACGCGCAAAGGTGCGTCATCGCTCACTACCTTGCCGACCTGCAGTCTTCGCTCGAGGGCGAGGTGGCGTGGGACGAGGCGGCACTGGCTGAGTTCGCGCACGTCACCGATGAGGATCTCGCATCCGTGGGCATTCTGTCGGCTGCCGCCATGGCGCCCAGCCTGCACCTCAACCTCGGCGACGGCTACCTGCGCCAAGGCCGACTGGACGCGGCCCGAGCACAGCTCGATGCTGCCATGCGCGCCCGCAGCGCCCTTTCCAGCGACGGATACGGCGACCTCATTCGTGCCGGCCTGGACCGCCTCCAGCAGCGCCTCCACGACGCTCAAACCAGCTGACCCCGAAGGGCGCATTCCTGTCGCGGTATCACGCGTTGAGCGTGCCCTCCTTTCGCCGGGGGCCGACCGGTAAGCCGATAGGGAGTCTGAGTATGAGGACTGGCAGGCTGATCGTGTGATCCTCCCCGAAGAGCGCGACCCGCGCATGGTCACGATCCGTCGTGGCGGGCTGCTCACGGACGCGGACCACCATCTGCTGGCACTGTGGGCCGCCGAGTGTGCGGAGCACGTATTGCCCCTGTTCGAGGCCGTAAAGCCGATGGACGGCCGTGCGCGCGACGCGATCTGAGCGGTACCTTCGTGGGCCAGCGGCGAGATGACGATGATGGAATCGCGAGCGGCGGGCGGACACGCGATGGGTGCCGCCCGGCCCCTGCGCGGCGCTCCCCGATACGCCGCATACTTAGCCCGGATCCACCGATGAGTTGGGCTCGGTGAGCGTGGCGTAATGGCGAGATGCCCTGCCGTGGTGGGAGATTGGGACTTGCGACAGCTCCGATCGACCAACCCGGAAGGGCATCTCTGGGATGCAAC
>JBAUUB010000231.1:0-4957 GCA_049582485.1 Dermatophilaceae bacterium
CTCGTGGACGCGGGTCCTCGAGCGCGTCGTCGAGGGGCTGGAGATCCCGACCGTCCCCACAGCCGTCCCGAACCGACACAGAAGGAACAGCAAGGACGCTGGATCCGTTCCTATTGAATCGGTTGCACCTGGTGCACCCAGTGCATCGGAGCCTATGGCAGCGGGTGGTCGTCGTGGCTGAGCGCTCCGCCCTGCGCCGCACGCTGCGGGTCATCCGTCCGCACCTGCGACCGCAGGCGACCCTGATCGCGGGGGGCTCGCTGGCCCTGCTCCTCGAGGTGGCCTTCCGGGTCCTGGAGCCGTGGCCGGTCAAGTTCGTCGTGGACGCGGTCACCAGATCCCTCGGCGCCGACCTCGCCGAGCCCGGCCCGGTCGCGACGACCCAACTGCTTCTCGCGTGCGGTCTCGCGACGATCTCGATCGTCGGGATGCGGGCGGTGAGCAACTACCTCGCGACCGTGGCGTTCGCACTCGCCGGCTCCCGCATCGCGACCGTCGTGCGGCAGCGGGTCTTCGACCACGTCGCCCACCTCTCGGGGCGCTTCCACACGTCCACGCGCAGCGGGGACGTCGTCCAGCGGCTCGTCGCCGACGTCGGTCGGCTCCAGGAGGTCGCCATCACGGCCGGCCTGCCGTTGATCGTCAACGTGTTCACGCTCGTCGCGATGTCCGGCGTCATGCTCTGGATCGACCCCGCCCTGGCGGTCGTCGTCGCCGGCGCGGCCATTGTCTATGTCGTCTTCGCCCGGACCAGCACCGAGAACATCACGACCGCGGCGCGCAAGACCCGCCGCAACGAGGGCGACCTCGCGAACCTCGCGCAGGAGACCCTCGGCGCGATCCAGGTCGTCCAGACCTACGGCCTGCAGGGCGAGCTGTCCCGCCGCTTCACCGCGAGCAACAAGCGCTCGCTCACCGAGGGTGTCAAGGCCCGCCGGCTCGCCGCGGCGCTCGAGCGCCGCACCGACGTCCTCATCGGCGTCGCGACCGCCATCGTCCTCGTGTTCGGCGGCTCACGCGTCGCGGCAGGGGCGATGACGCCGGGCGACCTGGTCATCTTCCTCACCTATCTCAAGACGGCGATGAAGCCGCTGCGCGACCTCGCGAAGTACACCGGCCGGATCGCCCGCGCCGCCGCCTCGGGGGAGCGGGTCGCCGACCTGCTCGACACCCAGAACGACATCGTCGACCCCGAGCACCCCGTCGACCTCGGCCGGGTCGAGGGCCGGATCGACCTCGTCGGGGTCACCGTCGACCACGGCGACGGCCCGGTCCTCTCCGACGTCAGCCTCCACATCGAGCCCGGGGAGCGGGTCGCTCTCGTCGGCTCGTCCGGGTCGGGCAAGTCGACCTTGACGACCCTGTTGCCGCGGTTGCTCGACCCGGTGGCCGGACAGGTCCGCATCGACGGCACGGACGTGCGCGACGTGCGCCTGGCCGACCTGCGCGCCCAGTTCAGCGTGGTGCTGCAGGACACCGTGCTGCTCAGCGGCACGATCGCGGACAACATCCGGCACGGCAACCTGGACGCCCGTGAGGACGACATCCGCCACGCGGCCCGGCTCGCCCGCGCCGACGGCTTCATCGAGCGGATGCCGAACGGCTACGACAGCCTGGTCGGCGAGCGGGGGGTCACCCTCTCCGGCGGCGAGCGCCAGCGCATCGCGGTCGCCCGGGCCCTGCTGCGCGACGCCCCGATCGTCATCCTCGACGAGGCGACCACCGGCCTGGACGAGGCGAACGCCGACGCCGTCCGCGAGGCGATCGCCGCCCTCACGGCCGATCGCACGACCATCATCGTCACCCACGACGACGAGCACGCACGCCAGGCCGACCGGATCATGCGCGTCGAGGACGGGCGCGTCACCGAGGTCTCCCCGCCCACACCACCGGACTCCGGCGCGGCACGGACCCGGCCGGTTGCGATCGCGTCCACCCGGCCGCTCGTGGTTGTTACAGGAGGATGATCGTGACTGTTATGACCCGTCCATCACGGCCGATGAACGACCCGCTGACCAGCGCATACCCCGTGCTCGATGCGGCTCGCCTGAGCGAGCTGGTCGAGGCCGAGGTATGCGCCGGTGGGCTGCGACACAAACCCGGACGATCGACCAGCGCGAGTCTGCTCAGCCGGCGCACGGGTCGGCCGCTGGGCTGGGTGCAGATCCTGCTCGGTCACCAGCCGGAGAAGATCGCCAACGCCCGGCGGAGGGCCTCGCGGCGGGGGCTGGCAGTGCAGATGCGCGATCTGCCCGAGGAGGACGGTGTGCTGCTGCACGGCCCGGTCGACACGGACCCGCAACTGCACCGCGGACTGGCCACCATCGCTCCCGTGCTGCCGGATCTGGGCGCCGCGATCGCCCACGGTGAGGTCGAGGTGCTGCGGTACAACGCGCTGCGCCGGCTCGTGCTGCGCGGCGGGGAGCCCGACACCAGCGGCCACCTCCACCTCGGCGGTCCGCTCGCTCCGACCGCCCGGCCAGGACCCGGGGTCACGACCGTCCCGACCACCGAGGTGATCCGGGTCAGCGCGGCCCGGCGCGGCCCCGGGCTGCGTGCGGCGGCGGCGCTGGCCACCCGCGGAATCCCGGTCGGCGCAGCAGTGCTCGACCCTCACACCCCCACGTCCCGCTACGTCACCGTCTGGCCCTGGATCGACGGTGTCGACCTGGCCCACGCTCCGGACCCGGATGCCGCTGCGGATGCCGCTGCGGCGCTCGCCGCGATCCACGTGGTCGCGGACTCGGTGGGCGGACAGCGGATCTGGAGGATGCTCTCGCCGGGCGATCCGCCGCGGCACCGGGTGGCTCGGATCGTCACGGACGTCCTGGCGATCGCGCCCGACCTGGCCGGGCGGATCCTCCCGCTGCTCGAGCGCCTCCCGGAGCCTGCCTGGGACGTCGCCCACATCGTGCACGGGGACTTCTCCGCAGACCAGGTGATCCGTCGAGAGGCTGCGGACAGCGGCACCCGGGACCAGAGCGGCGGAATCACCATCATCGACCTCGATCGGGTCCGGCTCGGCGACCCGCACGAGGACCTGGGCTGCTTCGCTGCGGCCGAGCTCCGACGCACCGGTGGCTGGGGGCTGTTGGCGCACCTCGTCGAGGCCTACCCGCGTCCGGTGCGCCGCGGGTCGCTGCACGCGTGGACCCTGCACGCCCTCGTCATGCGCCTGCTCGAGCCGTTCCGCGGTGCCTCACCGACCTGGCGCAGCGAGCTCTCCGAACGCCTCGACGAGATCGAACAGGTCCTCACCGACGGCGTGCTCTCGTGAGCCTCGAGGTGCCGGCGGCCGCCGGCCCTCGGCCGACGCGGGCCGGACCGGTGCCAGACCTGGTCCGCGCGAACGGCGAGGTCGTCGTCGTCGGACGGGCCTGGCCGAAGCGAACCGGCGAGGCCGACGGCGGCCGGGTCATCCGGATCGAGGGGCGCGACCGTGAAGACCGGCTGCGGGCCGGGCGCCTCGTCGTCAACGTTCCCCCCGGTGCGCCGCGGCACGAGGTCATCCTGAACCGGCCCGGCCACGATCGGCGGCTCCCCGACCTCGAGGCCGTCGCGGCCGAGGGCAGGCTCGTGGTCCACCGACTCGGGCGACGTGCCGTCGCGCGCCTGGAGGACCGGTTCGTCAAGGTGCTGCGGCCCGGGTCCTCGGAGGCGGTGGCGCACCGGTCGCGCGTGGGCGCCCGGATCGCCGCGGAGGCCGGGTTCGTCGCCGCCGAGGTCCTCGAGGCGGAGCGGGGCCGGATCGAGCTGGCCGTCGTCCCCGGACGGGACCTTCATGCCGGCGGCTCCTCGATGGACCTGGCCGCCTGGGCCGCCGCGTGGGACGCGTGGGCCGACGCCTGGCAGGGCTTCGCCCGAGCCGACGCCTCGCGCGAGACCCTGCCCGCGCATACCGCCGCGGACGAGCTGGCCGGTCTGGTCACCTGGTTGGACCACACGCACGAGTTCGCCGCGCTGCCGCTCCTGCAGCGTGAGCTCGTCCTGCGCTGCCGGGCTCTCGGCGGCGACCTGGGCGCGACCGAGCCCGACCCGGCAGTCGTCAGCCACCGCGACCTGCACGACAAACAGCTGCTCTGGGACGGCGGGCGCATCGGCCTGCTCGACCTCGACACCCTCGCACTGGCCGAGCCCGCCTGCGACCTGGCAAACCTCGCCGTGCATGCCGAGCTGCGAACCCACCAGGGACTGTGGTCACGGCACCACCGCGACGTCGTCCTCGAGCGCGTCGACCGGGTCGCCGAGGACCTCGGGGTCACGCCGCGACGGATGCGGGCCTACGCCGAGGCGACGCGGTTGCGGCTGACGATGCTCTATGCGTTCCGACCCAGGTGGGCGCCGCTGATGCCCGACTGGCTGCATGAGAGGTCTCTCACGGCCATCTCATCGACCTGACGGGTTCGGTTGCGAGAGTCGAGGAAGAGAACGAGTCCGAACCTCGGACTCCACTCGACCACCGACCAGGAGTGACACGATGAAGATCGCCGCAGCCGTCCTCGGCTTCCTCCTCACAGGGGCAATCAGCGCCTTCCTGTGGACCGGCGCCGTGCGGGCCGAGCCGAGTTCCGGCGCCCCCAGCCCCACGGACACCGCCCCGCTCGTGCTGCCGACCTCGAACGTGTCGGTCGCCGAGCCGGATGCGAGCTCGAGCCCGACGGGATCCGCCGGGTCGGCCACGACGACGGCGTCGGAGTCGGTGACTGGGCCGCAGCCGGCCGCCACGTCATCCGCCACGCCGTCGGCTCGTCCGAGCACCAGCACGTCGGCACCCGCCGCACGGCCGGGCACCAGCTCCTCCGGCTCGTCGTCGTGGGACCGCGATGACGACTGGGACGACGGTGACGATCGCGATGACGACGACTGGGACGACGATGACGACGGTGACGATGACCACGATGACGATGACGATGACGACTGAGGGCTGAGGGCTGAGGGCTGACGGCCGGTCCAGATC
>JBAUUB010000232.1:0-15384 GCA_049582485.1 Dermatophilaceae bacterium
ACGGCCACGCCGTCCTGGACGGGCAGCAGCCCGCTCAGGTAGGTCATCGTCTCCGGTGCGGGTCGGATCGTGACCCGCCGCTCCGCGCGCGCTTTGGCGGCTCGTTTGACGGCGGCGTGCGGGTCGAGGCGGTACACCCACGCCCAGGTCTCGGCCTCGACCCGCCGGTCGCCCAGCTCCGGCAGCCGGGACGCGAGCTCGGCATCGACCCGACGCCGATCCGCACCGTCCAGGACGCTTGTCTCCTTGGCGACGATGGTCGCGCGGTACTCACTGGTCTCCCCTTTCGACAGGGCCGCCAGGGTGTGTGGCAGGTCGTCGATCAGTGCCCTCGCGGTGGACAGCATCCGGCCACCCTTGTGCGGGGACTGTCGACAGGCCAGGGCGACCTGGGCGCCGATGCCGGAGCCCCGGTCGCGGGCTGTGACCCCCCTCGCGGCTTGGTCGGCGACCTGGGAGTCGGCGAAGGCGACCAGGTCGTGGACCTGCGCCGCCGCCGCCGCACCCTTGAGCGCCTCCAGGACGCCGATCCGCTCGATCCGGGACGGGTCGTCCCCGACCGGGCAGGCCACCGCGAGCCGGGCCATGAACGCGGCGATGTCGGCGGTGCTCAGCGCCCGCCCGGCAGCCTCGGGGGCGCCGCTCGCCGAGTGGCTGCTCTGGTGGTCGGTCGGGTGCTCGGTGCTGGTGTCGTCATCGACACTGATGAGGTCCATGACGACAACGCTAGAGGTCGCCACTGACAGTGCTACCTACCGAATCGGGTTATCCACAAACGGGATTCACCGCGCTCGGCACCACACCCCGACACGCCCGACACCCCACCCCACTGTGGACAACACGAGGGACGGCGCAGCGGTGGCCACCACCATCGATAACCACCGCCACACCGTCCGGCACACCGTCCGTCACGGCGCGGAGGTCCTCCGTCAGTCCGCCGGGGCGGCCATGCCCTCCTTGATGAGGCTCATGACACTGGAGTCGGCGAGGGCCGTGACATCGCCGACCTCTCGGTGCTCGGCGACATCGCGCAGCAGACGCCGCATGATCTTTCCCGACCGGGTCTTGGGCAGCTCGGGGACGATCATGATCGTGCGGGGCTTCGCGATGGGACCGATGTCCTTCGCGACGTGGTTGCGCAGCTCCTGGACCAGGTCGCCGCCCTCGCCGACCTCGTCCGCCTCCTCGACCGCCTCCTCCCGCAGGATCACGAAGGCGCAGACCGCCTGACCCGTCGTGTCGTCCGCCGCGCCGACGACCGCGGCCTCGGCCACCTTCGGGTGCGCGACGAGCGATGACTCGATCTCGGCCGTCGACAGTCGGTGACCCGAGACGTTCATGACGTCGTCGACCCGGCCGAGCAGCCAGATGTTGCCCTTCTCGTCGTATTTCGCCCCGTCACCGGCGAAGTAGTACTCGGGGCCGAACCGGCTCCAGTACGTCTCCTTGTAGCGCTCCGGGTCCCCCCAGATGCCCCGCAGCATGCCCGGCCACGGCTTCGTCAGCACGAGGTAGCCGACCTTCTCCGGCTCGTGCGTCGGCTGACCCTCGTCGTCGAGAATCTCGGCGCTGATTCCCGGGATGGGACGTTGCGCAGACCCGGGCTCGAGCTCGGTGATGCCGGGAAGGGGGCTGATCATGATGCCGCCGGTCTCCGTCTGCCACCAGGTGTCGACGATGGGCGCCTCGCCATGGCCGATGTGCTTGCGGTACCAGTTCCAGGCCTCGGGGTTGATCGGCTCGCCCACCGAACCGAGCAGCCGGATCGAGGACAGGTCGAACTTCGCCGGGATCGAGTCGCCCCACTTCATGAAGGTACGGATCGCGGTGGGTGCGGTGTACAGGATCGTCACGCCGTACTTCTCGACGATCTCCCACCACCGACCCTGGTGCGGGGTGTCGGGGGTGCCTTCGTACATCACCTGGGTCGCGCCGATGGCCAGCGGGCCGTAGACGATGTAGCTGTGGCCGGTCACCCAGCCGACATCGGCGGTGCACCAGTAGACGTCGCTCTCGGGGTGGACGTCGTGGACGACGGAGTTCGTGTAGGCGGCCTGGGTGAGGTAGCCGCCACTGGTGTGGAGGATGCCCTTGGGCTTCCCGGTCGTACCCGAGGTGTACAGGATGAAGAGGGGGTGCTCGGAGTCGTGCGGCTGGGCCTCGTGCTCGTCCGACGCGGCATCGACGACCTCATGCCACCAGACGTCACGGCCCTCGTGCCACGTGACGTCACCCTCGGTGCGACGCACGACGAGGACCTTCTCGACCGTGGATCCACCCTCGAGTGCGGCGTCCACCGCAGCCTTGAGCGGCGCCGGCTTGCCACGGCGGAACTGACCGTCGGTGGTGACGACGACCTTGGCCTCGGCGTCCTCGATCCGAGAGCGCAGCGCGTCCGCAGAGAAGCCGCCGAAGACCACGGAGTGCGGAGCACCGATCCGGGCGCAGGCGAGCATGGTGAACACCGTCTCCGGGATCATCGGCATGTAGATCGCCACCCGATCCCCGGTCGAGACCCCGAGGGACTCGAGCGCGTTGGCGGTGCGCTTGACCTCGCGGGCGAGGTCCGCATACGTGATCGTGCGGGTGTCGCCGCCCTCGCCCTCGAAGTGGATCGCCACGCGATCCCCGTTGCCCGCCTCGACGTGCCGGTCGGCGCAGTTGTATGCGACGTTCAGCGCACCGCCGACGAACCACTTGGCGAACGGAGCCTCACTCCAGTCCAGCGTGGTCTGGAAGTCGGTCGCCCACGAGATGCGGCTGCGCGCCTGCTCGGCCCAGAACACCTCGTAGTCGGCGTCGGCTTGGTCGAACAGCTCGGGTCGGCCGTTGGCCTGGGCGGCGAACTCGGCGGTGGGGGCGAGACTGCTCTCGGTCATGGGATCTCCTCACGAAGGTGACATCGTCGGCACGTCCCTCTATCCAACGAGACAACGCTGTCGGCGGCAACAGCGGCGGGTGAGGAATCCGACCGACGGGCGGCTCCCTCGTTCAGCGGTCGACAACGGCGGTCGACGACGGCCTCAGGTCCGCAGCCGGTACCCCATGCCGCGCACCGTCTCGATCGTGTCGCTTCCGATCTTCTTGCGGAGGTAGCGGACGTAGACGTCGACGACGTTGCTCCCGGGGTCGAAGTCGTAACCCCAGACGTGACTCAGCAGCTGTTCTCGCGTGAGCACGTGTCCGGGGTGTCTCATGAAGGTCTCGAGCAGGACGTACTCCCGTGAGCTGAGATCGCTCTCCTTGCCTCCCACCGTGACGCGTCGGGTGCGCATGTCGAGGGTGATGTCGCCGGCCGTGATGACGGTCGCCGCGGGATCGGCCGCGGTAGTCCCGTTCTGCGCGGTCCGCAGCCGCAACCGGATGCGCGCGAGAAGCTCGCCGAAGCTGAACGGCTTCTGCATGTAGTCGTCGGCGCCGCCCTCGAGACCCGCGATCGTGTCGGCGACCGAGTCGCGGGCCGTCAGGATGATGACAGGCAGTGACGAGCCCCCGTCACGGATGCGGCTCAGCACCTCGAAGCCGTCCATTCCCGGAAGGCCGATGTCGAGGATCATCAGGTCGAACTCGCCTGTCAGCGCCATGGCCATCGCGGTCGGACCGTCCTCGACGACCATCGGGCTCAGCCCGCTGGCGGTCAGGCCCTTGGCGATGAACGAGGCGATCCGGCTCTCGTCCTCGGCGACGAGGATCCGGCTCACCGGTCACTCCTTCCGTGGACCGAGGAGACGATCCGCGAGCGGCAGATCCTCGGTGCGTGCGTGGGTGCGGTTGCGCACCTGGGTGTCGTTGGCGGGGTCCGGTGGCGGGACGTCGCCGTCGGCGCTCCGCTCGACCGTGATCACCTCGGTCAGTATGCCGGGTGTGCCACCGCCGGTTCGTGGCCGAGCCGGCAGCTCCATGACGAACTTCGCCCCTCCGGCCGGGGTCGCAGCCGTCACGCTCGCGGTGCCGTCGTGGGCCTCGACGATCGCCTTGACGATGGCCAGCCCCAGGCCGGTGCCGCCAGTGCTCACACCCGTCCCTGACTGGAACCGGTTCCAGATCCGCTCACGGTCCTCGACCGGCACTCCGGGACCGGTGTCGCGCACCCAGATCTGGATCCCGTGGGCGCTGCTGGCGCACCCGAAGGCGATGACGTCACCGTCGGCGGTCACCCGGTATGCGTTGCTCGCCAGCTGCAGAAGCGCCTGCGTGAGCCGTCGGGGATCGGCCTCGATCGTGATCGGCTCGCACGGGTCGAGCAGCCACTGCCGCTCGCCCAGGCCGCTCGCCTTGTCGCGCGCGTCCTCGACGAGCAGGTGCAGCTCGACCGGTTGGCGCGTGAGGAAGTCGGGCCGCTCGGCCTTGGCGAGCAGCAGCAGGTCCTGCACCAGGAGGTTCATCCGGTCGAGCTCGTCGATCGCGAGAGCCCGGGTCGACTCGACGTCGGCCGGGTCCTCGCTGTTCATGAGCTCGAGGTGGCCGCGCAGGATCGTGATCGGGGTTCGCAGCTCATGGCCTGCGTCATCGAGCATTCGTCGCTGGGCGCCGAGAGCCGCCTGCAGCCGGTCGAGCATGCGGTTGAACGTCATGCTCATCCCGGCCATCTCGTCGCCGCCGGTGACGGTCAGGCGTCGGTTCAGGTCGGTCTCGCTGATCAGGTCCGCCGTCGTGCTCAGCTCGTCGATCGGGGCGAGGATGCGCCGGGCCAGCATCCAGGCGGAGAGGATCAGGCCCAGCCAAGCCACGAAGGCGGCGATCGCATAGACGCGGATCGTGCCGCCCAGCTCGCGGTACTCCGCGCGCATGTCGTGCGCGATGACGTAGTGCGCGAGCCCACCGTCTGACGCGATCGGGAGCACCGCATACAGGATGTCCGGATGGGCCGGGGAGGAATACGTGCCGTATGCGGTGGTCGTGTGCCGCGTGACCTCCACCCTGAAGGCATCCTCGCCATGGACCGCTCCCGCGCTATCGGGGGGCACGATGGTGCCCTGTGGCACGTACCCCATGGAGATCTCGTTGGCGTCGGGGATGTTGCGTTGCATCGCGACGGTGACGAGGGCCCCGGGGTCGGCGAAGCGGGCGCCGGTCTCGGGGTCGATGCCGTTGTCGGCGAGCTCCCTGAACTCGCCGATCTCCTGCGTCAGGCTGAGCCGCACGCTGTCCTCGATGCGCTCGCGCTCGACCAGGAGGGCAGCGAGCCCGGCGGTGAGCAGTCCGATGGCGGACAGGGCCGCGATCGACCCGACGATGCGGCGCCGCAGGGTCAGCCGGAACCGCCGCGGAGCCCGGCCGGGCCCACCGGCGGCCCTTTCTGCATCCATCGTCATGATCCTCTGCCGTCCGTGCTCAGTTCAGTGCTCAGTCGTCTCAGTACTCAGTCGTCGTCATCGTCGTCGTCATCATCGTCCTCGTCATCTCCGTCCTCGTCATCATCATCAGGAACCAGCACGGGCTCCTGTGGCACGACGGCGGTCGTCCGGGATGCCGTGGGGGTCGTCTGCGCGGTGCTCGGGCTCGGGGTGGCCGATGGTGTGGCGGATGCGGTCTGGCCCGGCACGGACCCATCCGGAGCCGGCGAGAGTGTGACCGCCGGAGCGGGGGACTCGAGGTCGAGCGGCTCTCCCAGGGCCGGCTCGTTCCGCTGGCCGGCGATAGCCACGAGGACTCCCAGGGCGACTGCGGCGAGCACGCCGAAGACGACCCAGACCATCCGTCCCCTCGTGAGCATGGATCCATCCTCGCCCGTGGGCGAGGATGGGTCACGCTCACAGCGATGACAGTCCTCTCATCTGGGATGAGAGTGCTCTCATCACCACCGGTGCGCGACGTCGACGACGAGCCGGGTGGTGCCGGTCGCGCTGTCGGTCAGCGTGAAGGCGCGGAACGGCAGCCTGGCCCGGACTCCGAGCCCGATCGTGGTCCGGCCCTCGAACGACCCTGCCCACGCGGCCTGGCGGAAGGTGCGGTAGCCGCTCGCGTCAACGAGCTCGCGCCTGTTCGTCGGCAGGTAGGTGGCGCGGCCCTGGGAGTCGTAGGCGGGTGCGTCGACCATGACGCGAATCGCTGCGCCGCCACGCAGGGGGACCACCGCTCCCGATCCGTCGGCGTGAACGCTGCTCACGTAGCGGACGTCGTACCCCGGGCGCGACGCGGCCCGCAGATCGATGACGAGGCGGTCGAAGCAGGCATGCCGCCCGGAGCGCACCCCGACGACGGCACCGGTGCTCAGCGGTCTGGCGCTCTTGGCGAGCGAGCCCCAGACGATGCCGCAGTACGGGGCGGCAGACGCAGCAGGCGCCACAGCGGCGGCGGCCGACGTCGACAACAGGAGAGCGGCGAGGGCGCTCACGAAGCGGGATCGGATGGACATGTCTGCTCCTTCGGGGCGATTAGGTGTGAGACGGACACCGTCGAGGCGTCCGCCGAGTGGACGTCAACCGGCTCGCCGGCGTTGACGCTGGCCGGCTCGCCTCGTCCGATCACCCGATGCGCAGCGGAGGGTCGCGCGCTGGCAGACTGGCGGC
Organism: Dermatophilaceae bacterium; assembly: GCA_049582485.1. GTDB lineage: Bacteria > Actinomycetota > Actinomycetes > Actinomycetales > Dermatophilaceae > F2B08. Next base: position 6,513 of record JBAUUB010000232.1, read on the forward strand.
CATGCGCGACCTCTCACCTGCGACGGAAGCGGCGTCCGAGTCCGAGGCGGAGGGGCGGGTGAGCGAGTTCGACCGGGCGCTCGCCGCACCCGAGCTGCTCGAGGGCTGGACCATCGGCAACGCGGTCAACGGTGGCTTCGCGATGGCCCGGCTCGCCGCAGGACTGCATCCGCTGCTCGACGCTGACGGCGGTCATCCCGACTGCCTCGCGCTGTCCGCCCACTTCCTCTCGGCGGCCAGTCCCGGTCCGTATGCGGTGGAGCCGGAGGTCGTGCGGGTCGGCCGGACGATCTCCACCGGACAGGTCTCGCTCTGGCAGGAGGACGCCGGCACCCGGGTCGAACGCATCCGCGCACTCGCGACGTTCGGCGACCTCGCCGCGATGTCGGAGCCGGTCCATCGGCAGGCGCCCCCGCCGGAGATGCCGCCGCCGCAGGAGTGTGTCGGGCTCGATGACTTTCCCGGCGAGAGTCCTGTCCCCTTCCCACCCCTCATGCACCGCGTCGAGCTCAGACTGGATCCGTCGACGGCGATGTGGGCCCTCGGGCAACCGTCGCGGCAGGGGCGGATACGGGGATGGGTCAGGTTCGCCGACGGCCGCCCGGCCGACGCGCTCTCCCTGCTGTTCTTCCTCGACGCGCTTCCTCCGGTGGCCTTCGACCTCGGACTGATGGGGTGGGCGCCGACCCTCGAGTTCAGCGGCCACGTGCGAGCCGCTCCGGCTGCCGGCTGGCTCCAGGTCGAGCTGGCGACCGACAACTTCGCGGCCACGCTGCTGGAAGAGGATGCGAGGATCTGGGACTCCACCGGCCGGCTCGTCGCCCAGTCACGACAGCTGGCGGCGGTCCGGATTCCGGGATCGTGACGGATTCGGTGACCGACTGACGCGCGCCTGGCCCCGATCGGTGCCACGGTAGACGCATGACAGTTGCGGTCGCTTATGCAGGAGGACCGTCGAGCCGGGCCGCTGTGCGACTCGCGGTCGAGGAGGCCAGGCGTCGACGGATGACCCTCGTCGTCATCCACACCACGTCCGAGCAGGACTACGAGGCCCCGAGATACGCCGGTCCGGAGACTCTCGAGGAGCTCGAGACCTATCTGCGCGGCACCGGTGTCAGCTTCGTCATTCGGCGCCCCGTCGCGGGTGACGTCGCAGAAGGGGTTCTCGAGGAGGCGCAGCGGGTCCGGGCGTGCCTTCTGGTCGTCGGCCTGCGACGTCGTTCGGCCGTCGGCAAGGTCCTGCTCGGCAGCATCGCGCAGCAGATCGTCCTGGATGCCCGGGTCCCGGTGCTGGCCGTTCCGCCGGCGATGGTCGAAGGCTGAGCTCCCCGAACGCACGCCCCGAACGTGTCACCTCAGTGACTGCAGCTCGACGCCCTCGGGTGTGTGCAGACGGGCGAGGATCTTGGCGGTCCCCACCGGAATCCGGTTCGGCGTCAGGAGGGACACCGAGATCGCGGTGACGAAGGCCGCCGGGATGCACCAGGCGGCCGGCTGGGCGAGCACCGTGGCCAGCCAGCCCGGTTCCGGCCGCAGCACGACCGTGACGATGGTCGCCGTCGTGGCCAGGCCACCCCCCACGACGAGGCCCGCGAAGGCGCCGGGCACCGACAGCCTTCTCCACCAGACGCCGAGCAGGAGCAGGGGTGCGAACGTCGAGGCGGCGATGGCGAACGCGAGGTTGACCGTGCGTGCCAGTCCCAGAGGCGAGGTGAGGACCGATCCGAGGAACGGCACCACGACTGCGACCACCGTCGCGAGCCGGAAGCTCTGGATGACCCCGCTGTCCCCGGCGGTCACCCGGGCCAGGGCGGGGCGCAGCACGTCCTGGCCGATGACACCCGCGATCGAGATCACGAGCCCGGACGCGGTGGACAGGAAGGCGGCGAACGCGCCCCCCGCGAGGATCGCCGCCAGGATCTGTCCGGTGAGGCCGGGGAAGGCCGCCCTCGGTAGCTCGAGGACGATCTGGTCGACCGGGATCTCGGCGAGATGAGGTGGCAGGTAGACGCGGCCGAGGACCCCGTAGACGGGCGGGAAGAGGTAGAACATCCCGATCAGCCCGATGACGACGACGGTGGTGCGCCGGGCGGCCCGCCCGTCCGGGTTGGTGTAGAAGCGCACCAGGACGTGCGGCAGTCCCATCGTGCCCAGGCAGAGTGCGAGCAGGGTGCTGTACGTCGAGTACAGCGGGTAGGGCTCATCCGGGAAGTTGGTGAGCGGCTCGTACCACGCGCTGAGGTCCGCATCGGGGCCCGCGACCTCGAGGGGCCCGGGGGCGCCCTGGGAGCTCCACAGCCAGAGCAGCACGAACGCGGGGATCGCCAGCGCGCACAGCTTGAGCCAGTACTGCATCGCCTGGACCAGGGTGATGGACCGCATGCCGCCCGCCGCGACACCGAGGACGACGGTGACGACGACGACCGCCGCGCCGACCCAGGTCGGCCATCCGGTGACGGACCGCAGTGCCAAGCCGGCTCCCTGGAACTGGGGGAGCAGGTACAGCCACCCGATGCCGACGACGAGCAGGGCCGCTATCCGGCGGATGGCGGTCGACTGCATCCGCATCTCGGCGAAGTCCGGGATCGTGTAGGCACCGGAGCGGCGGAGCGGCGCGGCCACGAGCACGAGCAGGACGACGTATCCGGAGGTGTATCCGACGGGGAACCACAGCGAGTCGAAGCCGCGCTCGTAGATCAGGCCCGCCACGCCGAGGAAGCTTGCGGCGGAGAGGTACTCACCGCTGATCGCGCTGGCGTTGCGGGTCGGACCGACCAGCCGGGAGGCGACATAGAAGTCGCTGGTGGTGCGGGACAGCCGAAGCCCGAACGCGCCGACCGCCAGCGTGACGACGCAGACGAGGACGATGGCGACGACCGAGAACGGGTCGAAGTCGTCGTTCATCACGACAGTCTCTTGACGAAGTCGGTGAAGGTGCTCTCCAGGCGGGTCGCCCGCCGCACGTACGACGCGGCCACGACGACCGTCACCGGGTACACGAGCACTCCGATGAGCAGCCACGCCACCGGCAGTCCGAACAGCCGCAGGTCGCGGGCATCCGGTTCGAGCCAGAAGAACAGCGGGAGTCCGCCGAGACCGACGAGGCCGAAGGCGATGATGGTCGCGGCCAAGCGGAACTGGGCACGCATCAGCCCGCGGAGGTACACCTCGCCGAGGACCGTCTGCTCGTCGAGCTCGGCCTCGAGCGGCCTTCGGGCGGGTGCACGCGAGGTCCGGCGGGAGCCCGTCACCCGGACCCGCTCTGGGGGGCCCTCCGGGGAGGGCGTGTCGCGCATACCCGGTCGTCCTCGGCTCAGCGCTCGGCGACGCGCGGCTTCAACAGCCGCTCGCGGAGGTCGCGCGTGTGGCGCCGGCTCACCTGGAGCTCGGTGTCACCGATGACCACGACGAAACGCCCCCGCTCGAGCCGCACCTCGCTGATGTGAGCCGTGGAAACCAGCGTGGAGCGATGGATTCGGACGAATCCGGCTGACTCCCAACGCTCCTCGAGCGTGTTCAACGGAATCCGGACCAGGTGCGAGCCGTTGGCCGTGTGCAGGCGGGCGTAGTCGCCCTGCGCCTGCGCGAACCGGATGTCGCTGCGGTTGATGAACCGGGTGACACCGCCGAGCTCGACGGGGATGGTCTCGTCCTCCACGGATGCCACGGCGGGGTCACCTCCGCGGAACTGCCCGACCACGCGCCGGATCGCCTCGCTCAGCCGCTCGGCGCGCACCGGCTTCATGACGTAGTCCGTGGCGTTGACGGCGAAGGCGTCGACCGCGTGCTCGTCGTAGGCCGTCACGAAGACGATCTGCGGCCGTTCTGCGAAGCGCGCGATGACCCTGGCCAGCTCCATACCGTCGAGTCCCGGCATGTTGATGTCGGAGAGCACCAGGTCGATGCGCTCGGACTCCAGGGCGCGCAGTGCATCGGTCCCGCTCGAGGCCGTGAGGATGCGGCCGATGCGCTCGTCCCGCTCCAGCAGGAACCGCATCTCCGCGAGAGCCGGCGCCTCGTCGTCGACGACCAGGGCGGTCAGCGGCTCGAACGAGCCTCCCCCGTCAGCGTCGATTCCGGGCATGCGCCTCACCTTACGACGGTTGCGCCGCCCTGGTGGAGGGACGGGGCGAACTTCGGCACCCGGAACGAGACCTTCGTTCCCGCCCCCGGTGCGGTCTCGATCACGAGGCCGTACTCGTCACCGTAGACCTGACGCAGCCGCGCGTCGACGTTGCCCAGCCCGACGTTCTCCCCGTCGGGCCCACCGTCCAGGGCTGCGCGCACCCGCTCGGGATCTGCCCCGATCCCGTCGTCCTCGATGACGATCTCAGCCTCGGCGCCCAGGTCGCGCGCCTCGAGGGTCAACGTGCCGGGCGTGGTCTTGCCCGCGAGCCCGTGGCGCACAGCATTCTCGACCAGCGGTTGCACCGCGAGGTAGGGCACCTGGACCGGCAGCACCTCGGGGGCGATCAGGAGGGAGACCGAGAGCCGGTCGCCGAAGCGCGCCTGCTCGAGCACCAGATACCTCTCCACGTTGCGCAGTTCCTCGGAGAGGGTCGTGAAGGCGCCACCCTTGCGAAGCGCGTACCGGGTGAAGTCGGCGAACTCGAGCAGCAGCTCGCGCGCGCGTTCGGGATCAGTGCGCACGAACGACGCGATGGCGGCCAGCGAGTTGTACACGAAGTGCGGACTGATCTGTGCGCGAAGTGCGCGCAGCTCGGCCTCCATGGCCCGGGTCCGCTCGCGGCCCAACTCGGCCAGCTGGAGCTGCGAGGACGCCCAGCCCGCGATCTCCTCCGTCGCGCGCGCCAGCCCGGCCGAACTCTCAGGGGCGTATGCGGCGAGCGCACCGACGACGAGGTCATCGACCACCAGCGGAGCGATGACGGCCGATCGGATCGGGCACTCGAGGTCGTCGCAGCTCAGGCGCCCGGTGGGGATGACCACGGTCTGGCCGTCCCGGAGCACCGACGCCGTGTGCTCGCGAACATCCAGCCGGTGGTGTTCGCCCGCGCCGACCCAGGCCAGCGTTCGGGACACTCCCTGGACCGCGACCGCCGACGCGTGGAGCATCTCGAGAAGGTGACGGGCCGCGCGCGTCGCACCCTCCTCGGTCAGTCCCTCCCGCAGCGGTTTGGCGGCCAGCGACACCGTGTGCAACGTCTCGTAGGTGGCCCGATCGACGTCCGAGAGGAATCCGTGGGTGCGCTCCCGATGTCGACGCCACAGCATCCAGCCGACCGCGAGCACAATGACGACTGCGAGGACGACGGCCGCCGTCGGGGGATGCAGCCCACCCGGGACCATGTCGCCTCCGCCCTGTCGCGTCCGATCGGCGCTCCGGCTCCGAGGGCGGACGCACTCACGACGGACCGGTGATGACGACACGATACTGAGTCGCCCGCGGGGAGTGGAGCCACCCGAACCGGGTGATGGATCTCCGAGTGCACCGTCGACATCCTGAGGACCATGACCGCCGACTCCGCACTTGTCGTCCGCCGCACCGCCTGGGACGTGATCCTCGGCATCATCGTCGTCGTCGCCGGGGTCATCCTGCTCGCGAACGTCGTCATCGCAACCGCCGTCTCGGTGCTCTTCCTGGGCTGGATGGCTCTGATCTCAGGACTGGTCCTCGTCGTCGCGGCGTTCTTCCGACTGCGTTCGGGCGGGTTCTGGTCCGCGGCGCTCGGTGGCGCGATCCTGGCCGTACTCGGGTTGTTCCTGCTGCGGAACCCGGCTATCGGTGCCCTGAGCCTGACCCTCATGGCCGGTGCACTGTTCTTCGCCTCCGGACTCACCCGAGTGGTCGCCGCCGGTCAGGCGTCGGAGGCGCGCTGGCTGCTGGTCATCTCGGGCCTGATCTCTGTGGCGCTCGGCCTCTGGGTCCTCTTCAACCTCGGCACCGCCACCCTGACCCTGCTCGGCACGCTCGTCGCACTCCAGACGATCATCGAGGGCGTCACTCTCATCGTCGTCGGCCGTCTCCGACCGCCCAAGGACGCCTGAGCGAGCCTCTGGCCGAGAGCGGTCCCTGCCCCGGACCCGGCCCTGGACCGTCCTGGACCGGGGCCGGTCTGCGGGTGTGGCGGAGATAGCGTGGGGGAGTGTCCGAGCCCTCGTCCGTGCCTCCCTCCGTCGCCGCGCTGACCCGGATCGCCGACTGGCCGGAGGTCAGGACGGCGGTCGACGCAGTGCGAGAGGCGATGACGGCGCTGCGATGGCACCAGGCCCTGCGCCGCCGAATCCCCGAGTCGGCGGCCGAGTCGCGGGTCCGCGGCGCCCAGGCCAGTGGCGAGCTGGAGGGCGCCAGGTTGCCCGTCGACATGGTTCGCGAGCTCATGGCCGGCGTGCGGCCCTGGCCGACCGACCCGGACCCGGTCGAACAGGTGATGCGGGGTGTGGTCACCGCCACGGCCGCCACCGAGGAGGTCCGGGCCACGGTTCTCGATGCTCCCGCGCAGGCCCTGGCCCGCCTCCATGTCGCAGCCGTCGGGGGCCGGGTGCATCCCGACGCCGTCGGTCGGCCCAGACTGGCCGGCGAGGGCAGCGACGAGCTCGTCGACGTCGGTCCTCCCGCCGGCCCCCAGGCTGTGCGCGACCGGCTCCACCTGCTCTCCGAGGTCCTCCGGGGCCACGGCGACCTGCCGGGTGCGCTGGTCGCCGCCGTCGCCCACGCGGAGGTGGCGACGGTGCGGCCGTTCACCCATGGCAACGCAGTGGTGGCCCGGGCTCTGGAGCGGTCGGTGGTGCAGGCGACCGGCTTGGACCCCACGGGCGTCGCGGTGACCGAACTCGGGCACTTCCGAGAGGGAATGCCCGCATACGTCGGGGCGCTGACCGCCTACGCGACGGGGTCGCGCGACGGGGTCCGGCTCTGGATCGAGCACTGCTGCGCTGCGCTCGTCGGCTCTGCTCAGGCGGGCGGCGAGGTGGCCGACGCCGTCCTCGCCGGCCGTCTCCCAGGGGGCACTCCGGGGCGTTGACGCGTTCCTGATGGGGCGCGAGGACATTCTGACGTCCATCAGGAATGCTTATCCATGGACCCGCATCGCTCGAGTTTGCGGATTCTGGGTAATGCATCGTCGCAGATCAGGAATCGTTTGCCTATCCGACGTCGACCTACGGAATCCGCGGATCTGCGGGTATCGCACGTCTTCCTCGGACTACGTGTTGCATCAACCAGTCGTTATGCCCCAAGATGGTCTCACTCGCTCCCCGCAAGGGTTGCAGCGAACGACGCACCGGCCTCTCCCCCCCGGGGCCTGGCGCGTCGACGGCCCCGGTTGTCCCCCCGACCGGGGCCGTCCCCTTTCCCGGGGTCGCAGGCTCCCCCAGAACCGGCTCCGGTCCCCCGCTCGGGTGGGCCCGCCCCCGACCGGGGCCGTCCCCTTTTCCGGGGTCGCAGGCTCCCTAGGGACAGGCTCCGTCCACATCCTGTCCACCGCCGGGCGCGTCGTCCCCACGTCGCCCATCTCCTCTCGCGGTGATGGAGCCGCGACGTCAGCGTTGGGCGCATGGGACTGACGATCGGCGTGGCCGGAGCATCCGGGGGTCTTGGGGCCTCGACCCTCGTTGCGGCCCTGGTGATGCGGGCACCCGCGGTGCTCGACGACTGTCGGGTCAGTGTCGCGGTCGACCTCGACCCGCGGGGAGGGCTGGAGACGACCTTGTGCCTCGAGCATCTGGACGGGATGCGGTGGACCGATGTCGAGAACGCAGACTGGCTCGCGGCGAACCCTGGCGGGCCGGTTCGGGTGGTCGACCTGCCGGGAGCCGAGCACGTCCACGTCCTGAGCGGACCCGGAGACCATCCCCTCGATGGCCGCCTCGTCGATGATGTGCTCGAGGCGCTCGCCACGGCGGCCGACGTCGTCGTCGTCGACTGTGGTCACCGGCCGTCCGCGAGCCTGCTCTCGCGACTCGACCTCATCACCGTCCTCGCGCGCACCACCGCACGTGGTGCGGCCGACCTCGTCGCGCTCCGGGACTCCGGTCCCCTCACTCGGACCGCGCCCGTGCTGGTCACCCGGGCGCCGGGCCGAGAGCGCCACGGCATGTCCTTCGCCGGAGCGCTGCGTCTGCCGTTCCTCGCCCATCTGCCCGACGACCCCGCCGTGCGCCGCCACGAGCACGAGGGCATTCCGCCGGGTGTGCTCCGGTCGGCGGTGGACGCGATAGCCGACGAGGTGCTCACGGTCGCGGAGTCGACCCGCCGGTCGGCCGATCCCACCGAGGTCGTCGCCGGCCGGGCCGTTGGGAGCGCCTGATGGACCGGATGCTGCGAGCCTTGACGGAGGATGCCGCGGTCACCGACGTCCTGATCAACGGGGACGGCACGATCTGGGTCGACCGGGGCATGCGACTGGAACGCGCTCAGCACAGCCTGCCCGATCCGGGCGCCGTGCGCCGGCTCGCCGTCCGCCTCGCGGCTGCGGCCGACCGCCGGCTCGACGACTCCCTCCCCTACGCGGACGGTCAGTTGCCCGGCGGCCTCCGCTTGCACGCGGTGCTCGCCCCCGTCGCCTCGGACGGGGCCCACATCTGTCTGCGCGTCGCCCGCCGACGGCCGTTCACCCTGCCCGATCTGCAGGCTGCGGGGTCGATCACCGCCACCGACGCAGCGCAGCTGCGGTCCCTGGTCTCCTCGCGTCGGACCATCCTGGTGACAGGCGGAACCGGATCCGGCAAGACGACCCTGCTCGGTGCGCTGCTCGACACCGTTGCGCCGCACGAACGGATCATCCTCGTCGAGGATGTGTCCGAGCTCGTTCCGGCACATCCCCATGTCGTGCGCCTCCAGTCCCGCCACCGCAACGTCGAGGGCGCGGGAGAGGTCACGATGGGCGACCTCGTCCGCCAGGCGATGCGC
>JBAUUB010000233.1:0-7184 GCA_049582485.1 Dermatophilaceae bacterium
AGGGTGAGATCGGTGGAGGTCATCGCGATCGGCACCGGGTCGTGGACGTGGACGCCGAGTTCCTCGAAGCACTCCCGGATGACCGCCTCACGAGGCGACTCACGGTCCTCGACATGCCCTCCGACCAGGTCCCAACAGTCCGGGTACCACTGACGGCAGGGATGGCGATGCACCATCAGAACCAGACCGTCGCGAACAAGCGCAGCGACCGCGATCGGAATCGGGGCGAGCATGGCGGCACGCTACGCGAGCACGCATTTGCATGCGACCGCTGGGCTGTCGGCTTCGGTCATGACTAGCGGCGAACGCGACTGCGGCTCCCAGGAATGCCAAGCTCGTCAGCACAAATCCGACCCCGCCCACGTCGTCGTTGGGGATCGCGTAGTCGCCGAAGATTCCGACCGCCACTAGGATCAGGCAGCCGAAGGTGGCGAGCCACGCCCGCCGAAGACGTGCGCTTACCTGGTCAAGCTGAGGACGCACCCAGCCACCAGTTCGAAGACTCGCCCGGCATGGGGTAGGCACTGAAGTAGGACAGCGCGAACGGCGGGGTGATCAAAAGCGCGCTGAAGCCGCCAACCGCCATCGCCCATCGAGCGCGCACCTGCCCTTCGTAGCACCCAGCCTGCATCCGGCACCACCGCTAGACGAGCGCGGGCAGGAACAGTCCGAGCCACCCGGTGGAGGTCCTCGTAACGGGAAATGTCAGAAGCCTTGGTCAGCAGCCGGCGAAGTGCCGCATCCGGTTGGCCAAGGACTCAAGCCTTATCGGGGAGCATCCCAGGATGGGATTCATTACGGTACCGTGGACGGCATGAGCACCCAGATCGCAGTCCGCCTCCCCGATGAGATGGTCGCCTTCCTTGACCGCACCGTTGCGACCGGCAAGGCGCCGAGCCGGGCGGCGCTCGTCGCCTCCGCTGTGGAACGAGAGATGCGTCGACTCGCCGCCGAACACGACGCGCAGGTCCTGCGAACCCAAGGCGCCGCGGACGACCTCGACGACCTCGTCGAGTGGACCGCCACTCACGCCGGGATGGAGGACTGATCGGGTGCGGGAGATCTGCCTGGTTCGCCTGGACAGGACGCGACCGGCGCTCGTCCTGACCCGCGATGCCGCCCGAGGCGCGATGACCAAGGTGACGGTCGCCCCGATCACCACGACGATCAAGGGCCTATCCAGCGAAGTCCGGGTCGGGCCCGAGAACGGGCTGGACCAGGACTGCGTAATCTCCCTCGACAACGTCCTCACCGTCCCGGTGAACACCCTCGGACGAACCATCGGACACCTCCGCGCCGACCAAGAAGCGCAACTGGCACGCGCAGTGGTGCTGGCCTACGACCTCGACCTCCCCCTACTCGAATAGAGAAAGCACGCGCCCATCACCCGGCGGAGTGGAGCACTCGTATCGATGACGAGGACGAGACCCACGCGATGGCATCGGGTGGGTTGGCTGTGCCCAACCGTTGTCGGCGGGGCGGTGCCGAGTTCCGCATTGGTCGGTGGGTTGCGTTCTGACGGCTGAGGGCCTTGTCATGTCGCGGCCCTGGCGGCGCGTAGGGCGTTGATGGTGCGTTCGACGTCGGCGTAGGTGGTTGACCAGTTGCTGACTGAGATGCGTAGCACGGCCTGCTGGTGCCAGATGGAACCGGTGGTCCATGCGGTGCCGTCTTTAGGCATCCGGTTGACGATGTCGCGGGTTCGGGCGTCGTCGCCGAAGGTCGCGGAGACCTGGGTGAAGACCACGTCATTGAGGACTTCGGCGCCGTCCATGTCGGCGATGCCGTCGGCGAAGGCTCGGGCGTGGCTGGCCAGACGGTCGACGAGGTCGGCGACCCCGCTGCGGCCGAGTGACCGGCGGACCGCCCATACGGTAAGGCGCGGGCGCGTCGAGAGAGCTCGGGGACCTTCTCGAACGGGTCGCCGGCGGTGTCGTGGATCAGGTAGGCGTGGCACCTCATAACAGCGCGTCCTGGACCGGCACCGCGCCCCTGGACGCCCCTCCGGAGAGCAGAACAGGCACCGGCTCTCCCGAGCCGGGAAACCTCGAGCCACCCACGTCATCCACATCGCGCCGGTCACCCAGCTACGCAGCGCCACCGATGGGCGGGCGTACTACCGGCGCAAGCGCCCGAGGGCAAGAAAGCCGATGGAGGCGCTGGGCCGTCTGAGGCGCCGGATCTTCGACGCCACCTATCGCCAGCTCGTTGCCGACGCCGAAACAACCCGCCAAGCGGAGATGGACGCGGCCCGGGAGGGCACCGCGGGGCGACTCTGATAATCAGCGCGGCCGGCTCACACCCGCACACCGGCACTTCGAATCAGCCACTTCCCGGACCCGCACCCACGACGCTACCCCCGACCGTGACGACCCGGAAGAGCAAAGTCGCCAGCCAGACTTCTCCAAACCACCCCTTGACAACAGAAGGCAGCCGGAAGGGGCGGGCCCGGTCGAGACGGCCGTGCAGGGTCGGGTCGACTCGGAACTTGGGGTCGCCACTCGTGGGTTGAACCCGGGCAACACGAGCTGACTCTCATGCGGTCAGCAGGCATGGACACACGCGGGTCGTCTCCGTGAGAGGGTGACCACGTGAGTGAGGCCGAGATCTCCGCACCGAATCGCCAAGGGTGGCGGGCAGTGGTCGGCAAGGTCGCGGTGGCTGTGGTGCGGGGCTCGTTGCTGATCAGTCCTCGACCGATGGCTCACCTGCTTCGCCGCGAGTTCGCCAGGTCCGGGGCAGAACGGGCCAACCGGCTGCGCCCGGCCGCGCCCGACCAGATCCATGTGGTCACGGACGAGCGTTACGAGGCGCACCCGGACAGCTTGCTCGACGTCTACGTGCCCTCGGATGCTCCGGTCTCGGGGCGCCAGCTGCCGGTCCTTGTCTGGGTGCATGGAGGCGCGTTCATCGGCGGAAGCAAGGAGGAACTCGACTACTACTTCCGTGCCGTCGCTGCGAACGGCTTCTGCGTCGTTGCCCTGAAGTACTCTCTGGCCCCTGGCGCGCGGTATCCCCAGCCGGTGCGCCAGAGCATGGCAGCGCTCAGCTACGTGCAGGCCCATGCGGCCCGTCTGCACGCCGACTCTACGAGGATCATGCTGGCGGGCGACTCGGCCGGCTCCCACATCGTCGCCCAGCTAGCCACGGCGATCACGAACCCCGACTATGCGCGCGAGGTCGGAGTCACAGCGGCGATCGGTGCCGCCGACCTGCGGGCAGTGGCGCTGTGCTGCGGGATCTACGACTTCGTCGCCGCCGCCACCGACCCCTCGATGATGCGGCTCATGCAGGCGCTCGGCTGGGCCTACTCCGGCAGAAGGGACTTCCTGCGGGACGAGTACTTCGTCTCGACGACGGCGGTCGCCGACCACCTCACGGTCGGGTTCCCTCCGACCTTCATGACTGTCGGAAACGTCGATCCGCTGCGGACACAGACCGAGGGGATGTTCCGAGCTCTCCAATCAGCTGGAGTTGCTGTCGAGACGCTCTTCTACTCGGCGGACCACGAGCCGCCGCTTTCACATGAGTACCAGTTCGACCTCTCACTCGACGATGCGCTGATCGCCTTCGAACGGCTGATCGCCTTCCTGAACCGGCACTCGCACATATAGCCCAGGGCTCTACGCGTGCCCGTCAGGACCCATTCGCCGGATTCAGATGCCCGCACCGTTGGTGAGCGCGATGCGCCCGAGGGTCGCGGCGCTGGGTCGAGGGGTCCGAATCTGGGTGGCCCGGTCGACCTCGACGAGACCGAAATGGCCCTGATAGCCCTTGAACCACTCGAAGTTGTCGTGCAGGGACCAGTGGATGTAACCGCGGACGTCGACGCCTTCGCCGATCGTCTCGGCGAGGATCTTGAGGGAGTCGACTATGAACGACTCGCGAAGGTGGTCCTGATCCGTGTCGAGGTCGGTCCCGTGCTCCGTCACAAGGACCGGCAGGCCGGTCACCTCGTATGCCTGCCTGCAGGTCGCCGCCAGTGAGGCGGGAACCATCGGAAGGCCCATCCCACTGAGACCCTCGGTCTCGTCGATCCGCCCGTTGCTGTCGTACCGGATTCGGGAGTAGTTCTGCACACCGACGAAGTCACCGACGGTACCGAACTCGCGAAGGAACCGTCGGTTGAGCTGCTCGTCGGCATCGGCAGCCGTCTGCTCACCCCCTGCTTCGCCCACCTGCTCCTGCATGGACAGTGTGACTCCCGCCTTGATCGTCGATCGGACGGAGTGCAGGGCATCGACCGCTTGACGGTGTGCGTCCGAAACGACCGCGAGGCTGGGCTCATCGTCGGCGTAGGGAAAGAACGGGCAGAACCGCTCGACTGGAACCCCGAAGGCATCGGCGCCGCGATGCTTGGCCGCCTCGAGCAGCGCCAAGCCCCGGTCCGAGATCAGGCCGTTGCCCGTGAGCTGAACCGGCGTGTTGACCTCGTTGATCGTGCAGTACCACTCGACCCGCTCACCGAAGCGCTCAGCCACGCGTGCGCAGTGATCGGCGAACCGGCTCGCCGTATCGGGGTTCAGCCAGCCTCCGTCGGCCACCACCCAGCGAGGGCTCGTGAAGTGATGCAACGTCACAACGGGGGTCAGCCCGTGATCGAGGCAGGCGTCGACGACGCGGCTGTAATGGTCGAGCTCGGCGCGAGAGATCATTCCACGCTCCGGCTCCACGCGACCCCACTCGACGCCGAATCGCAGACAGTTCAGACCCAGGCCCGCGACCATCGCGGCATCATCGCGATAACGGTGGTAGAAGTCGACGGCGTCTCGACTGGGTTCGGCGTACATGGAGCCCGACATGTGCTCGAGCACCCAGGCGTCACTCGTGACGTTGTTTCCCTCGACCTGATGGGCGGCCGACGCTGCACCCCACAGAAAGCCTTCTGGGAAGCGGCTCTCCAACGCATGCTCCTCTCGCCTGATCCTTCGGACTTTCCAACAGGCCCAACTTCGACTCACAGACTGCGCTGAGGGTACTGCCGTTCAATCCGGAACCTGCCTCGGCGCACCGGGTCAGTTCTCGGTGAGGTCGCGCTCATAACGGAGAAGCTCGGCGTGAGGAGGGTAGGCACTTCGGGTGCGCTCGCCGGTGGGCCGCCACCCCAGTCGTTCGTAGAACGTGCGGCCACGTCGATTGTCCGTGAAGGCGAGCAGCCATGCCCGCTGAACGCCTCGTCCCTGCAGGAGCGAGACCACGGCGGCGTGCACAGCCTGAGCCGTTCCGGACCCCCAACCGCTCGAGGGCGACGCCGAAGTGCAGCAGCTCGTCACCTCGCACGGCGACGAACCCGACCAGAGTGTCATCCTCGAGGACCACATAGCAGTCGACCTCGCGGGTGGCGATCTCCTCGAGCCAGCGGTCGCCGATAGTGCTGCGGGGAAGGGGTGCGTGTCCTGGGGGAACACGTCGGCGAGGCCCACGACCGCGGCGGGCTCCTGGATGTCGAGGACGGCCGGCACGTCCGCGGTCGTCATCGCACGTAGGCGGATACGACTCACCGCGTCGATACCGGAAGATCCGGCCGTCAACGTGCAGGGCTCCTGCTACGCGCCGCCGAAGCCGTTGAGTAGGAACCAGAACACGAGCAGCCCGACGACCGCCGCGAGAAGCCCCCATCCGGCCCCGATGAGGGCGCGCCGACCCGTGGGGGTCCCGGGCGGGGACAGCGCCGTAAGGGCGGCGCCGACACCGGCACCGATCCCGGCCATGAGGAGCAGGTCGACGGGGATGATCCAGTTCTCGGTGCTGGGGCCGTCGAGGACGGACGCGACCACGGGCAGGGCCAGGACTCCGGCCGCCAGCAGGCCGAGCCCGCCGAGGACGCGCTGCAGGGTTGGACTCATGAGCCGAGAGTAGCGAGTGCCGACACGGGACGTCCCCTTCTTTATCCCGGAGCCACCGCGGCGACGCGCGCGGCGCGGTGCCGCCGGATCAGGACGAAGACGATCGCGACGGCGAAGGTACTGACCAGGCTGGACAGCACGAGGGCCGCGATCGGGTTGTCCCCCAACGCCGTCCCGAGGATGTATGCGGTCAGGCAGGTGACGATCGACCACAGCGTTCCGCCGATCGAGGACCACAGCAGGAACTTCCGGTACGGGTAGGGCGCCAACCCACACGAGGCATTGACCACGAACCGTAGACCCGGCACGTAGCGACCGACGACGAGCAGGACGGGCGCGCTGGATCCGATGAGGTCCATGGCCTCCGCGACGCTGTCCTTGCGCATCGCCGCGTCGAGCTGCCGTTGCAGCCGGCGTCGGCTCAGGCGGGCCAGCCAGTACAGAGCGGAGTCTCCGGTGATCGCGCCCACCGCACCCGCCAGGATGACCAGGGGCAGGTCGAGCAGCCCTTCGACCGCCAATGTGGACGTCGTGATGAGCGTGGTCTCCGCCGGGAAGATCGCGCACACCCCGTCGGCGAACACGAGGAGCGCGGAGATGACATATGCCATCTGTGGGGTGAGGTTTCCCGGCGGTTCCCACTGGCTCAGCGCGATGAGTAGATCGCGCAGGGCAGCGCCAAGCAGGAGCAGGCCGACGGCCACGAGGATCCAGACCCAGGGGCGACGGGGGCTCAGGAACCCGCGGTCATCCGAGGTGGTCTTCGCTGCTGGGCCGACGGAGTCCCTGCCGCCGCTCATGGGCACTCTCCTCGCCTCAGGATTGCCAGCCTGTCCGACAGACTCGCGCCATCGAGCCTAGGGCGGCAGTCCCCGACCGGCATCACCCTCCGAGAGGGATACGAAGCGAGGTCTCCTCAGCCGCCGCTGGTCGAGGGCCCGAGGGTCGCGGCGATGAGACCTCGCTTGGCCGCGAGGGGCATCCGCCGGAACATTCCCCACATGGCGGCCGCCATCCCCGGCGCGGCGGAGTCCCGTGACATGAAGTCACGCTGCGCGTGCGCAGGCAGCCGCCCGAAGGCGTCGAAGAGCTCGAGCGTCCCGTCGATGTCGAGTCTGAGCAACGCCCGCAGACCCATCTCGCGCAACATGTCGGCCGGACCGGTCCGGTCGACGTCGGACGGCAGCGCACCACCATCGCGAGAGCCGGAGGCGATCGCGTGCGCCAGCCCGTCGGCGCGGGCCAGCGAATGGGCCACCGAGTATCCGGTGACGAGGTTGCCTCCTCGGCCGGCGGTTCCGACCGCGAGGATGCCCCTCGGGGGTCTGCGCCCCCGAC
>JBAUUB010000234.1:0-15817 GCA_049582485.1 Dermatophilaceae bacterium
GGGATATCCCGACGAATCGGGCTCGTGGTTGCCTGTCGGGGACGGTCAACCCGGGCAGGGATGACGAAGGTGCAAGGTATGGAGATTTCGGTGTTCGGGCCCCTGAAGGTGCGCGACGGTCAGCGGATGATCGGTCCTCGGGACCTGGGCGGGGTCAAGCCCCGGCAGATCCTGGAGCTCCTGCTGCTCGCCCGCGGGCACTCGGTCTGCACCGACATGATCGCCACCGCGCTCTGGCCGGAGGGGGGAGAGCCCCGAAACGTGCCGGCCACCCTCAACACCTACGTCTGCGTCCTGCGACACAGCATGTTCGCCGACCAGGAGCGGGCGCGCCGGGTGATCGTCACCGGTCCCGGCGCATATAGCCTCGAACCTGAGGAGATCAGTCTCGACCTCGACCGCTTCGACGACCTTGTGCTCAGCGCGGAGCGTGCCCAACGACCTCAGCGGCTGGAGCTGCTCACGGAGGCTGTCAAGCTGTACAGCGGTCCGCTTCTCGAACATGCGCGCTACGACGAGTGGGTGCAGGAGGACCGCCTCGTCTACGAGGACAGGGCCACCCGGGCACATCTCGACCTGTCCTTGGACTGGCTGCGCGAGGGGGAGCGCGCGCTCTCGCTGCGTCACGCCGATATTGCGCTGAGTCGCGACCGGTACTCCGAAGAGGGCTACCGGCTGATCATGCTCGCCAACCACGGGCTCGGCCGCCACGATGTCGTGCGGCGCGCCCTGGAGCGCTGCCGCAGCGTGCTCGAGCGCGATCTGGGCGTCCCCTGCAGTCCGGAGACCCTCAGGATGGCTTCCGAGATCGCGGCACGCACTCCGGAACGCGACATCCTCGAGGCGTACTACCCGGCGTTGCCTGCCCGCACCCCTGTCGCCGGGCGCTCAGCGGCCTGAGTGCCGAGATCAGATCGCGCTGGCTTCACGCGGACACACCCGAATGGCCTATGGACGGGGGGCGCCTCGTCCCCGCACACTTGGTGAGGCTCACCCCGGAGCCAGCGGAGGAAGCGTCATGGGCTGCGGTGACCGGAAGATGAGCCATCCTCTCGATTTCTGCGCGGGCTGCCTCCCGCCGGTCTCGAGCCGATCGTGCCAGGGCTCATGACGAGCATGCCCGTCACCGACGGAGCGGTGCTGCCGGCGGATACTCGCGGTCCGACGTTCGCGGATCCCACGAGAGTGCTCGTGGTGGACGACCATCAGACCTTCGCGGAGCTCCTTGTCCGGGCACTGAACTCGGAGACGGACCTCGACTGCGTCGGACATGCGCAGTCCTCTGGTGAGGCGCTCGAAGCCGTGCGCCACCTCCGGCCGGACGTCGTGCTCATGGATGTGCACCTTCCGGACCGTGACGGCATCTCAACCACCGCCGAGCTGGTCGGCGACTGGCCGGAGCTCAAGGTGCTCATTCTCACCGCGTATGCGAGCCTGGAGGACATCCAGCGCGCCGCGACAGCAGGCGCATCCGGCTTCCTCGCCAAGAACGGCTCCTTGGCCGAGGTGCTCCTCGGGCTCCGGACGGCGCGTCGAGGAAGCCTGATCCTTCCAGACGGACTCCTTGCCCGGCTTTCAGCCGCCGGCGACCGACACCGGGCGGCCCAGCACTGGGGGCTCACCCCGCGAGAGTGGGAGGTGCTGCAGCAACTCGGACTCGGCCGGGACCCGCGAAGCATCGCCAAGGAGCTCGGCGTGAGCCTCCATACGTGCCGAGGCTATGTGAAGGCGGTGCTGGGCAAGCTGGGGGTCCACTCGCAGCTGGAGGCAGTGGTGCTCGCCACCCGAACCGGCTTGATTCGGCCAGGAGACTGAGGGTGCCCGAAGGACGGCGCACCCGCGGCCAGCCTGACGGAGGGTGGGACGGGACCCGCGTCCGGCTCACGGCTCCGCGCCACATGGTGCGACAAGCGGTTAAGCGGTTCCTGCTGTGGGACCTCGCTGTCCTTGCGGTGGTCGTGACAGCAGTGGTCCTGCTCAGCTGGGCGATCGCGCGAAGTGAAGCCCTCCGTGACGCGGAGGTCACTGCCCGTGCCGTCGTAGAGACGATCGTGGCTCCGCTGGCGGACGCGGACTTCCATGCCAGGAACCCGGCGGCGATGGCCAGGATGGGCGAGGTACTCGGGTACCGGTCCAGGGACGAGTCGATCAGCCACATCAAGGTGTGGCAGGACGCAGGTGACGGTCGTGGGACGGTCCTGTGGTCCGACGAGAAGGATCTCGTCGGACTGACCTTCGACCTCGAGGAGCACACGTCCGCTCTCTTCGGAACTGAAGACACGGCATCCGAGATCACCGATCTGCAGACCGAGGAGAGCCAGCTCATAGAGGTGTACACGGCCACCCGCGATGCTGCCGGCGTCCCGATCCTGTTCGAGGTCTACATCCCCACCCGGGACCTCACGGCGGAGATGCTCAGTCTGATCGGAGTGATCATGCCGCTGCCGATCGCAGCACTGCTCGTGCTCTCCCTCGCCACCTGGCCGCTCGCCGTCTCCCTCGCCCGTCGGGTCGACCAGGGGCAGCAACAGATGCAGCGCCTGCTGGTCAATGCCGTCGAGTCCTCGGACCTGGAGCGTCGGAGAATAGCCCAGGTCCTGCACGACGGAGTCGTTCAGGACCTGGCCGGCGTCAGCTACGCCCTCGCGGGGGAGGCAGACGGTGTTTCCCTCGGAGGGATGCCGCGAGAGCACCTGGATGAAATAGGGAAAATCGTGCGGCGCGACATCGCCTCGCTGCGCAACCTGATGGTCGACATCTACCCGCCGGACCTGGAAACGAAGGGCCTGGCGAGCGCGGTTCGCGAACTGGTCGCCCAAGAGCACCTTCCTCCCGGGCTCGTGCGTTGCGAGATCGACGAACCGCTACGCCCCAATCCCGTGACCGATCGGTTGATCTACCGGGCCATCCGCGAAGCCCTGGCCAACGCGTTGCAGCACGCCCACGCCTCCGCCATCCTCATCCGCATCACACAGAGTGACACCATGACGACCTTCGAGGTGGTCGACGACGGCGTGGGCTTCGACACCGCCGCACCCGCTCGGGCCGGTCACTTCGGGTTGCGCCTCATCTCGGAGATGTCGATGGACGCCGGAGGCATCTTGAACGTCAAGTCTTCGGTCGGGAACGGCACCCGGCTCCTCGGCGAACTGCCCGTGTGAGGCGCCGACGCTCGCCCCGCCCACGACCGCCGAACCGGCCGCCCGGCGGCTGACGAACCGCAGGTTCCGGAGCCGACGAGCTGCTACCGCTGCTCTCGTAGGGCATGTGACTGGTTTGGCGCGTCGCGCATACCGTCACTCGTGACTCGGGGGACAATGGCCGGTATGCCACTGTACCGGGACGAGGGTGTCGTGCTCCGCACCCACAAGCTCGGGGAGGCCGACCGCATCGTCACCATCCTGACCCGCACGCGGGGCAAGGTGCGCGCGGTCGCCAAGGGGATCCGGCGGACCAAGAGCCGGTTCGGCTCCCGGCTCGAGCCGGCCATGGTGGTCGACGTCCAGTGCTACGAGGGCCGCAACCTCGACACGATCACCCAGGCCGTGAGCCTGGCGACGTACGGCGACTCCATCGCCCGTGACTACCCCCGGTGGACCGCGGCCGCGGCCGCCCTCGAGACGTGCGACCGACTGACCGAGGAGGGTGAGCCCAACCTCCAGCAGTACCTCCTCATCGCCGGGGCGCTCCGCTCACTCGCCGACGACGTACACGCTCCCGAGCTCGTGCTCGACGCATACCTCCTGCGGGCCCTTGCCATCGCAGGCTGGGCGCCGAGCTTCCACGACTGCGCCCGCTGCGGTGACCCCGGGCCGCACCGGGCCTTCAACCTCGCCTCCGGAGGGGTGGTCTGCCCCGGTTGCCGCCCGCCCGGGTCGGCCACTCCCGCGCCCGAGACCCTCCGGCTCCTCGCCGCCCTGCTCGCCGGTGACTGGGTCATCGCCGACGCGAGCGAGGTGCGCCACCGCCTCGAGGGCAGCGGGCTGACCAGCGCCTTCCTGCAGTGGCACCTGGAGCGTGGCGTGCGCTCACTGCGTCTCGTCGAGCGCGCATAGGGTGCCGGGTATGGCCTACGAGCGACCCTTCCCGCACCCTTCGGGGGCGCGCCCGCCCGTCGTTCCGGCCGAGCTGATGCCCGGACACGTGGCGGTCGTCATGGACGGCAACGGTCGCTGGGCCAACGAGCGGGGGCTGCCGAGGACCAAGGGTCACGAGGCTGGAGAGAGCGCTCTCTTAGATGTCGTCGCGGGCGCGATCGAGGTCGGCGTGACCCACCTGTCCGCCTACGCGTTCTCGACCGAGAACTGGAAGCGATCCCCGGAGGAGGTCCGCTTCCTCATGGGCTTCAACCGCGAGGTCATCCGCCGCCGGCGTGACCAGCTCCACTCCTGGGGAGTGCGGATGCGCTGGGTCGGCCGCCGGCCCCGGCTGTGGTCCTCGGTGATCCGCGAGCTGGAGACCGCTCAGGAGATGACCCGCCACAACACCGGGCTGACGCTGTACTTCTGCGTGAACTACGGAGGCCGGGCCGAGATCGGCGACGCCGTGGCGCGGCTCGCGGAGGACGTCAAGCGGGGCCGGCTCTCGCCGCGGCGGGTCGACGAGGCCACCGTCGCGCGCTACCTGCCCGAGCCGGACATGCCCGACGTCGACCTTTTCGTGCGCAGCTCGGGCGAGCAGCGCACCTCGAACTTCCTGCTCTGGCAGAGCGCCTACGCCGAGCTGGTCTTCCAGGACCGGCTCTGGCCGGACTACTCCCGCCTCGACCTGTGGCAGGCGATCGAGACGTATGCGGGCCGCGACCGCCGCTACGGCGGCGCCGTGGACCGGGCGACAGAGAGCGACGAGAAGGCCGATCCGCTGTGACCAGCGCACCGTCGCGGCCACACGTCGACGGTGCCGATCGGGCGCGGGACCCCCGCGACCTCGTCCCGGACGACACGTGGATCGAGGCCGTCAGACAGTGGGTTCCGACCCCTCCCAACGAGGACGGGTCCTAGTCCCTGCCCATTGTCGAGGTCGAGTACATGCAGCCGATCGAGGCCCCCGAAGACCCCGACGAGCAGACGCTCGGACCGGCGCAGCGCCGGCGATCCTCAGCCGCAGTCGCCGCAGCGACCGAAGATCTCGACCGTGTGGGTCACGTCGGTGAAGCCGTGATCGGCACTGACGGTCGCCGCCCAGCGCTCCACGGCGGGTCCGTCGATCTCCACGGTCCGGCCGCAGTCACGGCAGACCAGGTGATGATGGTGCCCGGTCGAGCACGCACGGTAGACGGACTCGCCCTCGTCGGTGCGCAGGACGTCGATCTCACCGTCGGCCGCCATCGCCTGCAGGTTGCGGTACACGGTGGCGAGACCGACCCGGGTGCCCTGCTCCGACAGGCGGGCGTGCAGCTCCTGCGCCGAGAGGAACTCATCGGTCCGGTCCAGCGCCGTCGCCAGTGCAGCCCGTTGGCGCGTGACGCGGCGTGGTTCGCCGGTCGCGGGCTGTGCCGCGGTCGGAGGCGTCGTCGAGGTCAGGTCGGTCATCAGGATCGGGACAGCTCTCCGTGCTCGTCGTTCGTGTCGTGCTCGTCGTCGGTGTCGTGCTCGCCATGGTCGACGAGTGCGTCGTGGTCGCCGTGCTCGTCGTAGTGACCTTGGTGGGCGGCGTGTCGATGACCGTCGTGGAGGTAGTCGACATGGTCGCCGTGGTGCACGGGCTCGTGACCGCATCCGGGTCCGTGCTCGTGGTCGTGCCGGCCGTGGTGACGCCGGGTGCGGGAGCGCACCCGGGCCACGACGGCGCTCACGATCGCGGTCACACTGAAGACGGCGATCAGGAGCAGGACGATGGTGCCCCCGGACGGGGTCTCCGCATAGAACGAGATGACCACGCCGGCGATCGCCGCAGTCACTCCGATGGCGGCGGCCCAGCGGATCGTCGAGGCGAAGCTGCGGCCGAGCCGTTGTGCGGTCGCGTTCGGCAGGATCATCAGAGCGCTGATCAGGAGCAGGCCGACGATCCGCATCGAGACGACGACGGTGACCGCCGTGAGGATCGCCAAGGTCAGGTTGAGGGCCGTCACCCGTAGGCCGGTCGCTCGGGCGTACTCCTCGTCGATGGCGACCGCGAAGAGCCGCTGGCGCAGGACGGTCGCCGTGCCCACCACCACGACACTGAGCACTGCGAACGCGACCAGGTCGGCCCGTGTCGTGGTCAGGATTGCCCCGAACAGGTAGCCGGTGAGGTTGGCGGCCGATGCCGTCGACTGGCTGATCAGGACGACACCGCCTGCGATCCCGCCGTAGAACATGACGGCCAGGGCGACGTCCC
This sequence comes from Dermatophilaceae bacterium, assembly GCA_049582485.1. Classification (GTDB taxonomy): domain Bacteria; phylum Actinomycetota; class Actinomycetes; order Actinomycetales; family Dermatophilaceae; genus F2B08. The sequence goes on from JBAUUB010000234.1 coordinate 6,319, forward strand.
CGGACGTCCCGCCTCGCATCCTGAGCAGCTCGATGGCGATCGCGGCGAGGACGGCGGCCACGAGCGCGGTCAGGACCGGCTGGGTGCCGGTCAGGACACCGACGGCGACCCCGGCGAGGGCGACGTGCCCCATGCCGTCGCCGATGAGGGACATCCGGCGCTGCACGAGGAAGATGCCGACGAGCGGTGCGGCGAACCCCACGAGCACAGCCCCGATGAGGGCGTTGCGCATGAACTCGAACGCGAGGATCTCGGTCACGTCACACCGCACTCACGCCGTGGTCCGGGCCGAGTCCAGCGGTCCGGAGCCGGGAGGGGTCGGTGGCACACGGACGACGTCCTCGTCGATGTGGTGGTGGTCGGAGCCGACGGCATGTGCGGCCACGTGCATGGCGTACTCGGCGCTCGTCCCGTCGAAGTCGAGATGGCCGCCGCTGACGCACACCACCCGGGACACGATGTCACGGACGGCGTCGAGCTCGTGCGTCACGATGAGCATCGTCGTGCCCGTCCCGGCCAGCCGGCCGAGGACGTCGGCGAGGATGTGCTGGTTCGCGGTGTCGACCCCGGCGGTCGGCTCGTCCATGAGCAGGATCGAGGGCTGGGCGGCGAGGGCGCGGGCGATGAGGACCCGGCGCTGCTGACCGCCGGAGAGGTGGCTGACCTCCTCGCGGGCCCGGTCCGCGAGGCCCACGGTCTCGATCGCCTCGTCGACGAGGCGACGGTCCGCGGCACCGGCGCGGCGCCACCAGGGGCGGTGCGGGAGCCGGCCGCAGGCGACGACCTCACGCACCGTGGCCGAGACCGACGTGGACAGCGAGTGGTGCTGCGGGACGTAGCCGATGGCGGTGCGGTCCGACAGCTCGGCGAGGGGCACACCGAGCACGTCCACCTCTCCGCCGAGGTGGTCGGCCAGGCCGAGCACCCCCCGGACGATGGTCGACTTGCCCGAGCCGTTGGGTCCGAGCAGGGCCACGACGTCGCCGGGCTCGACCGTGAGCGAGACCCCTGCGACGACCCGGCGATCGGCGTAGCCGAAGGCCGCATCGCGCAGCACGAGGGGGGAGGGCGTCATGGTCGAGGCGACCCGGTCATCGCAGGTGGCCCATCAGGAGCAGCCCTGCCCCTCGCGAAGCGTCTCGAGGTTTGAGCGCATGATCTCAAAGTAGTCGCTCCCGGCGGACGCGTCCGAGAGGCCCTCGATGGGATCGAGGACGCGCACCTCGGCACCGGCTTCGCGGGCGATCGTCTCCGTGAGCGACGGGTCGACGAGGGTCTCCGCATACACGGTCGTCACGCCGGTCTCCCGGACGTGTTCGACGAGGTCGCGGATCTGGGCCGCGCTCGGCTCGCTCTCGGGCGTGAGCCCGGCGATGCCCTTCTGGCGCAGGTCGTAGCGGTCTGCGAGGTAGCCGAACGCCGCGTGGCCGGTGACGAGGTCGCGAGAGGTGCACGTCTCCAGTCCCGCGCTGAGCTCCTCGTCCAGGGCGGTCAGCTCCGCGGTGAACTCCGCGAGGCCGGCCCCGTAGGTCGATGCGCCTTCGGGGTCGAGCTCCACCAGCCGATCCGCGACGGCCTCGGCCACCGCGGCGTACCGGGTCGGGTCGAGCCAGAAGTGCGGGTCGGCGCCGCCCTCCTCCGAGTGCTCGGCGTGCTCCTCCTCGGACTCACCGCTGTGGTCGTGCCCGTCGTCCTCGGTCATCATGATGAGGTCGGCATACTCCGCCACGTCGAGCGCGGAATCGGCTGCCACGGTCTGCACGGCGTCGTCGACGGCGGGCTGGAAGTCCGAGAGGAAGACGACGAGGTCGGTCTCGCCGAGCTCAGCCACCTGCCGCGGAGTGAGCTCGGCGTCGTGAGGGTCGGCACCCGGCTGGGTCAGGGCGTTGACCGCGACCCGCTCCCCACCGATGCGCTGGACGGCCAGCTCGAGCGGATAGAAGGCGGCACCGACCTCGAGGGCCGGCTCTACGGCAGCGTCCGCTGCAGCCGTCCCGCCGTCGGCCTCAGGCTCGGCCGGGTCGGTGCTACAGGCGGCAAGAGATCCGGCGAGGACCACGGCGAGGACACCGATCGTGCGTTGCATGAGAATCATTCTCGCCTTGGATGAGAATGATTGTCAAAATCGTCAGGCGCCGGACCGCGGGTTGGCGCGGGTGATCGCAGCCACGACCACGAGCGCGATGACGGCGATGCGCATCAACCGGTCGACAGTGCTCAGCCGCGGCCAGCCGAGGTAGAGGAGCCACGCCAGGAACACCGCGACCACCGCGATGAGCACCCACCCGACGGACGGGATGAGCACGCCGGCGACCATGAGGCCGAGGATGAGCAGGAACGGCGCCCACTTCGGCCACTCCGAGAGTCGCCTGACGAGGGGATAGCTGGCGGACTCGATCGACTCGCGGAGGGTGGGCACGGCCCGATTCTAGGCGTCGCCGAGAGCACGCGGCCGCGTCGGGTCCTCGATCCACTCCGACCACGAGCCGATGTACGGCACCGAGTCGATCCCGGCCGTGTGGAGGGCCAAGGTGAGCTGGCAGGCGGTGACCCCCGAGCCGCACGAGGTGCCGAGGAGCGGCGTGGCACCGCCCTGCCCACCGGGTATGCGGTGCGCACCGACCGCAACCAGGATCGCCTCGGGTGCGGCGAAGCTCCCGTCGGGACGCAGCACGTCCGCGATCGGCACGTTGACGGCCCCGGGGATATGACCGCCTTCGCGGTCGATGGGCTCGCTCTCCCCACGGAAACGCTCCGCCGTGCGGGCGTCGAGGAGCACACCACCGCCGTCGACGAAGGCCGTGACGTCTTCGGCCCTCAGCACAGGAAGTGAGTCCGGTCGGACCGTGATCGTGCCCCGATCCACGTCCGGCACCTCGGTGGTCGTCGACCCGCCCGCGCGCACCCATGCAGCCAGCCCTCCGTCGAGGACCCGAACCCCCGTGAGGCCGGCCCAGCGCAGCACCCACCACGCCCGCGCGGCGCCGAGCGAGGTCTGCTGGTCGTAGACGACGACGGTCGAGTCGTCGTGCAGCCCGACCGCCCGAAGACCGTCCTGGAGCCGCTCGACCGCGGGGAGCGGGTGCCGGCCCCGGGGCCCGGGTGGGTCGGCGAGGACCCGGTCGAGATCCAGGTGCGCAGCTCCGGGGAGGTGGGCCGCCGCATACAGCTGCTCGCCGGAGGTTCCTGTCATGGAGTACTGCACATCGAGGACCTGCACCTGACCCAACAGGTCGGCCAGCTCGTCGGCCCCGATCAGCGCATTCTCGGCCACGGCTCAGCCCCGCAGGCCCTGGACGATCATGATCACGCCGAAGACGGCGAACAGAGCGGCGGCGCCGTAGCGGATCAGGCGCTCGGGCAGGTGCCGTCCAGCCACCGCACCGATCCCGATCGCCAGACCGATCGCGGCGACCTCACCGACGACGCTGCCCAGGTAGACCGGCCAGAAGCCGTCCCGCACCGCGAGCGTGGCGCTGGCGAGCTGGGTCTTGTCGCCGAGCTCGGCGACGACGAACGCACTGAAGGAGGCCGTGATGACCGTTCGACTCCCCGCGGTCGGGGAGAGCGTGTCGACATCCTCGTCATCGTCGTCGTCCTCATCGCGCACGGTCCACACCGCGAAGCCGAGGAAGATCAGGCCGGCCACGATGGCGACCACGTTGCTGTAGTCCTCGAGCACGCTGCCGAGGATCGCGCCGAGTCCCACGGCGATCGCGAACATCAGCAGGATCGCGAAGAACATGCCGATGAAGACGTCGCGAGCCCGGTGCTTGGCCGCCATGGCCAGTGCCATCAGCTGGCTCTTGTCGCCGAGCTCGGCGAGGAAGACGACGCCGGCGGCGACGAGGGCGGACGAGAGCACCCGGGGAGTCTACGCAGGTCGCCGACGACCGGGTCACCGGTGTTCGGGACCGGCGACCGACGATGGGACACTGGTGCGGTCATGTCTGTCGCCACGCTCACCCCTGCACCCCCGGATCTCGCCGGTCGGCCCGTTCTGCCGCCGCTGCGTATCGGACCGCACACGATCGGGTCGCCGGTCGTCCTCGCGCCGATGGCCGGGATCACCAACCGCGCCTTCCGCCGGCTGTGCCGCGAGTACGGCTCGGCCGGTGCGAGCACCTCGAGCGCGACAGGGCGGTCGGGTGTGGACCGGCCGTCCGGAGCCAGCTCGCTCTACGTCTCCGAGATGATCACCTCGCGCGCCCTCGTCGAGCGGACCCCGGAGACGATGCGGCTCATCGAGCACGACCCTGACGAGTCGCCACGCTCGATCCAGCTCTACGGCGTCGACCCGGCCACCGTCGCCGCCGCCGTCCGGATCCTCGTCACCGAAGATCGGGCCGACCATGTCGACCTCAACTTCGGGTGTCCGGTGCCGAAGGTGACGCGCAAGGGTGGCGGAGCGGCGCTGCCGTGGAAGCGCGACCTGTTCCGCTCGATCGTCGCGGCCGCGGTGCGCGAGGCCGACCCCTACGGCGTCCCCGTCACGGTCAAGATGCGCACGGGGATCGATGACGGCCACCTCACCTACCTCGACGCCGCACGGGCCGCCGAGGCCGAGGGGGTCGCTGCGATCGCGCTGCACGCCCGCACCGCGGCCCAGGCCTACAGCGGCACCGCCGACTGGGAGGCGATCGCCCGGCTCAAGGAGACCGTCGCCTCGGTGCCGGTGCTCGGCAACGGCGACATCTGGTCAGCCGAGGACGCCGTGGAGATGGTCCGGCGCACCGGGTGTGACGGCGTCGTCGTCGGACGCGGCTGTCTCGGCCGCCCGTGGCTGTTCACCGACCTCGCGGCGGCGTTCGCCGGCCAGTCGGTCCGCGTCGAACCGACCCTCGGGGAGGTGACCGCGACGATGCGTCGGCACACGGTCTATCTCGCCGAGTTCTACGGCGACGAGCAGCGCGCCTGCCGCGACATCCGCAAGCACATCGCGTGGTATCTCAAGGGCTTCCCCGCCGGCTCGACGGTGCGCAGCAGCCTCGCGCTCGTCGACTCCCTCGCGGCACTCGACAGGCTGATCGACACGTTGGACCCGAGCCTGCCGTGGCCGGGCGAGGCCGCAGAGGGGCAGCGCGGCCGGGCCGGCTCGGCCCGGGTGGTCGCCCTGCCGGACGGCTGGCTGGCCTCACCCGAACTCGACGACGCGACCCGGGCCCGGCTCAGCGCGGCCGAGCTGTCGGTCTCGGGGGGCTGAGCGCGATCCCCCGGCCCGTGGTCGGGGTGAGTCCACGGTGACACGCCCGGGATTCGCGCAAAGCGACGTCTCAGTTATCACATCCATCACTCTTGTCCCATGGCCCTTGCACCGTCGTGGGAGTCGGTCGCGGCGCCGGAGCTCCGGACGCCGGCGCTCTCCCTGCCCATCCGCCGAACCGGCACCATCCCGACCTACCCGCCGGGTCGCCACCGCGGTGCGCGCCGGTCGTGGATGTATGCGCTGCTCACCGCACTCGTCCCCACCACCTCGTACGCCGGCCGGCACCGACCCTCGTCGGCGACCACCGCATACCAGGGCCGCCACCGCGGCTGACGCCGCCGGAAGGTAGCCAGCCGGATGCGGCACCGTCTCCGGACCGTGGGTGCGGCTCAGTAGGGTTGGCCGACGTGGGCTACACCGACCGTGACCGGCAACGCTGGGTCACCGAGGACCCGGCGACCAAGCGCGCCGACCGGGCCGACTTCGCACGCGACCGCGCCCGGCTGATCCACTCCGCCTCGCTGCGGCGGCTGTCCGCCAAGACGCAGGTGCTCCAACCGAGCAGTGACGACTTCATCCGCAACCGGCTCACCCACTCCCTCGAGGTGGCCCAGATCGGTCGGGAGTTCGGTGCGGCCCTCGGATGCGACGCCGACGTCGTCGACACCGCGTGCCTGGCCCACGACCTCGGGCACCCGCCGTTCGGGCACAACGGGGAGTCGGCACTGGACGGGCTCGCTGCAGAGATCGGCGGCTTCGAGGGCAACGCCCAGACGCTGCGCATCCTCACCCGGCTCGAGCCGAAGCGGTGTCATCCCGACGGGCGGCCCGCTGGTCTCAACCTCACTCGGGCCAGCCTGGATGCGACCACCAAGTACCCCTGGGGTCGCGGTGAGGGCCCGCGAGACACTCCGAAGTTCGGGGTCTACGAGGACGACCGCGAGGCCTTCGAGTGGTTCCGTGCGGGGGCCGAGCCCCTGCGGCGCGCTCTCGAGGCCGAGGTGATGGACTGGTCCGACGACGTCGCCTACTCGGTGCACGACGTCGAGGACGCGATCGCCTCCGGGAGGCTCGATCCGCGCCGTCTCCGCGATGACATCGACGTCGGGGGTGTGCTCGCGGTCGCCGGGGGTGTCTACGCGACCGACCTCGGCGGCGACGAGCTGGGTGCGGCACTGGAGCGGGTGCTCGCCTCCGGTGCGGTGCCGGACCGCTACGACGGCTCGCGGGTGGACCGGGCGGCGCTCAAGGACATGACGTCCCGTCTCATCGGACGCTTCGTCCTCGCGGTCGAGCGGGCGACCCGCGCGGCGTACGGCGACGGCGACCTGGTTCGGCACGAAGCAGCTCTGGTCGTCCCTGACGAAACGCGGGCGGAGTGCTCGGTGCTCAAGGCGGTGGCCGCCCACTTCGTCATGAACGTCGAGGAGCGGGTCGCGCTCATGGCGCGCGAGCGTGCCGTGGTCGCCGACCTGGTCGCGATGGTCGCCGCTGCGCCCGAGTCCCGGCTCGACCCCGACCTGCTCGCCGACCACCGGGCCGCCGGCAATGACGCCGAGGCCCACCGTGTCGTCATCGACCAGGTGGCTTCACTGAGCGACGTGCGCGCCCTCGCACTGCACGCCCGGTGGAGCTGAGCCGGTCGTTCGGCCCTCTCAGCGGAGTGGGCGCGCCGCCGGCACCGGACCATAGACTGCGGGAGTGGCGGGTCTGATCCATCCCGAGGACATCGCGGCCGTGAAGGAACGGGCCTCGATCGAGGACGTCGTGCGTGAGCACGTCACCCTGCGTCCCGCCGGAGTGGGCTCGCTCAAGGGGTTGTGTCCGTTCCACGACGAGAAGACGCCGAGCTTCACCATCCGGCCCTCGCACGGCACCTACCACTGCTTCGGGTGCGGAGAGGGTGGCGATGTCATCTCGTTCGTCCAGAAGGTCGAGCACCTGACCTTCGCCGACGCCGTGGAACGGCTCGCGAGCGGCCTCGGCATGGAGCTGCGCCGCACCGAGGGCTCCGGCACGGGCGAGATGAGCCTGTCCGGTCGGTCCCGGCTGATCGAGGCGCATCGAGTCGCGCAGGAGTTCTACGAGGAGCTGCTCCGGGACACCGGCAACCGCAGGGCGCGCGCCGCTCGCGACTTCCTGCGGGCCCGCGACTTCGACGGCGCCGCGGCCGCGCGGTTCGGGGTCGGCTTCGCCCCGATGGAGTTCGACGAGCTGAGCCGGCATCTGACCGGGCGGGGTTTCAGCTCCGACGAGATCACCACCTCGGGGCTCGCCGGGCGGGGGCAGCGCGGCCTGTACGACCGCTTCCGTGGTCGCCTGGTCTGGCCGATCCGCAACGCGGCGGGGGACACCGTCGGATTCGGCGCACGTCGGCTGTTCGACGACGACCGCATCGAGGCCAAGTACCTCAACACGGCCGAGACCCCGATCTACAAGAAGAGCCAGGTCCTCTACGGCCTCGACCTCGCCCGCAAGGCGATGGCCCGCGAGCGGCTCGCGGTTGTCGTCGAGGGCTACACCGACGTCATGGCCGCCCACCTCTCCGGCGTCGAGACCGCCGTCGCCACGTGCGGCACGGCCTTCGGGGTCGACCACATCAAGATCCTGCGGCGCATCATCCGCGACGAGGAGGGCATGAGCCCGGCCCGCGTCGTCTTCACCTTCGACGGGGACGCCGCCGGCCAGAAAGCCGCGATGAAGGCCTTCGCCGAGGACCAGCGGTGGGCCTCCCAGTCCTACGTCGCCGTCGCCCCGGACGGCATGGACCCGTGCGACCTGCGCCGGGCCAAGGGCCCCGCTGCGGTCAAGGCGCTCATCGAGGACGCGACACCGATGTTCGAGTTCGCCGTGCGCACGACGCTGGCGCGCTTCGACCTCGGCTCTCCGGAGGGTCGGGTCGCCGCCTCCCGCGCGGTGGCGCCGATGGTGGCCTCGGTCCGCGATCCCGGCCTGCGTCCGGAGTACACCCGCGAGGTGGCCGGCTGGCTCGGCATGGGCGTCGAGCAGATGCAGGCCGAGGTGGCCAGGGCCAACCGGGCCCCGCGTCAGGCGAGCCGCCCTGGGGCCCCGGCCGGCGCATACCGACCCGACGACGCCAACCGAGCCGCCAACGCAGTGCGACCCGACGACGGTGATCCGGGGCAGCCGCACCTGGTCGGGCTGCCCGACCTGCGCGACCCGCTCGTCCAGGCCGAGCGGCAGCTACTCCAGGTCATCCTCCAGTTCCCGGAGACCCTCGACGCCTCCGCGATCGCCGACATCCCGCCCGAGGCGTTCATGGCGCCCGCACACCGGGCCGTGTTCGAGTCGGTGCGAGGCCTGGCCTACGACCCGGGCCGTCCGCTGACTGCGTGGCTCGACCTGATCCGTGCGCACACACCGCTCGCTCTGCACGACTACCTCGCTGAGCTGGCGGTCGCCGACCTGCCGATCGCGCTCGACGACAACACCGGCGCCCCTCCGCGGCGGTACGTCGAGGCACTGGTGTCCCGGCTGCACGAGGTCGCCCTGACCCGGTCCATCTCGGACCTCATGGTGCAGGTGCGCCAGCTCGACACCGGTGGGCAGGCCGACCCGACTGCGACCCGCGGCCTCTACCAGCAGCTCCAGGACCTTCAGCGCAGGTTGGCCACCCTCCGAGAGACGGCAGCAGGCAGATAGACATGGCAGGTACATAGACATGGCAGGTACATAGACATGGGAATCTTCAGACGCACCGAGCGCGAGCCGGACCCGCTCGCCCGGGCCGACCTCGGGCTCGACCCGGGCGAGCGGGTGCTCGCTTCCTGTCCCGACACCGTCACCGGCGAGCACCTGGTCGTCGCGACGTTCTCGCTGCTCGTCGTCGACCCGGGCGGCTCGGTCCGGCTGCACCGACCGTGGCACCTCGTCGACACCGGCAGCTATGACAACGAGGCCGACGTGCTGCACGTCTCGTGGGTCGACCGTGCCCCCGATCTGGCACTCAACGTCGGAGGTCACCGCCCGTTCCTGATGGCCTTCCGCGAGAGGGTGCAGGCGTCCGTGGTCATCGCCGAGACCGTCGACATCGACGACCGCCGCTCGGCGCGGGTCGTCATCCGCAAGGAGCTCGCGCGCGACCGGCTCCTGGACCAGGTCATCCTCGGCCGTGGTGTGCGCCTCGCCGATCCCGGCGTCAAGCCGCGGATCCAGGCCGTCCGCCAGCAGCTGCGCGAGCAGGTCGGCCTGCCGTGACGGGTCGGATCGGCCCGCGTGCAGGTCGATTCGGTGGGGCCACGGACTGTTTGCTACTCTCATCCGAGCCTTTCC
>JBAUUB010000235.1:0-1852 GCA_049582485.1 Dermatophilaceae bacterium
GGGTGCAGTCGTCTCTTCGGGGACAACCGCGCGAGTCAGGAGCGGCTGCCCCGCTACTCGCGCGGCAGCACCGTGAGCACCCGCGCGATGTGGTCGCGGAACTCCTGCATGAACTCGGTGAGGATGCCCTTGAGCTCCTCGTCCCTGACCTCGCCGTTCTCGCCGTAGGCCTGCGGGTCGAACTGGATGTAGGCCTCGGGCGCCGTCATCTGCCGGGCGTTGCAGTAGCTGAGGATCCCGCGCAGCGTCTGCTGGCCGACCGCCGTGCCGATCCCTCCGGGCGAGGCGCCGATGACACCGGCCGGGACGTGGTCGAAGGAGTTCTGACCGTAGGGCCGGGACGCCCAGTCGATGGCGTTGGCCAGCGCACCCGGGATCGAGCGGTTGTACTCGGGAGTGATGAACAGGACGGCCTGGCTGTCGGCGATCGCTGCCTTGAGGGCCGTTGCCGCGGGCGGGAAGTCGTCGTCGAGGTCGCGGTTGTACAACGGCAGGTCCCGGATCGGGATCTCGTGGAACTCGAGGTCCTTCGGGGCGACGGCGATCAGGGCCTCGCTCAGCGTGCGGTTGATCGACTGCGACGACAGGCTCCCGATGAAGTACCCCACGCGGTAGGTCATGACGTGCTCCTTCTCGCTCGGCTTCGCGGCCCGGTGGGGGCCGCCGTTCGTCCACCCTCGCAGACGATCCGCCGGGGCGCTCGTCGGCAAGCAGCGCATACTCACCTCTTGCCAACACGCACTAACTGCGGATATCCTCTTGGTGTGGCACAGAACGCACCGGACCTCGAGAGTCTCATCGAGAGCACGACCCGCTCCCTCGAGGCCGCAAGGAGGTGTGCGACGGCCACGGAGGCTCTGCCGGTCCTCATCGAGGCGCAGCAGGACCTGAACCGGGCGGTCGACGAGGCCATGGCCGCCGCCGTACTCGAGGAAGGAGCCTCACTGCGCCAGGCCGGCCAGCTCGCCGACCTCTCGGAGAACGCCGTGGGCCCGCGGCTGGCGCGGACCGCCCGACTGAGCGCGTATGCGACACCCGAGGGCCGCGTGACCCGCACCTCGGTGGAGCGCGCCAGATACGACGCGGAGCTCGGCCGGCCCGCACCGGTCCCCGAGAACCCACCCACCCCCCTCCGGTTCAGGCGCCGACGGGACACCTGATCACACCTGAACCGAGGGGCCCCCGGAGCACGAGGAGAACCCCATGACCAACCCGGAACTCACCCACCTGTACTTCCTCCTCGACCGGTCGGGCTCGATGCAGTCCATCCGCGAGGACACCATCGGCGGCTTCGACGCCTTCATCGCCGAGCAGCGCACCCAGCCCGGTCAGTGCCGGGTCACGCTGGCCCAGTTCGACGACCGCTACGACGTCGTCTACTCCGACCTGCCGATCGGCGAGGTGCCCGGCCTGCAACTGCAGCCGCGCGGCACGACGGCCCTGCTCGACGCGATCGGGCGCCTCGTGACCGACGCGGGAGAGCGCCTCGCCGCCCTGCCCGAGGCGGACCGTCCCGGCACGGTGATCGTCGGCATCATGACCGACGGGCACGAGAACGCGAGCAAGGAGTGGAGCCACGCGGCGGTCAAGTCCTTGATCCAGCAGCAGACGCAGACCTACGGTTGGGAGTTCCTGTACATGGGCGCCGACCAGGACGCCATCGAGGTCGGCACCGGCCTCGGCGTCCCGGCGGCGCGGTCGATGACATACTCGCGCAGCGCCTCCCGTGAGGCGATGGCGTCGACCTCGGCGATGGTCGGCCGGGTGCGCGCGGCCCGGGCCGCGGGTCTCAGTACGGCAGACGTCGGCTACAGCGACGCCGAGCGGGAGGCCTCGGGGCGGTAGACATGGC
>JBAUUB010000236.1:0-15800 GCA_049582485.1 Dermatophilaceae bacterium
ACGGCCACCACGAGCGGAGTGCCGCCGGTCGCGCTGATCCCGTCCACGGCGTAGTGCAGGTCGGGTGCCACCGAACCGCCTCGCGACTCGACCCACGCCGCGACAGCCGATCCGGCACCCTTGCGCACCGCGGCCCCGTCGGGAAGGTCCACCCCTGACATGCGTGAGGTCGCCGAGAACGCGACGAACGCGGCCCCCGACTGCCGCAGACCGACCAGTGTCCCCGTCGCGCGATCCACGCCGGCGGCCAGGGCATGCTCGACGATGGAGCGGCCCTCGGGGGTCTCGTCGGCAAGGGACGACAGGTAGGCCGCACGCAGCAGCTCCGTCCGCGTCGCCGCCTCCACAGGCACCACGTCGGCAGCCTGGCGGTTCCCGAACGTGATCGTGCCGGTCTTGTCCAGCAGCAACGTGCTCACGTCGCCTGCGGCTTCCACTGCGCGACCCGACATGGCGAGCACGTTGCGCTGCACCAGCCTGTCCATCCCGGCGATGCCGATGGCCGACAGGAGCGCGCCGATCGTTGTCGGGATCAGGCAGATGAGCAGGGCGACGAGGACGAGCACCGACAGCCTCGACCCGGAGTACACGGCCAGCGGCTGAACGGTCCCGACCGCGAGGACGAAGATCAGCGTCAGAGTCGTGAGCAGGATCGTCAACGCGATCTCGTTGGGGGTCTTCTGCCGCGACGCACCCTCGACGAGCGCGATCATCCGGTCGATGAAGGTCTCCCCGGGCCGGCTCGTGATCTTCACGACGATCCGGTCGGACAGGACCGTCGTGCCTCCGGTCACCGCGCACCGGTCCCCGCCGGACTCGCGGATGACCGGGGCGGACTCGCCGGTGATGGCCGACTCGTCGACGGACGCGATCCCCTCGACGACGTCCCCGTCACCGGGGATCGTCTGGCCCGCCTCGACGACGACCAGGTCGCCGACGCTCAGGTCGGTGCCGCGGAGCGGCTCCTCGGTGCCGTCCGCGCGCAACCGGCGCGCCATCGACTCGGTGCGAGTTCGACGGAGGGAGTCCGCCTGAGCGCGGCCACGGCCCTCGGCCACCGCCTCCGCGAGGTTCGCGAAGAGCACAGTCGCCCACAGGAACACCGTCACCGCCACGGAGAACACCGATGGACTCGAGGCCGTCAGGCCTGAGGCGGTCACCGAGCCCACCCACACGACGAACATCACCGGCGAGCGGACAGCGTGACGGGGGTCGAGTTTGGCGAACGCCCGGGGAACGGCGGTCCACGCGGTGTGCACGAGAGAGGTCGTCATGACAGTGCCTCGGCGATGGGTCCCAGGGCGAGGGCCGGAAAGAAGGTGAGGCCCGCGATGACCAGCGCGGTGACGAGGAGCAGGATGGTGAACAGGGGAGTATCGGTCGGCATCGTGCCGGACGTCACCGGACGCCGTCGTTGCACGGCGAAGGCGCCGGCGAGGGCGAGGACGAGGACGATCGTGCCGAACCGGCCCGCGAACATACACACCGACAGGCTCAGGTTCAGGAACGGCTGGTCGGCGGACAGTCCGGCGAAGGCGGAACCGTTGTTGTTCGACGCGGATGTGAAGGCGTACATCATCTCGGTCAACCCGTGCGGTCCGTCATTGAGCAGCGCGTCCGTCGCATCTGGCAGCAGCATGGCCACCCCGGTGCCGAGAAGGATGAGGGTCGGGGTGACGACGACGCTGAGCGCGACGATGGTGATCTCCCGTCGCCCCACCGACTTGCCCAGCAGCTCGGGAGTTCGACCGACCATGAGTCCGGCGATGAAGACCGTGAGGACCACGAGGAGCAGGAGGTTGTAGAGGCCGGTGCCGACCCCTCCCGGCGAGACCTCTCCCAGCATCATGTTGACCAGCGGAACCCCGCCGCCGAGGGCGCTGTAGCTACTGTGCATCGAGTTGACGGCGCCCGCCGACGTGCCGGTCGTCGCAGCGGCGAACACAGCGGACCAGCCCAGGCCGAACCGCTGTTCCTTGCCTTCCATCGATCCCAGCGGGCCGCCGGCCGCGGAGTACTCCGCCCACGCCGTCAGCACCATGCTGGACGCGAGCAGCGCCCCCATCGTCGCGGTGAGCACCATCGCCTGTCGCCGCCTGCCGACCATGAGTCCGAAGGTGTAGGGCAGCGAGAACGGAATGAGCAGGAGCAGGAAGATCTGGAAGAGGTTCGTCCAAGCATTCGGGTTCTCGAACGGGTGCGAGGAGTTCGCACTGAAGAATCCGCCGCCGTTCGTTCCCAGGATCTTGATCGCCTCCTGAGAGGCGACCGGGCCGCCCTGCACCACCTGCGACCCGCCGCTGACCGTGCTCACGACGAACGGATCGGTGAAGTTCTGGATCACCCCGCTGATGAGGAGCAGGACGGCCGCGACCCAGGCCAGGGGCAGCAGGACCCGTACAGTCCCTCGCACCAGGTCGACCCAGAAGTTGCCGATTCGGTCCGTCCCGGAGCGGGCCAGACCGCGCACGAGGGTGATCGCTATGGCCAGCCCCATGGCGGCCGAGGCGAAGTTCTGCACCGTCAGTCCGACGGCCTGCACCACATAGCCGGCTCCGGCCTCACCCGAGTAGGACTGCCAGTTCGTGTTCGTCACGAACGAGACAGCGGTGTTGAGCGCCGTGTGCCAGCTCATCGACCGGCCCTGCGACCAAGGCATCCACCGTTGCCCCATGATCAGCAGGAACAGCGCCCCGACGGAGACGAGGGCGAAGGCCCAGGCGGACACCGCATACCTCGTCCAGGTCTGCTCGGTCCGCGCGTCGACCCCCACCAGGCGGTAGACGACGCGCTCCACCTTCCAGTCCCGGTCGTCGGTGAACACCCGGTACATCCACGTTCCGAGAGGGATATGACAGGCGGCGAGAAGTCCCGCCAGCGAGAGCACGGCGGCGCCGGTGACGACGATTCCTTCCACCCTGGCCCTCAGAACCGATCCGGCCGAGCCAGGGCGTACAACAGGTAACCCACGAGGGCGATTGCGACCGCCGCCGCGACGATGTCTTCCCACATACCTCCAGCACAGGCCCATCGGCGGGTCGGACGAGGTGTCGTAACGCGCTCATGACGAGTCCTGACGCAGCCTTGACGCCGCGACCACACCGACCCCGGGCGGCTGGTGCGTCAAGAGGACATCAAGACGCGTCAGGGCCGCGTCACGGGCCGTCGCCACCGGTGCCGTCCGTGTGACATGGACACATGCGAGCAGACTCCGCTGCAGCTACGGGCTCGCGCCCAGCCGCCCCGCACGCGTGGGCCACCTGATGACGAGCTTCGACAGCCCCACCGCGTGGGCACGCGCGCTCCGGCTCGTGACCCATCCGGTGCGCGCCGTCACGTTGGCGTTTGTTGCTGCGGTCGCACTGGGAACCCTGCTGCTGATGCTGCCGATCGCCTCGGAGGACCGTCAGTGGACACACGCGGTCGACGCCATGTTCACAGCCACCTCAGCGGTGTGCGTGACCGGGCTGGTCGTGGTCGACACCAGCGGTCACTGGTCGACGTTCGGCGAGGTCGTGATCCTCGCGTTGATCCAGGCGGGTGGCCTCGGGCTGATGACCCTGGCCTCGCTCATCGTCATCGTCATCGGCGGCCGGCTCGGCATCCGCACCTCGATGCTCTCCGAGGTCGAGGCCCGCGGTGGCAACGCCGGCGCCGCGGCACGCAGCATCGTCGTCGGCGTGATCCGGACCGCGCTGGTGTTCGAGGTCGCCCTCGCCGCGATCCTGACAGCCCGCTTGGCACTGGGGTACGGGATGAGCTGGGGACAGGCGGGCTATGTCGGGGTGTTCCATGGGATCTCGGCGTTCAACAACGCCGGCTTCTCGACGTTCTCGGACAGCCTGACCGGTTTCGCGACCGATCCGTGGATCGCCATACCGATCTGTCTGACCATCGTCGCCGGCGGGCTCGGGTTCCCGGTCTGGTGGGAGATCTGGCAGCGGCGACGAACGCGGGCGCGCTGGACCCTGCACACCAAGGTGACCCTATGGGCCACGGCCGCCCTGTTCGCGTTCGGCGCAGCTGCGATCACTGCCATGGAGTGGCGCGACGACCGACTCCTCGGCGACTACTCGGCTGCGGAGAAGGTGCTCATTGGCGCCTTCCACTCCGTGCAGGCTCGGACCGCGGGATTCAACTCGGTCGACCTCGGCGAGGTCCAGACCCAGACCCTGCTGACCATCGACGGGCTGATGTTCGTCGGTGGCGGCAGCGCCGGGACCGCCGGCGGGATCAAGCTCACCACGTTCGTCATCCTCATCCTGGTGGCCTGGGCCGAGCTTCGCGGAGACACCACCGTCTCCGTCGGACACCGCCGGATCCCGGCCGAGCTGCAACGGCAGGCGCTGACCGTGCTGCTCACCTCCCTGCTGGCCGTGGCTTCCGGCACGTGGCTGCTGATGACCATGACCCCGTTCACCCTGGACGAGATCCTCTTCGAGGTGGTCTCCGCCTTCGGCACCGTCGGGCTCTCCACCGGCATCACTCCCGATTTGCCCCGCGCCGGAGAGGTGATCCTCGTCGTCCTCATGCTTCTCGGCCGACTGGGGCCCATCACCCTCGGAGCCGCGCTGGCCCTGCGCTCCACACCTCGCCACTACACGTACCCCGAGGAGAGAGTTCTTGTTGGGTAGTTCCCGCCCCGAAGTCGCCGTCATCGGCCTCGGACGCTTCGGCCAGTCGCTCGCCACCGAACTGGTCCGCCGCGGCGTCGACGTCCTCGCCATCGACCGCGACCAGGACCTCGTCCAGTCCCTCGCGCGCGAGCTCACCCTCGTCGTCACGGCCGACTCCACCGACCTCGAAGCACTCCGCCAGTTGAAGGTCGACCGATGTCAGCAGGTCTTCGTGACCATCGGCAACAACCTCGAGGCCAGCATCCTCACGGTGCTCCACCTGACCGACCTCGCCATCCCTGCCATCACCGCCAAAGCCCAGGACGCCCTCAGCGCCGAAGTTCTGCTACGTGTCGGAGCACATCGGATCATCTCCCCGGAGTCCGAGCGGGGAGGCCAAGTGGCCACCACCGTTGCTCATGAGCTCAGCCGGACCTGACGGCACGAGAGGGTTTCGGACGGCGCTAGTCAGTGTTACTATCTACCAGTAGTCAATAACATTGAGTAGCGAGAGGAGCCGGCGTGGGCAAGCAGGTGACCGAGATCCTCAAGGGAATCCTCGAGGGAATCGTCTTGGCGTTCCTCGCACGCCGGCCGGCGCACGGCTACGAGATCACGGCCTGGCTCCGGAGCCAGGCCTTCCCCGATGTCGCGGAAGGCACGGTGTATGCGCTGCTCGTCCGGGTGGAGCAGCGCGGCCTGGTCGATGTCGAGAGGGTTCCTTCCGAGAAGGGGCCGCCGCGCAAGGTGTACTCGCTCAACTCCCGGGGGCGGCAGCACCTCGACGAGTTCTGGCGCACCTGGAACTTCCTCACCGAACAACTGGACACACTCCGAGAAGGAGGCGAGTAGTCATGAAAGCACGGTGGATCGAGCAGCTCACGGGCTCGCTCGAGGACAAGCGGCGCTACCGGCAGCATCGGGCCCGAGTGAGCGAGTTCCCGGACGGGTACCGCGAGGCGGTCCAGGCCTTCGAGCGCTATCTCACCTACAGGGGCGCGATCACCAAGAGCGACGTCATCATGGCGATGCTCGATGACCTCGCCGACCTGTTCGAGCAGAGCGCCGCCGACGGAACAACGATTCGCGAGGTCGTCGGTGAGGACCCCGTGGCCTTCGCCGAGACGTTCCTCGAGAACTACTCGGACGGACAGTGGATCGCGAAGGAGCGGGACCGACTCACCCGCGCGATCGACGCCGTCGTGGTCGATCGACAGTGATGCCGCGGAAGGCGAGGTGACCCGTGTCAGCACCCGAGGTCGACGACTTCGCGATCCGTGTCCACGGACTGCGCAAGTCCTTCAAGGACGTGCCCGTTCTGGACGGCGTCGACTTCGACGTCGCCATGGGCAGCATCTTCGCCCTGCTCGGTTCGAACGGGGCAGGCAAGACCACCGTGGTGCGCATCCTCTCGACGTTGCTCGGCCTGGATGACGGAAGAGTCACGGTCAACGGCTTCGACGTCGTGACCCACTCGGCCCGGGTGCGCGAGTCGATCAGCCTCACCGGACAGTTCGCCGCTGTCGACGACATCCTGACCGGGCGGGAGAACCTCGTGCTCGTGGCTCGACTGCGGCACGTCAAGGATCCGGCTGAGGTCGCCGACCGACTCCTCGAGCGCTTCTCGCTGACCGAAGCGGGAGGGCGTCGGGTGTCCACCTACTCAGGCGGTATGCGTCGCCGCCTTGACATCGCCATGAGCCTTATCGGCGACCCACCCGTCGTCGTTCTCGACGAGCCCACGACCGGGCTCGACCCGCAGGCCCGGCTCGAGGTGTGGCAGGCGGTGAAGGAACTCGCCGGTCGAGGGGCCACGGTGCTGCTCACGACCCAGCACCTCGAGGAGGCCGAGCAGCTCGCCGACCGGATCGCCATCCTCCATGGGGGCCGGATCATCGAGAGCGGAACGCTCGCGGAGCTCCGGCGACTGCTCCCTCCGGTTCGGGTCGAGTACGTCGAGAAGCAGCCGACCCTCGAGGACGTGTTCCTCGCCCTCGTGGCCGAGGGCGGCACGCACAGCGCCGGACCG
Source organism: Dermatophilaceae bacterium (assembly GCA_049582485.1). GTDB lineage: Bacteria > Actinomycetota > Actinomycetes > Actinomycetales > Dermatophilaceae > F2B08. The sequence continues at coordinate 6,646 of JBAUUB010000236.1, forward strand.
ACCCGAACGGAGGAGGCCTGATGAGCACACACTTCGCCCAGGAAACGGCTGCGTTGACCGGTCGGTCGCTGCGTCATATCACGCGGAGCCTGGACACCGTCATCACCACGACGATCATGCCGATCGCGTTTCTCCTCCTCTTCGTCTTCGTCTTCGGCGGTGCGATCGAGACCGGGGCTGGCTCCTACATCGACTACCTGCTCCCCGGGATCCTCGTTATCACCGTGGCATCAGGGGTCTCCTATACCGCCTTTCGGCTGTTCCTCGACCTCAAGAGCGGGATCTTCGAACGGTTCGAGTCGCTGCCCATCGCCCGGTCCTCGGTGCTGTGGGCGCACGTGCTGACCTCCTTGGTCGCCAACCTGCTCTCGGTCGTCGTCGTGGTGGCCGCAGCACTCGCCTTCGGCTTCCGGTCTGGAGCCGGCGCCCTGGCCTGGCTGGCCGTCGCCGGCATTCTCGCGCTGTTCACGCTCGCCCTCACCTGGCTCGCCGTCATCCCCGGTCTCGCCGCGAAGACCGCGGACGGAGCCACCGCCTTCTCCTACCCGCTCATCCTGCTTCCGTTCATCAGCTCGGCCTTCGTGCCCACCGAGACGATGTCGACCCCGGTGCGCGTCTTCGCCGACAACCAGCCGGTGACCTCCATCGTCAACTCGATCCGAGACCTGCTCGCCCAGCAGCCCGTCGGCACCGACATCTGGGTCGCCCTCGCCTGGTGCGTCGGGATCCTCATCCTCGCCTACGTCGTCGCCACCGCCACCTATCGCCACAGAACCACCTGACCGACGCCGCTCGGACCACCGGTGTCGGCTCAGACGTCGAAGGTGACGCCCTGAGCGAGCGGCAGCTCGCCCGAGTAGTTGACCGTGTTCGTCGCCCGCCGCATGTAGGCCCGCCACGCGTCGGACCCGGACTCCCGCCCACCACCGGTCTCCTTCTCGCCGCCGAACGCACCGCCGATCTCCGCGCCGGACGTGCCGATGTTGACGTTGACGATGCCGCAGTCCGACCCGACGGTGCTCATGAAGACCTCCGCCTCGGCCTGGTCCTGGGTGAAGATGGAGGACGAGAGGCCCTGGGGGACAGCGTTGTTGAGCTCGATCGCCTCGGTGAGCGACGCATACGTCATCACATAGAGGATCGGGGCGAAGGTCTCCTGCCGGACCACGTCCGCCTGGGCCGGCATGCGGATCACGGTCGGCTCGACGTAGAACGCGTCGGGGGCGCCGTCGACCGCCACCCGCCCGCCACCGGCGACCACCTCGCCACCGGCCTCTCGGGCCGCCTCGACCGCGCTCTCGAAGGCGGCGAAGGCGGCTCCGCTCACGAGCGGCCCCACGAGGGTCCCCTCCGCCATCGGGTCGCCGATCGGCAGCCTCCGGTATGCGGCGCTCACCTTCTCGAGGAGCGCGCCCACGATGCCCTCGTGGGCGATGACCCGGCGCATCGTCGTGCACCGCTGGCCCGCGGTGCCTGCCGCGGCGAACACGATCCCCCGGGTCGCCAGCCCGAGGTCGGCGCTCGGCGCGACGATCGCGGCGTTGTTGCCGCCGAGCTCGAGGAGGACCCGGCCGAAGCGCCGGGCCACCCGTGGGCCGACCTCGCGGCCCATCCGGGTCGAACCGGTCGCCGAGACGAGCGCGACGAGGGGGTGGTCGACGAGCGCCAGGCCCACCTCGCGGTCCCCGAGCAGCACCTGCGAGATGTCGGGGTCCAGGCCGGTGTCCACAACGGCGCGCTGCAGCAGGGCCGCGGCGGCGAGAGCGGAGAGGGGCGTCTGCTCACTCGGCTTCCAGATGACCGGATCACCGCATACCAACGCGATGGCGGCGTTCCAGCTCCACACCGCGACGGGGAAGTTGAAGGCGCTGACGATGCCGACGACGCCGAGCGGATGCCAGGTCTCCATCAGCCGATGGCTCGGCCGTTCGCTGGGCATGGTGCGTCCGTACAGCTGACGGGAGAGGCCGACCGCGAAGTCGCAGATGTCGATCATCTCCTGCACCTCGCCGAGCGCCTCGGAGGTGACCTTGCCGGCCTCGATGCTCACCAGCGTGGCGAGCTCGGCCTTGTGTCCCGTGAGCAGGTCGGCGAACCGCCGGACCAGGGCGCCCCGCACCGGCGCCGGAACCTGGCGCAGGCCGAGGTATGCGGTGTGCGCCTTCTCCACCGCCTGCGCCACGATCTCGGGCGTGCTCCACGCCAGGGCGGAGACCGTGGTCCCGGTGATGGGGGAGTGTCGTTCGTGGTCACCGGCATGGGCGTCGAGGTCGACGCCGCACGCAGCGGCGGCGGCCTCCGCGCGGCGGCGGAGGTCCTCCGGGGCGGGGACGGTGATGGCGGTCATCGGGCGGCACTCCTCGTTCGGTCGGACGCCATGGGCGCAGGCATCGCTGCTGACGATGATGTCCCATCCGCCGGTGGCACGTCGTTCGAGGGGCGCCGTGTTGTGCGGTGCGGTACAAACGTCTCCGGAGGTTCGACCGGGAACCCCGCGGACAGAGGAGGACGCAGATGACCGAGATCCCGCAGACCCCCAGCAGCTCCCTGACCGAGGAGGAGGAGAAGACCGTACGGTCGGCCGCCGTCCGGGCCGGTGCGATGGTGGCGCAGGCCGATCCCGGGTTCTTCGACTCCTTCAAGGAGTCGTACGCGGGCAGCAAGGCGATCAAGGACGCTTCACCCGAGCTGCAGCGACTGCTCACCAAGGGGTTCCCCGAGATGCCCTCCGGCAGCCCGGACCAGGCGCGGGTGCGCACCCTCGAGCTCCTCGGCGAGGCCGTCGGCATCCTCCGGCTCAAGGCCCCGACGCTCGTCGAGGAGTTCAAGACGGTCGTGCTCCGGTCTGCCGAGGACGTCGCGGCAGCCGCGGACGACCGCTCTGAGCGTGAGGCGGCAGCGATCGCCGACATCGAGCGCGCCCTTGCAGGCTGACGGCGGTCCGCCTCAGGCGATCTTGAGGACGAGCTTGCCGGTGTTGCGGCCCTCGAAGAGACCGAGGAGCGTGTCGCCGAAGTCCTCGACTCCACCCTCGACGACGGTCTCACGGGCGACGAGCTGTCCCGAGGTGATCAGGCCGGCGAGATCGGCGAGTGCAGCCTCGTCCTTGTCCGGGTAGTCGAAGACGAGGAAGCCCTGCATCCGGGCGCGGAAGACCAGGAGCGACATGTAGCGGCTCGGGCCGGGCGGCAGCTCCTCGTCGTTGTAGCTGGCGATCGCACCGCAGATGATGATGCGCGCGCCCCGCCGCAGGTTCGCCAGCGCCGCGTCGAGGATGTCGCCGCCGACGTTGTCGAAGTAGACGTCGATGCCCTTCGGGGCGACCTCGCGCAGCCGCTTCAGGACGTTCTCGTTCTTGTAGTCGATGGCCGCGTCGAAGCCGATCTGCTCGAGCCACGCGCACTTGTCCGGACCGCCGGCGACACCGATGACGGTGCAGCCCCGAGCCTTGGCGAGCTGGCCGGCGACGCTGCCGACCGCGCCGGCGGCGGCCGAGATGAGGACGGTCTCGCCCGGCTTCATCTCGCCGACCTCGTAGAGGCCGTGGTATGCGGTCAGGCCCGGCATGCCGAGCGCGCCGAGCCAGGTGGCCGGGCCCGCGACGGTGGTGTCGATCCTCCGGACAGCCGACCCGTCGGTCACCGCGTACTCGGTCACGCCCAGCGTGCCGGTCACCGCGTCACCGGCCGCGAAGTCGGGGTGCCTCGACTCGACGACCGTGCCCGTCACGGCGGCCCGCATGACCTCACCGATCTGGACCGGCGGCACGTAGGAACGGACGTCGTTGAGCCAGCCACGCATCGCGGGGTCGAGCGAGATGTGGTCGACCTTGACGACGAGCTCACCCTCGCCCGGCGTGGGGACCTCGACCTCCTCGAGCGCCCACGTCTCCTTGGTGGGCAGTCCGGTCGGTCGCTGGGCCAGGGTGATGCGTTTGGTCGTGGTCACGCTGCCCCACGCTAGCCGATGTGTGCCTGGGCTCCCCGCCCGTCAGGCCGGTGCGGCCCGGGTGCCCGATGCGTATGCGTGGCTCGCCTCGACGACGCCGGTGACGGTGTCGAGCTCCTCCCGGTCGCGGCATGTCGCCGCCGTTCGACAGCACGTCATTGACGCGCTGCCCCCGGAGCAGATCGACCAGCTGATTCGCATCGGCGACGCCCTGCTCACCCGCCTCGATCCCGATGGCCGGATGAACGCCCTCCTCGGCGAGGGCCCGTCACCTGGATGATGAGGGGCCCCGTCGTCGCGGCCGCTAGCCCCCGTCCGGCGAGCTCGGAGCCAGCAAACCCGACTCGTAGGCATAGACGACGGCGTGGACCCGGTCCCGCAGGGCCAGCTTCATGAGGATCCGCTTGACGTGGGTCTTGACCGTGCTCTCGCCCAGATGGAGCTCGTCGGCGATCTCCCGATTGGCCAGGCCGTGACCGATGTGGATGAGAACCTCCCGCTCCCGGTCGGTCAGTCGGCTCAGGTCCCGGTTGGTGACGTCGGTCGGCCGGCCGCCCTCGGTCGTCGCCCGCGCGAACTCCCGCATGAGCCGGCGGGTGACCGAGGGTGACAGCAGCGCGTCGCCCTGGGCGATCGTCCGGATGCCGGCGATCAGGTCCTCCGGAGGTGTGCGCTTGAGGAGGAACCCGCTGGCGCCGGCACGCACGGCGTCGTAGACGTACTGGTCGATCTCGAAGGTGGTCAGGATGACGACCCGCGCAGGGTCGGAATCGTCATCGGGCTCCGGTTCGCTCGTGATCCGTCGGGTGGCCTCGATGCCGTCCATGCCGGGCATCCGGACGTCCATGAGCACGACGTCCGGGCGCAGATCCCGTGCCAGCTGGATCGCCTCCTCCCCCTCGGACGCCTCACCGGCGACGACGAGGTCGTCCTGGGTTTCGATCATCAGGCGCAGTCCCGCCCGCACGAGGGTGTCGTCGTCGACGATGAGCACGCTGATGGTCATCGGGCCGGTGTCCTTCCCTTTGTCGAGCAGGCCGGTGCGGCCACGTCGTCCTGTGGCGTGAGAGGAAGGACCGCCGTCACGCTGAAGCCGCCGCCCTCGACCGGTCCGGCGGTCAGCCTGCCCCCGAGCACCTTGGCCCGTTCCGTCATGCCGGCGATGCCACGCCCCGCCCGTCCGGAGCGGGGCGCGGGCGGCACCTGCCCGTCGTCGACGACGTGGAGGTGCAGGTGGGTCGGCGTGCAGGACAGGGTCACGTCGACGTGGGCCACCCCCGCGTGCTTCAGGGCGTTGGTCAGGGCCTCCTGAACGATGCGGTACGCCGCAGCGCCGACGTGTCGTCCGACGGGAGCGCTGCACTCGTCGTGCAGCCGGATGTTCGCACCCGCCGCACGCATCTCCTCGACCATGGTGGCGATGTCGGCGCTGGTCTTGGCCGGCCCCCGGATCGGCACCTCGCTGTCGTCGAGGAGGCCGAGCATGTGGTCCAGGTCGGTCAACGCGGTGCGACCGAGATGCTCGATCTCCTGGAGGGCCGCGAAGGCCTTGTCGGGCTGGTGCGACAGCCGCGCCGCGCCGGCCTGCAGGACCATGACGTTGACGGCGTGGCCGACGGCGTCGTGCAACTCCCGGGCGATCCGCCCCCGCTCGTCGGCCGCTGCCTCGGCGGCCACCTGGGCCTGGTGCTCCTCGAGGTCGTCCACCGCCTGGCTGAGCCGCTCGGCCAGGCCCTGGTTGCGCCGGACGGCCACGGCCAGCGCCCACCCGCTGGCGCACAGGAGGAACCACACGACGATGACCAGCGCGTCCGGGGCACCCGGCCCGTAGAACGTCATGCTCGACAGCGCGAGCGCCACGGCGCCGACGAGCGGAGCGGAGACCCGCGGTGGCCGCGTCAGGCCCACGGAGTACGTGAAGAACGGAAGAGCCAGCGGCGCATTGCTGTCGCCCTGCGTCGTGCTGGCGAGCAGATAGAGGACGGCGGCCGCGCCGAGCGCCAGGACGGGGGCATGTCGCCTCACGAGGAGCAGGGCGTTCGGGCTCAGGGCCAGCAGCCAGCCGGCGCCCTGGATCTCGCCGTACGCGGCCACGTAGGCCTGGCTGCGCAGTGAGACGACCGTGATCCAGGTGAACAGCGCGGCGATGACGACGTCCGAGGCGATCCACCAGATCCCTTGCGGGTGACGCCGGTCGGCGGCCATCCAACCCATCACCCGTCGACCGTACCGTCCCCCGACCTCGTCCCGCGTCCTCCCCCAGGGGGATGGCCGGTCCCTCCGCAGGGGGGCCTGCAGGTCGAGCGGTCAGGGGGACGACCGGGCCGGCGCTGAGGACGAGGCTGGAAGCACCGATGCAGAAGCACCGATCCGAAGAACACCGATCTAGAGACAACAGGAAGAGCCACCACCATGAGCACCGACCTCCACGATCCACGCACGACCGTCCGGGGCGAGGGCACCTCACCTCCCACACCCCGTCGCGACCGGGTCGCCGGCTCGACGGCCCTCGGGCTGACCTACACCGTCGCGATCGCCGCGGTATGGGGACTCGTCGCGGCGGCGTGGACCCCTCGCGGGCCCCTGACGACCGGCGCGGCGCTCTGGTCGATCCTGATCAGCCTGCTCGTCGGCACGATGGCCGGCTTCCTCATGCGCAGCCGGTGGGCGATGCTCCTGACACCGGCGACCTTCGCCGTCGTGTTCGAGCTCGCCCGGATGTCTGTCGACGGTCCGATGGTGGACGGCATCCACGCGAGCATGTACGGCGCCATCGCGTTCATCACCGGCCGCGGCTTCCACGCCCTCCTGGCACTTCTCCCGCTCGCGCTGGGAGCCGCGGTGGGTGCCGGGGTGGCACGTTCGCGGCTTCCTGACCCGCAGGCCCAGACCGGTGGATCCTCGCGTCGGTGGACGCTCGGACTGCGGCGCGCCGGCGCAGTGGTGACGGCCGTGGCGTTGCTGGGGCTGGCCGCCGCGCTCGCGCGGCCGGCGTCGACCGACCCCATCACCGGGCCGGACGGTGCGGCGCTTCCCCGGTCGGTGGCCGAGCTGACCACGCTCGAGGTCGGCGGACATGACCTGCGCCTGATGATCCGCGGGACCAGCACGGACAACCCGGTCGTGCTCTTCCTCGCCGGGGGTCCGGGAGGCTCGGAGATCGGGACGATGCGACGCCATCTCCCAGAGCTCGAGGAGCACTTCACGGTCGTCACCTGGGACCAGCGGGGCGCTGGGACCTCGTACCCGGAGCTGGACCCGACCGACACCGTCACCCTCGACGGCTACGTCTCGGACACCATCGAGGTCACGAACCACCTCCGGGAGCGCTTCGACACAGACGACATCTACCTGCTCGGACAGTCCTGGGGCACCACCCTCGGTGTGCTCGCCGTGCAGCAGCGGCCGGAGCTGTACCGGGCCTTCATCGGCACCGGCCAGATGGTCAGCCAGCGAGCCACCGACGAGATCTTCTACGAGGACACGCTCGCCTGGGCCGTGCGGACCGGGGACGAGACGCTGGCCACCCAGCTGCGGGACGCCGGCCCACCGCCCTACGACGAGATGTTCCCCTACGAGACGGCGCTATCCCACGAGCAGGCTGTCTACCCCTACGACCACACCGGCAACTCCGAAGGGTCCGGTCAGATGTCGGAGAACCTGCTCGTCGAGGAGTACACGCTCATCGACCAGCTGCACGTCCTCGGCGCCTTCATGGACACCTTCGCGGCGCTGTACCCACAGCTGCAGGGCATCGACTTCCGTGAGAGCGCGACGGAGTTCGAGGTCCCGATGTTCTTCGTCCAGGGCGCGCACGAGGCCGGCGGCCGGGCCGAGGTCTTCGACCAGTGGTACCCGACCATCGAGGCGCCGATCACCGACCGCGTCGTCCTCGACACCTCCGGCCACCGCCCGATGTGGGAGCAGCCCGACGAGTTCGTCGACTACATGGTCGGCACCGTCCTCGAACAGACGCGTCCGTGAACGACAGACAGAAGGGAACGACAATGAGCACGCACACGACCACCCCCAGCACAACCACCCCGACCACAACCACCGGTCTCGGGTCGCCTCCGACGACGGCGCCGACCCCGCCCGCATCACCCGCCGCGCGCCCCGGCACCTGGGGCTACTGGCTCGGAGCACTCGTGGCGATCCTCGCAACGGCCGGTGCGATCGCCTGGGGGACGATGACGTTCCTCGACTGGCGGTCCCACGTCCAGGACTTCTCCCGGCTGACCGCCGAGGGGACCACGTCGGTCTCCGTGACCGACCCCGGACGGCTCTTCATCTATGTCGAGCATGACCGGTCCGCGACCCGCCCCGCCGCGCCCTCGGTGACCGTCGCGGGACCGACGGGGGACGCGGTCGCGCTCCGCGCATACGGCGCTCAGCTGCGCTACGACGTTCCGGGTGAGCCCGGCCGGGTCGGCGACGCAGTGCTCTCCTTCCAGGCCGACGAGCCCGGCAGCTACCAGGTCACGGTGGCCGACCTCGAACCCGGCACGGCGGTCGCGGTGGGTGACCACCTGGCGCGCGGCTGGATTCCCCCGGTGGTGGGCAGCATCGCCCTGCTCCTCGGCGGCATCCTCGCGGGGGTCGTCCTCGTCATCGTGACCGCAGCCCGGCGCGCCTCGACGAGCTGACCGGAGCCGAGACGTGTACACCCGCATGGTCGTCCGGACGTCCGCCGCAACCGGGGCGTGACCTCGCTCCTCGTGCTGCTGATGATGCTCGCCGTGGTGCTGGCCACGGCGAGCACCGGGACGCTCGCCGGGCTCGTCGGGGCGTCGGGCAGCCTGATGACCCAGGCCGACGCCCCGCACGTCGCCCAGCTGCACCTCGGGTGAGACCCTCTTCAACCTCATGTTCGTGGGCACGTTCGGCGGGTTCGAGGCCCTGGGCCAGGGCACCAGCCGCATCGACTTCATGGTCGAGCCGATCCTCACCTACAACGCACTTCCCGCGGCGCTCATGACGATGGTGGCGCTGACGACCGTCGCCGGCTCGCACGCCATCTCTGCCGCCCGCATGTCCGCCATCACGACCGAATGGAGAGACATGATGACCACCTCTGCTGCCCTGCTCGCGCCGGCCGTCGTGTTCGCCGACGAGCCCACCGGCGCGCTCGACTCGGCCGCCGCCACCGAGATCATGGACATTCTCTGCGAGTTCAACGCCGAGGGCACGACGCTCGTGATCGTCAC
>JBAUUB010000237.1:0-2736 GCA_049582485.1 Dermatophilaceae bacterium
GGGTGAGCGGCACGAGCTGCGAGCCGGCGTCCTGGACGGCCGCCCGACCGTTGCGCACCGCCTCGATCCGGCCGGGGTCGCCCGAGTCCAGGACCCACGCCGTCGGCACGAGGGGGTGCTCGCGGGCGCCGGCGGCCCGCAGCTCGTCCTCGGCCCCGAGTCCGGGGCGGGCGACGAGGTGCACGGATGGAGCGGCGTTGTCCGCGGTGAGCAGGGCCTCGAGCTCGTCGTCGACGGTCTCGGGCGTCGCGGCGCCGTGGACGAGCAGGGCCTGGCGAAGCGCCTTGACGACCCACTCGGGGTGGGAGTGCAGGGCGGCGAGTCGCGCGGTGTCCGGCTGCTCGGGTACGGTCCGGGCCAGCCACTCCTGCAGAGGCCGTTCGCTGACGCGACGGAGGACGGCGTTGACGAGCTTGGAGGGGCCGATGCCGTTGACGGCACGGGCCAGGGCGACGGTCTCACCGACCGCGGCGTGCTCGGGCACCCGCATTCCGAGGACCTGGTGCGCCCCCAGGCGCAGGGTGTCGAGAACGGCGGGGTCGAGGGCGGCGGGATCTCGGTCGGCGGCCACGGCGATGATCGCGTCGTACCGCCCTCGCCACCGCGTGGCGCCACTCACGAGCTCGGTGACGAAGGCGGCGTCACGCGCGTCGAGACGGGCACGCCGCAACGCCTGCGTCAGCTCCAGGTTGGTGTAGGCCCCCTCGGAGACGGCGCGCATGACGCGGTATGCGGTGTGCCGGGCCGGATCACCGGTGCGCCGGCGGTCGCGAGGCGCCTGGGTCGAGCCTCCGGCACGACGGCGGTTGCGCGCGTCGCTCATCCGAGTCGCTCCCGCGCCTCGATGCGGACTCCACGTGCCCAGTCCGCGGCGGACATCTCGCGCTTGCCGACGGGCCGGACCGTCCCGAGCCGGACCGCTCCCGAGGCGGTGCCGACGAGGACCTGGTGCTTCTGCGCGAGGATCTCCCCCGGGCCGAGATGGTCGGCCTCGGTGATCGGCTGGACGGGCCCGAGCCCCAGACGGTCCTGCCGGAAGGTCGTCCACGCTCCGGGCGCCGGAGTGCACGCCCGCACGCGCCGGTCGACGGCGAAGGCCGGGTCCTTCCAGCGAACAGCCGCATCGTCCGGGCCGAGCTTGGGAGCGTGCGAGACTCCCTCGGAGGGCTGATCGACCGGCACGGCGGACCCGTCGCCCAAGGCGTCGAGGGTGGCGACGAGCAGTGGCGCTCCGGCGCTCGCGAGCCGGTCGAGCAGCTCGCCGGCGGTGTCCCGCGGCCCGATCCGCTCGGTCATCCGACCCAGCACCGGTCCGGTGTCGAGCCCCGCGTCGATGCGGAACGTCGTCGCACCGGTCAGCTCGTCGCCGGCCAGGATCGCGTGCTGCACGGGTGCGGCCCCCCGCCAGGCCGGCAGCAGGGAGAAGTGCAGGTTGATCCATCCGAACGCCGGGATCTCCAGGACCGGCGGCGGGAGCAGCGCCCCGTAGGCCACAACCGCGCACACATCGGGCCGAAGCGCGCGCAGGCACTGCTGGAATGTCTCGTCCCGCGGGTGGTCCGGAGTGAGGACCGGGAGTCCGAGTTCTGTCGCCGCGACCCGGATCGGCGAGGGCCGCAACGCCCGTCCCCGCCCCGACCTGGCGTCCGGACGGGTGACGACGGCCAGCAGCTCGTGCCCGGACTCGGCGATGGCCCGCAGCGATGGGATGGCCACCTGCGGGGTACCGGCGAAGACGACGCGCACGGAACTCAGAGCGCGCGGCCGAAGGTCGGGTGCGGGCTGGCGCGCACGACCGGTGCCTGCGTCCCGGACCACTGCGCCTCGCGCACGATGCGCATGGCCTCGCGCCGCTGGTCGGCATCGAGCCGGTCGATGAACAGGATGCCGTCGAGATGGTCCGTCTCGTGCTGGATCGCCCGGGCGAGAAGCTCGGTGCCGACGATGCTGACCGGCTCGCCGTGCATGTCCTGGCCGGTGGCGACGACGCCGTAGGCGCGGGTGACCTCACACCGCAGGCCGGGAAAGGACAGGCAGCCCTCCTCGCCGGTCTGGTCCTCGTCGGTGAGGTCGAGGACCGGGTTGACGAGGTGGCCGAGCGTCCCGTCGACGTACCAGGTGAAGACCCGAAGTCCCACCCCGATCTGGGGTGCGGCCAGTCCCGCACCCGGGGCGTCGAGCATCGTCTCGGTCAGGTCGGCGACCAGGGTCCGCAGCTCCCTGTCGAAGACGGTCACCTCGTCGGCACGGGTGCGCAGGACCGGGTCGCCGAAGAGGCGGATCGGGCTGATGCTCACGCGTGGATTGTATGCGGGGGTCGCCCTCGCGGTCCGCACACCGTCGGCGCGTGCCGGGCTGCGCCCCCTCGCACCCCCCGTCAACCGTCCGTGACGCTCACACGGTCGGATCGGGCACGCGCATCCGGATGGTGACCGGATCGTCGGACTTCTTTGCGGCGGCCGTCCGTCGCACCGAGCGCAGATACCGGGCCAGGACCTCGGATTCAGCCTCGGGGGTGCGCAGGATCAGCCGCCAGCCCCCGTCGGACCCGCCTGCCACGACCGGCTCCGGCCCGAGCGCGGTGACGGTGGCCGGGAGGTCGCCGAGGGCGACCGCCTCGACGGCCCGTCGCTCGCCGGTGACCAGGGCCATCACGGAGATGGGCGGCAGCTGCAGCTCCCGACGGTCCTGGAGCTCGCGCGCGGCCAGCCAGGGAGCGTCCCATCGGCTGAGCGC
>JBAUUB010000238.1:0-17606 GCA_049582485.1 Dermatophilaceae bacterium
ACGGCGTCGAGACGGCGGCGGAGGCGGGCTGGGTCTACCGGTTCGAGTCGGCTGCTGCCGAGGCGGACTTCGCCGATCCCACCCTCGTCACAACGGTCCAGGAAGGTGGGCAAACGCAGTACACCCTCGTGGCCGCTGACGAGGGCAGGTTCATCCGAGTGGTCGTCGAGTTCACCGACGACCTCGGTGGAGTCGAGGCTCCGATCACCAACGTGATCGGTCCGGTAACCGCTTCGTAAGGAGCAGTCACCTCTCCCAGCTGCGGGGTCGGGCGCGATGCGCCCGGCCCCGCAGTCACGTCCGCGCCCCGGGCGGGATGCGGCGGCCCACACGCCTGAGTCACCCGCCGGAGCAAGACCCCAGAGCACGCACCAAACCTGAGTCACCCGCGGGAGCAAGACCACAGGGCAGGCACCGCACAGCAGGTGGCAAGGCGCGCACCGCATACGGTCTCGGTATGCGCACCCTGGCGAGGATCGCCCTCGGCGTCTTCCTGCTTTTCGCCGGGACCGCTCACCTGACCTTCGGGCGGACCGAGTTCCAGGCCCAGGTGCCGGCATGGATCCCTGTCGACGTCGACCTCGTCGTGCTCGTCTCGGGGGTTATCGAGATCACGCTCGGGCTGGCCCTGGTCGCGGCACCGCGCGCGTGGCGGCCGCTCGTCGGCTGGGCGACAGCGGCGTTCTTCGTCGCGATCTTCCCCGGCAACATCGCCCAGTGGGTCGAGGGTCGCGACGCATTCGGACTCGACACCGACACGGCTCGCTTCGTCAGACTGCTCTTCCAGCCGGTGCTCATCGCATGGGCGCTCTGGTCGACAGGCGCCTGGCGAGCCTGGCGTGAGCGACGCGCGGCCGAGACCGGCTAGACCGTCCTCGGCACCTTGCCGGTCATCGTGAACCACCGGCACATGAGGCGATGGCCGCCGTCAGAGGCACGGCCGAACATCAACGGGCAGCCACCGTCGATCACGGTCAGCCCCGACGCCCGCCCGACTCGGACCGCCTCCGCGTCGACCGAGCCGGCACCGAACGAGCGGTGCATCCACACCCGCGGCACTCCGGCGGCGACCGCGTCGCGCACCGTCCCCATCGCCTGCTCCGGCCTGGTCGCGACGACGACCGCCTCGACTCCTCCGGGGATGCTCGCCAGGTCGAGATACGCAGGGTCTCCCTCGACCTCGGTGGCGTGCGGGTTGACGGCGAACACCGCATACCCCCGCTCGCGGAGCCGCCGGTAGATCCCGTTGGCCGCCTCGCCCTTCGGGTCGCGCGAGACCCCGGTGACCGCGATGCGCGAGCACCCCAGGAACTCCTCCGCCGCGTCGGCGATGCGGGTCATGACCACTCCTCCCGTGACGTTCTCACGCACTGTCCGGTCGGCCGCCTTCCTCCAGTGTGCTCCCTCCGTCCTGTCGGCCATACCCAGGTGTGCCTATGCTGCCCGGATGACAGTGCGAGAGCTGATCCTGGTCCGACACGGTCAGTCCGAGGGGAACGTCGCCGCCGAAGCGGCGGCCCGCGACGAGCTGCACGAGATCGACGTCCCAGCGCGCGACGCCGACGTCGTGCTCTCCGGGACCGGCCGGACGCAGGCCGAAGCCGTGGGGCACTGGCTGGCCGGGCTCCCCGAGGGTGAGCGGCCGGAGATCGTGTGGACCAGCCCGTACCGTCGCGCCCGCGAGACGGCCGAGATCGCGCTGGGGGTATGCGACGCTCACCTCGACATGCGCGTGGACGAACGCCTGCGGGACCGGGACATGGGGATCACCGACATGCTCACCGCGGCGGGCATCCGGGAGAAGTTCCCCGAGGAGGCTGAGCGGCGCCGGTGGATCGGGAAGTTCTACTACCGCCCGCCGGGCGGGGAGTCGTGGGCGGATGTCGCGCTGCGGGTGCGGGCGGTGCTCGGCGACCTGGCGGAGTACGAGCGCCGGGAGCGGGTCCTGGTCTCGGCGCACGACGTCGTCATCCTGCTCTTCTGCTACGTCGCCGAGGGGATGGACGAGGAGGCGGTGCTCGAGCGCTCGCGCACCGACGGTCTGCGCAACGCGGCGATCTGCCGGCTGGAGCGCGACGACGAGTCACCGACCGGGTGGCGGGTCACGGCCTACAACGAGGACTCCCATCTGAGGGAGCACGGAGCCGATGTGACGGACCAGCCCGGGGCCGGCGACGAGGTGGGGGGCTCGTGATGGCGCAGGAATCGACGAACCGGCCCGAGGTGCCCGCGGCGGCGGCCCCCGGGACCGCGGCCGACCCGCGGCTGATCACGCCGATGCTGCTGCGTGACTGGCCGCTCCCCGAGCCGACGGGCACCAAGTACTCGCGCGGCCAGGTCATCGTCGTCGGCGGTGCCCGGTCGACGCCGGGTGCGGCGATGCTCGCCGGCGTCGCGGCCCTGCGGATGGGTGCCGGTCGGCTGTCGCTGGCCGTGGCCGAGAGCGTGGCCTCGCACGTCGCCGTGGCGGTGCCGGAGTCCGGGGTCACCGGTCTGCCGGAGAGCCCGTCGGGCTCGGTCACCGGTGCGGACGCGGGTCGGCTGCTCGAGCGCGAGGTGCAGCGCGGTGACGCGCTCCTCGTCGGGCCGGGCCTCGACGACGCCGACGGCACCATCCGGGTGCTCGACGAACTGCTACCGCTCGTGCCCGACGACCTGCCCGTCGTGCTCGACGCCTACGGTGCCACCGTGCTGCCCGACCTCGACCCAGCGGTCGTCGAACGCATCTCCGGGCGGCTCGCGCTGACGCCGAACACGGGTGAGCTCGGCATCATCGTCGGATCCGACGACCTCGACGACGACGACATCCCCGCGGCGGCGACCGAGGTCGTCGAGCGCTACGGTGCGGTCGTCGCGTGCTCCGGTCGGGTCGTCTCGCCCGACGGGGTGTGGCTGGTGTCCACGGGTGACACCGGGCTCGGCACGTCCGGCAGCGGTGACGTACTCGCGGGTGCGGTCGCCGGTCTGCTGAGCCGGGGAGCGCCGCGCGTGCAGGCTCTGGTGTGGGGCGCATACACCCATGCCGCCGCAGGTGACGCGCTGTCCACCAAGTTCGGCCGGGTCGGCTACCTCGCCGGCGAGCTGCTTCCGGAGCTTCCGCTCGTCCTCGGGTCGCTGCGCGGCGACTGAGAGGGCGCCTGCACCCGAACTGGGGCCCGTGCACCCGGTTCGCGGCCCGTGCACCCGAACCCCGAGTTGCCCCTCGCAACTGCAGGGGTGAGGTCGCAGTTCGGGTGCGCCCGCGCCGAGATGGGGGCGGACACCGGGTTTCGGCGGCTCCCGGCTCAGGCGCCTCAGGCGTCTCAGTCGGTGCGCACCGGCCAGCGCCGCTCGGAGCGGCCGGTGAGCACGATGACCGGCGAGTGCGCGGTCTGCACGAGCGCTCGGGCCGTCGACCCGAGGAGGAACCCGGGGACACCCCGGTGCCCGTGGCTCGACACGACCACGAACGCCGCCTCCTGTGAGGCCGCCGTGAGCGCCTCGGCGGCGTCCTCCGCCGTGGCCCGCAGCTCGATCGTCACGTCGGGGTGCTCCGAGCGCAGGTTCTCGGCGATGTGGTTGAGCGGCTCGTCCGGTGAGGTCTCGCCGATCTCCGCCTGGACCAGGACGACCTCGCGCCCCTCGGCCGCGGCCGCCGACACGGCCAGGCGAGCCGCGCCGAGCGAGGCCTCGGATCCGTCGAAGCCGACGACGATCGGTCCCTCGTCGTCATGGTGGTCGGGCGCGCCGGGCGGGATGACGACCGTCGGGCAGTGCGCACTTGCGGCGACCGCGCCGGCGATGCTGCCGATCACGTTGCCCTGGTATGCGCCGGTCCCCCGGGTGCCAACGACCACCGCCCCCGCCTGCTGGCTCTCGGCGATCAGCGCGCTGACCGGGTGCGCCACGAGCGCGTCGGTCTCGACCCGCACGTCGGAGCCGTCGTCGGTGCCGGCCTCGCGCAGCCGGGTCGTCTCGGCCTCGATCACGGCGCGCGCGGCACCCCCGAGACCGGGCGAGCGGGCGGTGCGACCCGGGGGCACCGCCTCGGCGGCGATGACCCGGACCGGCGCGCCGGTGGACCCGGCCCACGACAGGGCCCAGTCGAGCGCCCGGCTCGCACCGGGTGAGCCGTCGATACCGACGACGATGGGTTGAGCGGTCACGGGCACACACCTACTCGGGTTCGCTGGGCTGCCGCCGGGGCGACATCGTTCAGAGCGAGCCTATGCGTCCGCACGTGCCCGCGGGGTCGGCCCGGGACGATCGCTCACCAGCGGTCGTGGACGTGCTCGCGCACCAGGTCGTCGTACAGCCGCTCGTAGGCGGCCAGCTCCTCGGCGGACGTCGGCGGCAGAGCCGCAGCCTGCGCGTTGGCAACGGCCTGCTCGGGCCGACTGGCGCCGGGGATGACGGTCGTGACGCCGGGCTGGTCGATGATCCAGCGGAGTGCGCGTTGGGCAGGGGTGCCGTCGGATCCGATGGCCACGAAGCGCCGAGCCGCCTCGACGCCGACGTCGTAGGGCACGCCCGAGAAGGTCTCGCCGACGTCGAAGGCCTCGCCGTGCCGGTTGTAGGCCCGGTGGTCGTCCGCGGAGAAGGTCGTGTCGGCGCCGAAGCGACCGGAGAGCAGCCCGGAGGCGAGGGGGACCCGGGCGATGATCGCGACCCCGGCCTCGGCAGCCGCGCCGAGGACCTGCTCGAGGGGCTTGCGCCGCAGCACGTTGAGGATGATCTGGACCGAGGCCACGTGCTCGCGGGCGAGCGCGGTGAGCGCTTCGTCGACCGTCTCGACCGACACGCCGTAGCCGCGCATCCGGCCCTCCGCCACCATCTCGTCGAGCGTCTCGAACACGGCGTCGGTGGAGTACACCGGCGTCGGCGGGCAGTGCAGCTGCACCAGGTCGAGGGTCTCGTCGCGGAGGTTCTCGCGGGAACGGTCGTTCCACCGGCGCAGGTTGTCGGCGGTGAACTGCTCGGGGACGTGCGGGTCGGCGCGTCGGCCCATCTTCGTGGCCACCACGAAGCCGTCCCGTCCGCGCTCGTGGACGAAGTCACCGACGAGGCGCTCGCTGCGGCCATCGCCGTAGACGTCGGCGGTGTCGAAGAACGTCATCCCGGCATCGGCGGCAGCGGCGAGGATCGCCGTCGCGGTGTCGTCGGCCACCTCACCCCAGTCGGCCCCGAGCTGCCAGCAGCCCTGGCCCACGACGCTCACGTCGCGGCCGAGTCGGGGGATCGGACGGTGCTCCATCGATGCGCTCATCCCCCCACCGTATGCGCCCGCCCCTCCCCGCGTGTGGCGCCTGGTTACCAGTGCGGGCCATACACCGCACCGCTGTGGCGAGGAACGCACCGGTTCGGCCGTCCGAGTCGGCCACGACCACGGGAGCGTGTAGACGCAGATCGGGCACAGCCGGCAGATGGCACGCATCCCGCAGACGGCGTGCCTACGCAACCGCGCATACCGGAGATGGCGCGAACCGCATACCCTCGTGTGTATGGCGAGCAATGTCATCGCGTGCCCGTCGTGCGGCACGAAGAACCGTCTCCCGCTGGCTGCATCGGGACACCCGAGATGCCCCTCGTGCAAGACCGACCTGCCGTGGCTCGTCGACGCCGGCGACGTCGACTTCGACTCGGCCGTCGACACCACACCCCTCGTGGTCGTAGACCTCTGGGCCCCGTGGTGCGGGCCGTGCCGGATGATCGCGCCGGTGCTCGAGACGCTCAGTCGTGAGATGGCCGGACGGCTCAAGGTCGTCAAGGTCAACGTCGACGAGGCTCCTGCGACGGCCCAGCGCTACAAGGCGATGAGCATCCCGATGCTGCTCATCATGGACCGCGGCCAGGTCGTCGACACCCTCATCGGCGCCCAGCCCGCGCCGATGCTGCGCGCCCGAATCCAGGGCGCTCTCGACCGGCGCGGCTGAGTTTTCTTCTCCAGGAAGAAAACCCCTGCTTCGGGAAGGAAGACTTGCTTCCCGAAGCTGGGGTTTCCTTCCCGAAGCCGCGGCTAAGGACAGGCCGACGGCTCACCGCACGGTGAAGGTCTTGCTGTCGACGAAGGGGATGAACTCCTCCCCGAGTCCGCTGCTGTTCTCGACGGTGACGGTGTACTCGCCCGGCTCGAGCTCCTCGGTGAAGCGGAACTCGGCGAACCCAGCGCCGTTGTCGCTCAGCGTGAAGCCCTCGACGGTGCCGGACGGGCCATCGATCGTGTAGTTGAAGTGCGCCTCGAAGGACGCGCCGTAGCCGCTGATGCGGACCTCCCCGGCGTCGACGACGTCCCCCTCCTGGGGCGAGAGGATCCACACGTGCGAGAGGACCTCACCCTGAGGTGCGCGCACGGTCGGCTCGCCGACCCGCACGTGCCCCCAGGCGTCGGCCGCGGCTCCGTCGACGAGGATCGTCACGGTCGTCGCAGGCTCGCCGTCCAGCGTGGCGGCGGCGGTCGCGGTGTAGACGAGCTGCTGGATCGCCGTCGCCGACAGCTCGCTGCCGGCGTTGCCGCTGAAGGCGTCCGCAGACAGGTCGACGGTGATGTTCGAGCCCTCCCGCTCGACCTCCATCTCGTCGGGCGCGACCCACGGTGACATGTAGTCCGGGTCGAGCGGCGGGACGGCCATCATCGCGGCGAGCGCCGACTCGACGGGGTCACCCTCGTCGGGAACGGTGCGCCACTCCCGGTACAGCCGGAACGAGCCTCCGGAGTCCCCGATGTAGTACACCGGGATCCCGGAGACCTCGCCGCCGTCGGCGTCGTCGGTCGTCGTCGGCGTGGGCTCCACGCCGTCGTCCGGAGACGTGGTCGGCGCGGCCGTCGGGGTCTCGGTCGCGGTGGTCGTCGTGCCGGTCGGCGTCGTCGGCTCGACCGGCTCCTCCGAGCCGCAGCCGCTCACCCCCAGAGCGAGCACGAGGGCGGCACATCCGACCAGGGCGGTCCGGTGACGCGACCGGATGATGCGTATGCGGTGCTGACGTGACATTGCAGACCTCCTGATCGGTGGGAGACTCACGCCTCCCACCGATAGGACGCGTCACGGGTGAATTCGGTGCACAGTCCGTGCGGTTCGTCGCGCACATCACATCCGCCCTGGGCGTGATCCGCCACTTCAGCGACAGTCCTACTACAGTGTGTCGTACTGCGGGGGTGACAGAGAGGGTCGCCCGCCACACGGACAAGGAGTACCAATGCCTCGCGCAACGCTCGACAAGCTCATCTCATGGATGGGTCTGCTGCTTGCGATCGTCCTGCTCGTCGCAGGCGGTCTGCTCACCTGGGCCAGCTTCTTCATCAACGACCAGGTCGACCAGCAGCTCTCCGACCAGCAGATCACCATGCCGACCGAGGAGGCCCTCGCGGGGGATGAAGCACTCTCCGAGGAGGACCGCGAGGCACTCGCTCCGTATGCCGGGGAGGTGATGAACACCGGCGCCGAGGCCCGTGCCTACGCCGATCACTTCATCCTCGCGCACCTGAACGCCTCGACCGGCGGCGAGACCTACAGCAGCCTCGGCGGAGTCGTCCGCGAGGCCTGCGCCGAGCCCGAGAGCGACGCCTGCGCCGAGGCCAACGCCCTGCGTGACACCGCGTTCAAGGGCAGCACGCTGCGTGGCCTGCTCCTGTACGGCTACGCTTTCGCGACCATGGGGACGATCGCCGGATACGCCGCGATCGCCGCGTTCCTCGGATCCGCCCTCCTCTTCGTCCTGGCCGTGCTCGGGTTCCAGCACGCGCGCAAGGCGGAGACGGCAGAGACGGTGCCGGCCGCGACCACCTGACCGAGGCCCGCCCAGCACACACGATCGACCCGCCCCGGATCCGGGGTGGGCCGATCGTCGCAGGTCAGGGGCCTGCGCCGCGGTTGGTGAGTCTGGTCAGAGGGCTGGACGACCGCATACGGTGTGGGAATGGCACGGCTGCGGCGGGTGAGCCCGACGATGCGGGGTTGGACCCGCCGTCGGGCCGGCACGGGGTTCTCGTACCGCGACGGGGACGGCCGGCCGCTGCCCCCCGAGGAGGTGGAGCGGATCCGCAGCCTGGCGATCCCGCCCGCCTGGAAGGACGTGTGGATCTGCCCGCTGCCGAACGGGCACATCCAGGCCGTCGGCACCGACGACGCCGGGCGCCGTCAGTACCTGTACCACCCCGACTGGCGCCTCAAGCGCGACAAGCAGAAGTTCGACCGGGTCCTCGCGGCCGCGGCCGAGCTGCCCGAGGCGCGGCGCCACATCGCCCGTGACCTGGCCGCCGCCGGCATGCCACGCGAGCGCGCCACGGCCGTCGCGGTGCGGCTGCTCGACCTCGGATACTTCCGCATCGGCAGCGACGCCTACGCCGACACCAACGGGTCCTTCGGGCTGACCACCCTCGAGCGCCAGCACGTGCGCAAGTGCCGGGAGGGTCTGCGGTTCCAGTTCGTCGGCAAGTCCGGGGTCGAGCACACGATCGTCATCGACGACGCCGATGTCCTGGCAGCCCTGGACCGGATGCGCTCGCGCCGCGCCCGAAGCCGGCGGCTGCTCGCCTACAACCAGGAGCGGCGGTGGGTCGACCTCGACGCCGCCGCGGTGAACGCCTACCTGGCCGAGGTGCTCGGCGGCGACCTGACGGCCAAGGACTTCCGCACCTGGCACGGCACTGTCCTCGCCACTGCCGCGCTCGCCGAGTCGGGCGAGCCCGGCGACACCAAGGCCTCGCGCAAGCGCGCAGTCCGGGCCGCGGTCGAGGAAGTGGCCGCCTATCTGGGTAATACACCTGCTGTGGCCCGGTCGAGCTACATCGACCCGCGCGTGATCGACCTCTACGAGGCCGGCACGACGATCGAGCCGCCCCGGGTGACGGCCCGGACCTCGCCGGCCCGCCGCCAGGAGCTGCTCGAGAAGGCGGTGCTCGAGCTGCTGACCTGACCCTGTCTCACCTGAGCGAACCGCACGAGAGCCCAACCGAGAGAAGGAGATCAAGATGCCGCAGGACGCCTGGAGCACAAAGCGCGAGCGTCAGTACGATCACATCAAGGAGGGTCTGCTGGACCGCGGCGAGGACGAGGACACCGCCGAGGAGATCGCCGCCCGGACGGTCAACAAGGAGCGCGCCCGCGCCGGGGAGTCGGAGCAGGCGAGCAAGACGTCGACCGACGACATCTCATCGGGCCGGCGCGGTGGGCTGCGCTCACATAAGGGGGCGGGCGGCCGCACCAAGGCCCAGCTCTACGAGGAGGCCAAGCGCAAGGGCGTCGAGGGCCGCTCGACGATGACCAAGGAGGAGCTGAAGAAGGCGGTCGACGACCGCTGAGCCGGCCTCCCTCGTCGCGAGCGACGGTCCGGCGGTGGCTATCCCAACCGATGGCCACCGCTCGACCGTCCGTCGCGCGGGAGCGAGCCAGAGTCCTGACCGTCAGCCGATCCCGGTGGCTTCAGCGATCCACTCCCACATCCGGAGCCGCTCGTCCTCGGTGGGAGCGTTCCGCCCGAGGTATGCGGTGGGCCGCTCACGCCGGTCCATCCACAGTCCGCCGGGGGCCGGGGCGGGCTCACTGGCGAGCAGCCACGTCGTCGTGTCGGCCCCGCCGTCGGCGTCGCGCAGGATCGGACCCATCACCTTGTCGAACGTCGGGAGCTGCTCCGTCACCCCGGGGGTCTCGGCCCAGCCGGGGTGCATCGCGTAGACGCGGAGAGGTGCCCAGCGCTCGGCCAGGATCGACAGCAGCTCGACCTGGGTGCGCTTGCTGCGGGCGTACGCGTTCGTACCCGTGTACGTGCCCCGCTCGTAG
Organism: Dermatophilaceae bacterium; assembly: GCA_049582485.1. GTDB lineage: Bacteria > Actinomycetota > Actinomycetes > Actinomycetales > Dermatophilaceae > F2B08. The sequence goes on from JBAUUB010000238.1 coordinate 9,756, forward strand.
TTCGGGTTGCGCACCGGCAGGCCCTGCGCATACATCCCGCCGGAGGTGACGAAGACGACCCGGGCCTGCTGCGCGGCGAGCAGGGGTTGGAGCAGCTCGGTCATCAGGACCGGTCCGAGGACGTGGATCGCCATGGTGAGCTCGTGGCCCTGCGGCGACTCGGTGCGGGTGGCCGGCAGCGCGCCGGCGTTGTGGACCAGCCCGGCGAGCGGCGGTGCGGCGGCGGCCATCTCGCCGGCGCAGCGGCGCACGCTGTCGAGGTCGGAGAGGTCGCAGTCCCAGATCGTCGTCGGGCCGGGCAGGTCGGCAGCGACGGCTTGGGCCTTGGCCCGGCTGCGCACGACCAGATGGGTATGCGCGCCGAGCCCGCTCAGCTGTCTCACCGTCGCGTGGCCCAGGCCCGAGGTCGCGCCGGTCACCGCGATGTGCCTGCCGCGGAGCGCGTCCGGCGCCGGGTCGGCCGGCCACGTGGGCAGGCGTCGGCGCAGGGCGTAGCCGATGGTCGAGAACCCTGGCACGACGGTGCGGTCCAGCGCGGTGTCGAGCGCCGAGGACAGGGACTGCAGCACGGTCATGGTCGAAGCCTAAGCAGCCGCGCGGGCCAGGCCCGCCGCTTCATCGAGAGTCCACCTGAACATCGTCCCCAGAGCGGTCCGTTGCCATCGTTTCGGTGCGATACATCGCGCCGAACTGACAACTACGCGCCAAACGCGGGGTGGGGGGCAGGTGAGGTGAGCCACGCCTGCCTGGAGGCGCGAACGAGCGCGCGGTAGCGTTTTCTCACGGCCCGTGGACAGTGCTGACCGCCGGTGGCTGCTGCGGGAACCACACGAGTCGAAGAGGCACGCCATGGCACCGAGCGCCACCCAGTCCACCGCCACTCCCGCCGCCGCATCGGTGGCCGCATCGGCATCACAGACGACGAGCGCGACGCTCACCGAGCCGCTGCTTCCGGCGATCAACCTCCGGCTGCGGCTGCTCGGCCTACCGACCGTGCGGCCGGCCGGTGCGGCGGGCGCAGACCCCGGCGCGGACGGAGGAGCGGAGGACCTCGTCGCCCCCCTCCTGGACCGACAGCGTGAGCTGAGCCGGCGCCTCGACGACCGGCTGCCCCCGGTCGACGAGCGCATCGAGAGCTTCCTCGCCGCATACCTCGAGGGCGTCGAGCACGTCCCGCGCCTGCCGCGCCGCACCCTCACCCTCGACCGCCCCGGGCTGGCCCGGGCCCTGTCGCTGCCGGTCGACTCCGACGAGTACACCTCCGAGCTGATCACGAGCTACCGCCTCGCGAACGGTGTCCTGCACAACCCGCGCAACGACCGCCGCACGACGGCAGGCGTCTTCCACCTCGCCGAGGGCGGCCTGCCGATCCCCGATGACAAGAAGGCCGTGCCACGCGAGGTCTTCGCCGCGCTCCTGACCCGCGCGCTCGAGCCGCCCTCCTCGGCGCTCGAGCTGCCGATCACCTCGACCCAGGAGCCGAAGGCGTCCTGCTTCGTCTCCCTCCTACTCCGCCCCCTCGTCGTCGTCGCCGTTCCCGGACACGCGCGGGAGCGTCGGCTCGAGACCCGCTTCATCGTGCCCGGGAGCATGGTCGCCAACCTCGACTTCGTCGAAGGGATCTTCGGCAACGCCGGCGACCCCTACCTGCCCGAGAACGACTCCGCGCTCGACCCGCTCGGCTGGACCGGGCACACCGGGCTGGTCGTCCTGGCGCCGCACCTGACGACCTGCACCAAGAAGTCGCTCGGTCTGCCCCACCGCGACCAGGCGACCGAGCGCCAGGTCCGCGACGGCATGTGCTGGAGCGACCCGGCCGAGCGCTACAACGACGGTCAGGCCTTCAAGGTGTGCGCCCGCGACGAGCGCGGCGTCATGGTCACCGTCATCGCCGACAACTACTTCGGCTACTGCAAGAAGGAGGTCAAGACCCAGATCTCGATGTCGGCCAACCTCCTCGGCGGCGCCGAGGAGGAGCACTCCGGTGGTGCGATGGTCTTCCCCAGCTGGGACGAGGGACAGGAGTTCAGGAACACGTATGCGGTGGACGCCCCCGACGTGTCCGCCGTGGTCGAGCGTGACCCCGGTGAGTGGGACGTGGCGGAGCAGGGCGGCAGTGCCGCCTGGGCGCGCTCGACGTCGGCGCCGGGCCTCGTCCTGGTCCCCACGGGTGCGCACTTCTCGCTGCCGAACCGCACCGTCTCGTGGACCGGCGCGGACGGTGAGCGTGCCACGATCCCGTTCCGCGGCGACTGCGTGTACCTGGACACGAGCGGCTTCCGCGTCCAGATGCGCCAGGTCCGCACCGACCCGGTGCAGTGGACGATCGTCGGCACCTCGTCGACGACGACCGTCTGCCACAAGCCGTGCACCGTCTCCGGCGGCGGCAAGTCCGAGATCTCGAAGTCGATCGCCGACGCCATCACCATCGGTACGGCGTACGTCGCCGACTTCGACGCCGACCTCGACGCGGTCGAGGACATCGTCTCGCGCGACTACTCCGACCGCTTCGCCGACCCGGCGCGCAACGGACTCGACCACCGTCCGGTGCTCGGCTCCGAGCGCAGCATCGGCAGCGTGATCAAGCTGTTCACCCCGCGCAAGGACTACTCGGATGCGCACAACGAGTTCATCCGCTCCATCCCGACGCACGTCCTCGAGCTCGTCTACGTCATCAAGGTCGAGTACCAGCCCGAGTGGGGCGACGACTGGCGCAGCCACCTCTCGGTGAGCCGGGTCAACGGCCGGCCGGGCAACCGGCTCCGCGTCGACGGCCGTCCCGTGCTGGTCGACATGCTGCGCGTCGGCTACGAGGAGGACGGGTCCTACCGGCTGTTCAGCCTGCGCCCGGACTTCGCGCCCGCCGTGAAGGTGCAGACCGAGGACGACATCACCGCATCCGTCGTCGTGCCCGGCGTCGACGGCGCCCCGTCGCGCAAGCTCGTCGAGAACTGCGAGGGTCTGCTCTTCCAGCGGCCCGACGACGCGATCGTCCCCGGCTACGACACGATGGCCGAGTCGGACATCGCCGCTGCGGGCACGTTCCTGTCGAACTGGCAGCCGTTGGACCGCGCGGCAGCGTGTGAGATCACCGACGACGCCGTGATGCTCAGCCGGTTCACGCCCCCGATGCGGGAGCGGCTCACCGACTTCGTGGCGCAGGACGAGCAGGCGCGCCCCGCATACGTCGTCTGCTCGGCCCGGCCGCGCATGGTGGACGGCAAGCCGTCCAAGAACCCGCGCTACCTGCAGGTCCGCCCCGACCTGGCCGACCCGGTCGGCACCGCGACCGCGCTGACCGCCGTGCGGCTGCACCGCGGGATGGCGATGAGCGAGCCGGTGCCGTTCGAGGTCGACGTGATCGCCGCCGGCCGGCGCAACAACCCGCCCGACGAGGGAGTTCCGGCGCTGTGCGCGTTCAGCCCGCTGCACTACCTCGAGCTGCCCGAGCTGCTGATGGAGTTCATCTCGTCGATGACGGGCAAGTCGCCGTCGACGACGGGCGCCGGCAGCGAGGGGGCGCTGACCAAGGCGCCGTTCAACGCGCTGCCCACGACCTACGACCTCAACGCCGCGTTTCTCTCGTATGCGCTGACCGGCTACGACGGATGGCTGTCCGGGGCGGGCTATGTGGGCCCGAACGTGCGCGTCGACCACGACGTCAGCCTGCTCATCCCCGAGATCTTCGCGCGGATGGAGCCGCACGAGCGTTCGTGCGCGTGGCTCATCGAGCACAAGTACCTCGAGCGGATCGAGGACGTGCAGGTCGGCGACGGCGACGACTCGCGCCTCGTCGCCGCGAGCCGGCTCGGCTGGCGGATCACGGACAAGTTCGCATCCATCTTCCTCGGCCGGATCTTCATGCACCCGGAGTCGATCTTCACCGAGGCGGTGCTCCGGCCCGAGACCCAGGACCTGGCGGTCTTCGCGGACTCGGTCGACGTGATGGTGAGCACGCACGAGCGGGTGGCCCGCGCATACCTCAAGGACGGCACGATCGCCTCGGCCTGCCCGCCGGTGCGTGCGCTGCTCGAGATCATGGCCGACGGCATGTCGGCCGACGGCCTCACGCTCGGCGACCCGGCGTTCCGGGCGATGTTCACCCGCGAGTCGGTGCTCGCGAGCGACTGGTACGCCGCCCGGCTCGACGCCGCCCAGGCCCAGCTCGTGGCCCGTGCCGACGCCGGGGTCGCCGCGATCGAGGCCCTGGTCGAGAGTGACCGCGACGGCCTTGTCTCGCACCGCCTCGGCCTGGCGGACCGGCTCGCCGAGGTCACCGCGGCCCGCGACGAGGCCGCCTCCCCGGCCGCTCGCGAGCGGCTCGTCGGGACCATCGGACGGCAGGTCTCACTGCGCTAGGCGAGCCGGCCGAAGGACACCAGAAAGCCCTGGTCACAGGGCTGCCCGCACGGTGCTCCGGGCCGCCCGCGAGGGCGGGTGAGTCGTCGATCACCCCGCCGCGCGGACCTGCACCGCCGGGAGCATACTGAGCGGTAGGAGCGCACACTTCGCGCTCTCCCGCCGCCCCGATCGGCACGCCCTCGGGGCGCATGAGAAGGGACAGGAATGAGAAGGACAAGGACGTCCGCGGCGGTCCTCGCGATCGCCGCACTGAGCCTCGCCGGGTGCGCAACCGGCACGACGAGTGACAGCGCCGACGACACCACGACCGCCGCCTCGACCGAGACGCAGGAGCCGATGGAGGGAGGCGCCGGCGGGGACGTCGGAGTCTTCACCTGGTGGGCCGACGGCTCCGAGAAGGTCGGCCTGGACGCCATGGTGGGCGTGTTCGAGGAGCAGTTCCCGAACGACGCGTTCGTCAACCTCGCGGTCGCCGGCGGCGCCGGCACCAACGCCAAGGCGAAGCTGGCCTCCGACCTCGAGAACGGCAACCCGCCGGACTCCTTCCAGGGTCACGCCGGGGCGGAGCTGACCGACTACATCGTCAACTCCCAGGTCGAGCCCGTGAACGACGTCATCGAGGAGCTCGGTGGCAGCTCGGTCTTCCCGCAGGACCTGCTCGACCGGATCACCGTCGAGGGCAACATCTACTCGGTGCCCTCCAACATCCACCGCAGCAATGTCGTGTGGGCCAACCCGACGGTCCTCGAGGCGGCAGGAGTCACCGAGACGCCCGCCGACATGGACGCCTGGCTCGCGGACATGCAGAAGGTCAAGGACTCCGGCGTCGAGACGCCGCTCTCCATCGGCGGCACGTGGACGGTCGTCCACCTCTTCGAGAACGTCCTGCTGTCCGACCTCGGTCCGGAGGACTACGCCGGGCTCTTCGACGGCTCCACCGCGTGGGACTCCGAGGGCGTGCAGACGGCGGTCGACCACATGACCCAGCTGCTCGCGTTCGCGAACAACGCCTCCAGTGGCGATGACTGGGTCGCCCCGACCGACATGGTCATCGACGGCACCGCCGCCTACAACGTCATGGGCGACTGGGCGGTCGGCCAGTTCAACTCCCGCGACCAGGTCGACGGCGAGGACTACGTCTACTTCCCGGTCCCGGGCACGGACGGCGTCTTCAACTTCCTTGCCGACTCCTTCACCCTGCCCGTCGGCGCCCCCAACCCCGAGGGTTCCAAGGACTGGCTGCGCACGGTCGGATCGGTCGACGGACAGAAGGCGTTCAACCTGGCCAAGGGTTCCATCCCGGCCCGGACCGACGTCCCGTCGGACGACTTCCCGACCTACCAGCAGACGGCCATCGAGTCCTTCGCGAACGACACGATCGCGTCCTCGATCGCACACGGCGCCGCCGTGCCGCTCGCGTGGCTCGACGACATCTCGACGGCCACGGCCAAGTACTACTCCAGCAAGGACGGCGAGGTCTACGTCACCGACCTCGTGGCGGCATCGGACAAGGCACTCGGCTGATCACCGATCGTCGAACTGCGTTGTGATGTCCAGCGGTTCGCACCGGATCCGGCCACGACCGGGTTCGGTGCGAACCGCATACACCTCTGACGTCGACGGGTGCGGCTCCGACGGCCCCCGCGCTCACGTCCGCACCTGCCTGCTCCCGCTGTGAAGGGACCCCGCATGTCACGAGCGAAGACCTGGCTCCCCGGCCTCGCCCTCATCAGCCCGTCGATCATCCTCATCGCGATCTTCGTCTACGGGCTCATCGGACAGAACATCTGGACCTCCCTGAACGCCTCCACCAGGCGGGTCGTCGTGGGCGGCGAGATCGTCGAACGGCCCCAGCATGCCGGTGGGATCGGCAACTACGGCGAGCTCCTCAGCACCTCGGACTACCAGCACGCGCTGTGGAACCTGCTCGTCCTCACCGTCGTCTTCCTCCTCGGCACGATGTTCTTCGGCCTGCTCTGGTCCGTCCTGCTCGAGAAGGGCGTGAACGGCGAGGGCGTCTTCCGCTCCGTCTACCTGTTCCCGATGGCGGTGTCCTTCATCGCCGCGGGCGTGGTCTGGCGCTGGCTGCTCAGCCCGCAGGAGGGTGAGCAGGCCGTCGGGCTCAACCAGCTCTTCCAGATGGTCGGACTCGACGGCCTCCAGTCGTCGTGGTGGTCCGCCGACAGCCGGTGGAACATGGCCGCGATGGCCCTGCCGGCGATCTGGCAGCTCTCCGGGTATGTCATGGCCCTGTTCCTCGCCGGCTTCCGGGGCATCTCGGAGGACCAGCGCGAGGCCGCCCGGATCGACGGCGCGAGCGACCTGCAGATCTACCGGCACGTGCTCTTCCCGCAGCTGTCCCCGATCGCGCTGTCGGCGCTGATCATCATCGGCCACATGTCGATGAAGATGTTCGACCTCATCTATGCGATCGCCGGGCCCAACTCCTATGTCGCCGCTGTCCCGGCGACGCTGATGTGGACCCAGATGTTCAACCAGGGCGACAAGGTCATGGCCGCCGTCAACGCGACGATCCTGCTCACGATCGTGGCGGTCGTCGTCGTCCCCTACCTGATCTACACCAACCGCACGGAGAGGGACCGGGCCTCATGAGCGCCACGACCGACGCCCTGCCCGCCGACCCGGTGCCACCGGAGAGCGCGAAGCCGACCACCGCATACCGAAACACCGGGCGCGCTCCCGGCACCCAGGGCAGCGTCGGCGCGCGGACCCTGCGCTACGCGATGCTGATCGCGTTCGTCCTCGTCATCCTCATGCCGATGTACGTCGTCATCGTCACGAGCCTGAAGCCGCCCGGCGGTGCCGGTGCCACTGACGCCTGGGCGTTGCCCTCGTCGATCTCGACGCAGGGATGGGCCAGCGCGATCGAGCGCCTCGCCCCCTCCCTGGTCCGCACGGTCATCCTCGCCGTGGCCGTGGCGCTGTTCAGCTCGATGCTCGGGTCGATGAACGGTTTCGTGTTCTCCCGGTGGCGCTTCCCCGGCGCGCAGGTCGTGTTCACGCTGTTCCTGTTCGGGATGTTCATCCCCTATCAGGCCGTGATGATCCCGCTCACCGGCATGATGCTCGACGTCGAGCAGGCCCTGCCGTGGTTCCAGGGCATCGTCAAGCTCATCGCGGTGCACACGATCTTCGGCATCCCGATCTGCACCCTGATCTTCCGCAACTACTACGCCACCGCGGTTCCCAACGAGATCCTCGAGGCCGCGAAGATCGACGGCGCCGGCATGTGGCGGATCTACCGCTCGGTGGTGCTGCCGATCTCAGGGCCGGCGTTCGTCGTGACGATGATCTGGCAGTTCACGTCGGCCTGGAACGACTTCCTCTTCGCGCTGTTCCTGACCAACCGCAACAACGGCCCGGTGACGTTCGTGCTCAACGAGCTCGCGGGCGGGCAGAACCCGGACTACCCGCAGATCATGGCCGGCGTCCTGATCGCCTCGCTGCCGACCCTGCTCGTCTACATCC
>JBAUUB010000239.1:0-12595 GCA_049582485.1 Dermatophilaceae bacterium
GGCGCGCACCATCCGTATCCCGGTCCACATGGTCGAGGTCATCAACAAGCTCGCCCGCGTCCAGCGCCAGATGCTGCAGGACCTCGGCCGGGAGCCGACGCCCGAAGAGCTGGCCGCCGAGCTGGACATGACGCCCGAGAAGGTCGTCGAGGTGCAGAAGTACGGTCGCGAGCCGATCTCGCTGCATACCCCGCTCGGCGAGGACGGTGACAGCGAGTTCGGTGACCTGATCGAGGACTCCGAGGCGGTCGTCCCCGCCGACGCCGTGTCGTTCACCCTGCTCCAGGAGCAGCTGCACTCGGTCCTGGACACCCTCTCCGAGCGCGAGGCCGGTGTGGTCTCGATGCGCTTCGGACTCTCGGACGGTCAGCCGAAGACCCTCGACGAGATCGGCAAGGTCTACGGCGTCACGCGCGAACGGATCCGCCAGATCGAGTCCAAGACGATGAGCAAGCTGCGACACCCGAGCCGGTCGCAGGTGCTGCGCGACTATCTGGACTGAGCGGAGTCGGCTGACGGGGTCGACTCCTCCGGCCGCCTGAACGCGTCGGAGGTCGTCGTGTCGCCCGAGGGGTCGGACGCCGGCTCGGCCTGCTGCGCCGGCCGGCGGGGAATCCGCTCGGCGACCTTCCGGCCGAGTCGACCCCAGGCGCGCACCCCCGCCGTGGGCCACCAGGTGGCACGGATCCGCTCGGAGCGCTGCAGCGAACCGACGATGTTCGACGACACGAGGTGGGCGTCCTTCTCCAGCGCGGCGATCCACTCCGGGTCGGCGACGTCGGTCGGTCTCGCGTACCGAGCACGCTCGACGGCGGTGACGACGCGGCCCAGGGCGTTGCGAGACTCCTTGGTGAGGAACGTCTCGTCCCAGATGTGCGCCCCCACCTGACGCGGCGATGCGTCCGGGGGAGCGGCAACCCCCACATCGTCGAGCCGCTCGAGAAGGTCCTGCCAGATGACCTCGACCCGGTCGGCGTCGCCTCGGGCCGCCCGACGGCGACGTCGCCGCTCCCACCACGCCGAGAAGGGGACCGTTGCTGCTCCGAGCGCACCGAGGACCAGGACGAGGAAGAGCCACGCGTAGCGGTCGATGAACGCCCGGATGCCGCTACCCTCCAAGGCGCCACCGCTCTGGAACTGGGGGTCGTCGATCGGAACGTCCTCCAGGGGGTCCCGGGTGGGTGCCGCGGTCGCCGTGGACGTAGCGGTGGGCGTCGGACTCTCTGCCGCCGGGTCCCCCCAGCTCTCGCTCGTGTACCCCGGCGCGCCGCCGCCCACGCGGGAGGCAGGCGTGGGCTCGAACCGGAGCCAGCCGAGTCCGTCGAAGTACAGCTCGGGCCAGGCGTGGGCGTCCGCGGCGACGACGGTGCGCTCGCCCTCGGACGACGCACCGCCGGGAAGGAACCCGATCGCGAAGCGGGCCGGAATCCCCTCAGTGCGGGCCATCATCACCATCGCGCTGGCGAACTGCGTGCAGTAGCCCTGGCGCGTCAGCAGGAAGTGGCTCAACGGGTCGAGCTGGACCAGGTTTCCGGACGCGTCGACCGTCGGGCCGGCCAGCTCGAGGGAGTACGTGTAGTCCGGGCCACGCAGGTGGTCCTGGATCGCCCGCGCCTTATCGATAGGGGACATGTCGTCAGAGACGATGTTCGAGAGCACCGAGGCGACAACGTCCGCGGACGCGGCGTCCACCCGCAGATGCTGCTGTCCGACTCCCGGGGGAACCTCTCGAGACCCCTGCAGGTCCTCCTCCGTGGGGAGCCGGGAGAGGTACTCGGCACTGTACGTGTCCACCCGCTGGTCCACCAGCACCGTTCCGTCCCCTCGGGTGCGCCACCTGGTGTCGATCATGAGGTCGGACGGGGGGTAGGGAAGGGCGAGCTGGGGAGCCGCGAGGTTGTTCGTGGACACCTCGATCGTCTCCCGCTCGGAGGCCTCGTCGACCGGCCCCGGAACGAGGGCATCGAAGCGAGGGACACCGGCCAGTGTTCCCTCCCGCTGCCTCCATTGGCCGTCCTCGTAGTCCTCGAGGATTGCGACCCGAAGCGGCTCCGGTGTCGTCGCCGTCGTGACGTACGTGAGGACGGGTGTCTGGGACTGGCTGTCCAGGCTGCGCTCCAGGTTCACCGTCGAGTTCAGGGTCATGCTCTCGGTCGATCCGGTGGCGTTGGTCGAACGCCCGAGACCGTCGAGCAGGAACCGAGTCGGCAGATGGGGGAACAGTGCGGCGACCACAGCCGCCAGCACCACGGAGGTGAAGGCGATTCCCCGGGCCATGGCTGCCAGACGCCAGCCGCCGGGACCGGTCCGGTCTCGGCGCAGGGTCGTCCGGCTGGTCGCGTCCCACCGGGAGAGCGCCAACGCGCCCGAGCGACTGAGCATGAGCAGCCACAGCAGGGCCGCGACGGCGAAGTACAGCACCGGCATGCCCGAGCCGGAGTTGCTCGCCGCGATGAGGAATGCCACGAACAGCGGAACACCGGCCAGGGCCGGCGACCCACGCGTGACCGCGAGGAAGTCCACGAGCAGCATCGTGACCCAGACGATCAGCGCCATGGCGAGGAGGATGCCGCGGCCGGACGGGGCCGGCGGCGCGAACGTGGTGATGGTCTCGCGGGCGTCGACGAGGATGTTGTTGAAGGCGATGACCGTCCGCCAGGTCGGCAGGCCGTAGAAGAGGTGACCCCGGCCGAAGAGCCAGCCGGCCAGGAGCACCCCGACGACGATCTGGCCGAGGACGACCGGGACGTCGCGGCGGGTCAGCGCACGGAGCAGCATCCCGGTGACCGTCACGCTCGCCGCCATGGCGATGGCTCCGGGGATCCACGAGTCCGGCGTGAACAGGGGTCTGATGGGCGCCACGACGGCGGCGACGCACAGCAGTGCCAGCAGGCTGTCGCCGACGCGTGCGCGCGTCACGAGCGCACCCCCACCCCGGAGGGGCGGGCCGTCATGGCCCCCCACGCCTGTGCCCAAGCCGTCGCGGGGCCGACGAGAGTCGCATCCCATCCTGCGCTACGGAGGACTTCGGCCGTCGCCAGCGGGCCCGCCCCGGGGCGCACCGACTCGGTCGCCGCCGACATGGTGGTGCGGTCCACGATCACGGCGGACCCGGTGCCTCCGGGCGCGCGCAGTGACGCGATCGCACCGGCGGTCTCGTCGGTGCACGTCCCCACAATGGCGATCACGAGGCCGCCCGCGCTGACGACCGGCCCGGCCGTGTGCAGGACCCCCGCCAAGTCCTCGTCGGGTCCGGGAGTGACCAGGGCGAGAGCCTCCAACGACGTGGACAGCCTGTTGGTCTCACGGCCGATGCCCGCACGGGGTGAGGCTGTCACCAGATGTACGGCGTAGCCCAGTCGCTCGCAGTGTGCCACGATCGACGCCGCCATCGTCACGGCCCACTCCAGCGACGGTGAGACCGTCGGTCCGTGCACCGACGCGCGGGAGTCGAGGATGACGACGGCGCGTCGCATCGCGGGCCGGTCCTCCTGCCGAACCATCAGTGCCCCCGTGCGCGCGGTTGCCGGCCAGTGGACCCGGCGCAGATCGTCACCATCGCGGTAGTCACGCACGGCGATGTCGTCCTCGCCGTGTAACGCCACCATGTGCGGAATCGTGCCGTCCGAACCGACACCTCTGGCTCCCGCACCCCCCGAGCCGAGCCAGACGACACGCGGCAGCACCAGAATCTCGGCACTGCTGCGGAGCGTGACGAGCCGATCGGTGAGGCCGAAGGGGTCGGAGACCCCGAGGGAGAGAGGGCCGAGCCCGTGTCGCCCCCTGACCGGACTGCTGACCTCGTAGGCCACCGTGTGGGAAGAGCCCCGGCGAAGCGGGGGGATCACCCACCGAGGAAGATCTCCGAGCACGAGGTCGATGCTCTCCTCCGCGACGAGCACGGGAGAACGCACCCTCGAGGGGTTGGCGACGGTGAGCTCGACGGTCGCCGGCTGGTCGATCTGCACCTGCGAGGGCACCAGGCGTCTGGTCACCTCGAAGCCCAGGGGATGGCGACGCACGAGGAGGAGGGTCAGCAGCGGGAGCAGGAGCAGCAGCGCACCGATCCGGGTCAGGTCGGTCATCCCCAGGCCCGGCCCGGTGATCAGGAGCGCGATGCCCAGCAGGGCGAAGAGCCGGCCGCGCCGGGTGAGCGAGGAGACGACGCCGGACACGGACCGGCTCAGCTCTGCCGCGGCACCGGCACCCGCACCCGGTGCAGAACCTCGCCCAGCACGTCCGCAGCCGAGCGACGGGCCGACTGGGTCTCTCCCGTCGTGAGAATGCGGTGGGCCAGAACCGGGACGACGACCCTTTGGACGTCGTCCGGGAGGACGTGGTCGCGGCCGGCGAGGACCGCATACGCGCGTGCCGCCCGGAGCAGGTGCAGGGTCGCCCGGGGCGACGCTCCGAGCCGGAGCGCATCACTGCGCCGTGTCGCGTCGGCGATCTCGACGATGTACTGGCGCACCGAGTCCGCGACGTAGACCTCTCGCACGGCCTCGATCATCCGCCGGACCGACGCCGCGTCGACCACGGGCCGGAGGCGCTCCAGCGGAGAGGCCAGGCCGTGGCCCACGAGCATGTCCATCTCGCTGCGAGCCGAGGGGTAGCCCATCGAGATCCGGGCCATGAACCGGTCCCGCTGCGCCTCCGGCAGCGGGTAGGTGCCTTCCATCTCGATCGGGTTCTGGGTCGCCATGACGATGAACGGCACGGGGAGGACGTAGGTGTGGCCGTCGACGGTCACCTGTCCTTCCTCCATGCACTCCAGCAGGGCGGACTGGGTCTTGGGTGAGGCCCGGTTGATCTCGTCACCGACGACCACGTTCGCGAAGATCGCCCCCGGACGGAACTCGAAGCTGCGCACGTCCTGGTTGAAGACGCTGACCCCCGTGATGTCGCTGGGCAGCAGGTCGGGGGTGAACTGGACCCGCCGGACGGTGCAGTCGATAGACCTGGCCAAGGTCTTGGCGAGCATGGTCTTGCCGACTCCCGGGACGTCCTCGATGAGGAGATGTCCCTCGGCGAGGAGCACCATCACCGCGGTCGAGACCACCTCCGGCTTTCCCTCGATGACGGAGTTCATCGTCGCCATCAGGTCGTTGGCGAGCCGACGCACCTGCTCCAGCCGCATGGGTTCTGCGCCCGTGCCGCCGCCAGCCGACACGCCGACGACCGACAGGTCGCTCGAGGCCAGTTCCTCTCGTCCACCGGGTGTCGGTGTCGATGACGTCACCAGGACGCCCCCTTCCACGTGGTTCCTCGTCGATCGTGCCCTATGCCAAGGCCCAACGTCACCGGGTCGGCGAGGGTTCCGTCCCATGCATTCCCCAGCATGGGGCCCCACGGCGCGGCTGTCGAGATCTTCCTCCACTTTGCTCCACCGCTGTGGCCTGCATAAATAGCTGTGCATGAATGGTATCTGCCAGTAGATGAGTGATTTGTGGAGCAAAGTGGAGTACGGTGGGGCAAGCGGGAGCAGCGTGGCGGATCGAGGCTGAGAGGTGGAGGTGACGGCCCATGTTCATGGGGACGCACACGCCTCGGCTCGACGACAAGGGGAGGCTCTTCCTGCCGGCCAAGTACCGGGACCGACTCGCCTCGGGCATCGTCGTGACCCGGGGCCACGAGAAGTCCCTCGTGATCTATCCCTCGGACACCTTCGAGTCGCTTGCCAGCCGGGTCATGGCCATGCCGACGACGAACCGGCGGGCGCGTGCGTACAGCCGCCTCCTCCTATCGGGCGCCTCGGACCAGATCCCGGACAAGCAGGGCCGCATCTCGATCCCGGTCCATCTGCGTGAGTACGCAGGACTGGTCCGCGACATCACGATCACCGGCGCCGGCGACCACCTCGAGGTCTGGGACAGCGCTGCATGGACCGAGTACCTCGAGGCCTTCGAGGGTGACTTCGCCGACCAGGAGGACGAGGTGATCCCCGGTCTGATCTGAGCGCTGCCGGCGAGCCCAGCCGAAGCCCACGAGCCGACACATCGCCCGACCACTGACCTGCACCTCGGCCTCCAGCCGGAGACCGACCCCGACACGACTTCCCCCGTGCCGGGTCCGGACCGGATGGGGACCAGGGTCCAGGTCAGAGCCGTACCAGCACCCGGCAGAGCCGGGGTCTAGCACATATGAGGACCCGAGAGGAGAGACCGGATGATGACGACTGACCCCCGCGCCGAAGGGCACGTGCCGGTCCTGCTCCAGCGGTGTGTCGACCTGCTGGCTCCGGCCGCCACCGCGCCGGGTTCGATCATCGTGGACTCGACCCTCGGCCTCGGCGGACACAGCGAGGCGCTGCTCGCGGCCTGTCCCGAGGCTCGCATCATCGGCATCGACCGCGACCCGTCCGCGCTGACCCACGCCCGGGCTCGGCTCGCCGCGGCGGGGGACCGGTTCGTGGCCGTCCACGCCGTCTACGACGAGCTGCCCACGGTGCTCGCCGAGCTCGGCGTGCACGAGGTGCAGGGCATCCTCTTCGATCTCGGCGTCTCTTCCATGCAGATCGACCAGGCCCACCGCGGCTTCTCGTACATGGCCGACGCGCCCCTGGACATGCGGATGGACCCGACGAGCGGGCCGAGCGCCCGCGACGTGGTCAACGAGTATGCGCCGGAGGACCTCGAGCGCATCCTGCGGCGGTTCGGTGAGGAGCGCTACGCCCGGCGCATCGTCGAGCGCATCGTGCACGCCCGGCGCGAAGCCCCCATCGCCAGCACCGGCCAGCTCGTCGACATCGTCCGGGCGGCGATCCCGGTGCGGGCGCAGCAGGGCGGCCATCCGGCCAAGCGGACCTTCCAGGCCCTGCGCATCGAGGTCAACGCCGAGCTCCGCGTCTGGGAGCGAGCGGTCGGTGCGGCGGTCGACGCCCTGGCGGTCGGCGGCCGGGTCGTCGTCCTCAGCTACCACTCCCTGGAGGACCGGATCACCAAGCGCGCGCTGGTCGCCGCCTCCCGCAGCTCGGCACCCGAGGGGCTGCCCGTCGAGCTCCCTGAGCACGCTCCGACCCTCCGCCTGCTCACCCGCGGCGCCGAAGAGGCCTCGCCGGAGGAGCAGGCCCGCAATCCGCGCTCCGCGTCGGTCAGGCTCCGCGCCGCAGAACGCATCCGTCCTTCGAGCATCACCCGTTCACCGGTCACGACAGGGGTCACTCCATGAGCACGCTCGCATCCGCACCACTGCGCGACACCGGCGTCCGCATCCGTCGTCGCGCAGCGCCACGCCCGGTCCTCACCGCGGTTCCCGCTCCCGCCCCCAGCCACGGAGGGATGCTCCTGGTCTGTGCCGGCCTGCTGCTGTCCGGACTGCTGACCCTGCTGTTCCTCAACATGTCTCTTGCGGAGGGCTCCTTCACCGTTCACGAGCTCCAGCGCACCGCCGGCGAGCTCGCGGAGGCCGAGGACGCGCTCGAGCAGAGCATCACCGCGGTGAGCTCGCCGGCAGCCCTGGCGTCCAGTGCGAGCCGGATGGGCATGGTTCCCGCCGCGAGCCCCGCCTTCCTCCGCCTCGAAGACGGAGCCGTCCTCGGCGTGGCGGAACCGGCCTCGGACGAGACCGCCTTTAGCGTTGTCGTCAAGCCTCCGCGAACCGCTCCCACGGCGGTGGGCACCGCTCAGAGCGCGACGACCGACGGCCGTTGAACACCGTCCGCGAGCCCGACCGCAGACCCACAGACGAACCGAACACTCACCGACCACCAGAGGACCGATGACCCCTCCGGAGACGCCTCGCGGCGGCCGCCGACCCACCGATCGTGGCGCCGGGCGGAGACCGCGCGCCTCCGATCGTCCCGCAAGCCCACGCTCGGGCGCGGCCCGGTCGACGACCAGGTCCAGGACGACATCCCGGCCGACGCGGGTGACGGTCGCCCGATCCGCCCCGAACCCCCGCCGACCGCGTCGTGTCCGCCGCCCCGTCCAGATCAACTCGCGGCGCCGGGTGCGCGGGATCTTGGTCATCACGCTCGCCGTGTTCTCGCTCTTCGCGGTCCAGCTCGTCCGGATCCAGGGTCTGGACGCCGCTGCGGTGGCGGCCGAGGCTCTCGACCAGCGCAACCGCACCGAGGTGCTGCCGGCCCTTCGCGGGCAGGTCGTCGACAGCGAGGGGGTGGTCCTCGCCCAGAGCATCGAGCGCCGCACGGTGACGGTCGACCAGACCGCCATCCCCGAGTACGTCGAGCGCGTGGACGGTGTTCGCACCAAGACCGGCGTGTGGGGGGCCGCCCAGGCGCTCGCGCCGCTGCTCGGCATCAGCGCAACCGGGCTGCGCGATGAGCTGATCGGCACCGCCCGCTACAAGATCATCGCCAAGAACGTCACCGTTCCGACGTGGCGTCGGATCAGTGCGCTCGGCATCCCCGGCGTCTACAGCGAGCGCACCGCAGAGCGTGACTACCCGCAGTCGACGACCGCGGCGTCGCTCGTGGGCTGGGTGTACGCCGACGGGCGGGCGGGCGGGGGTGTCGAGTCGATGGTCGACGACGTGCTCGCCGGCTCGAACGGCTCGGCCAAGTACGAGACGTCGCCGAGCGGACGCATCATCCCCAACGGCCGGCAGGTCGTCGAGGAGGCCGTCGACGGACGCACGGTCCAGCTCACGATCAACTCCGCCATCCAGTGGTACGCGCAGAACTCCCTCGCCCAGGGGATCTCACGGGTCGGCGGCGAGTCGGGCACTGTCGTCGTCCAGCACGCGCGGACCGGTGAGCTGCTCGCCGTCGCGTCCTATCCCTCCTACGACCCCAACGAGGTCGGCTCGGTCACGGGCTCTCTCGACAACCTCGCCTTCTCGCAGATCTTCGAGCCGGGGTCGACGAACAAGATCGTCACGATGGCGGCCGCGCTCCAGGAGGGCGTCGTCACCCCGGACCAGCCCGTGGTCGTCCCCAACCGTCTGCCCCGCGCCGACCGGAGCTTCAAGGACAGCAGCGACCATCCCACCTTGTATCTCACGGCGACCGGTGTGCTCGCCAAGTCGAGCAACATCGGCACCATCCTCATTGGCGAGCAGCTCGAGCCGGACGTCCTGGAGGGGTACTTCCGGGCCTTCGGCATGGGTGCTATGTCCGGCGTCGACTTCCCGAACGAGTCGCCCGGCCTGGTCACCCCGGCCGACGAGATGAGTGGGTCGCAGCGCTACACCGTCATGTACGGCCAGGGCATGTCGGGTACAGCGATCCAGAACTCGATCGCCTACCAGGTGATCGCCAACGACGGCGTGCGCGTGCAACCGAGCCTGATCAAGTCGGTGGAGACCGACGACGGGGTGATGGTGCCCGCCGAGCCTCCGGCGACCGAGCGAGTCGTCGACGAGGCGGTCGCCGACGAGGTCCTGACGATGCTCGAGGGAGCCGTCAGCGACGAGGGGAGCGCCCCGCAGGCCGCCATTGCGGGATACCGCGTCGCTGGCAAGACCGGCACCGCCGACCGCTACGACGACCGGCTCGGCCGGTACAGCGGCAAGACGGCGAGCTTCATCGGCATCGCGCCCGCCGACGACCCGCAGATCATCGTCAGCGTCTTCGTCCAGAAGCCGAGCATCCTCTTCTACGGCGGTCTCGTCGCGGCCCCGATCTTCAAGGACGTGATGACGTATGCGCTGGCCGAGCTCGCCATCCCGCCCACCGGCGACGAACCGGCCGAACCGGTGATCGAGCTGGACGAGCCGCCGACCAAGAGCGACCCGCGGGTCCTCGGGTCCGACTACCTCCCCTAGCTCTTGGATAATGGTCGCCCGTGTCGACACTCCACCCCCAGACCTCCGGCCTGACCCTCGCCGAGTGCGCCGAGACCGCCGGAGGGCGTCTCGTCGTGGTGCGCGAGGTGGGTGACGCACGCACCCCCGTCCACGGCGTCACCCTCGACTCGCGCAGCGTCATGCCGGGCGACCTGTATGCCGCGCTGCCAGGGTCCAACGTCCACGGCGCGGACTTCGCGCGCTCGGCCGCCGACTCCGGAGCCGTGGGGATCCTCACGGACGAGGCCGGAGCCGACCGGATCGCAGCAGCCGGGGTGTCGCTGCCGGTCGTCGTCGTCGCCGACCCCCGGTCGGTCCTCGGGGACGTCTCCGCGGCGGTCTACGGCACGAGCGACGTCGCGATGCGGATGACCGGGGTGACGGGGACCAACGGCAAGACGACCACCGCATACCTCATCGCGTCCGCCCTGAGCGCGCTCGACCGGCAGGTCGGGCTGATCGGGACGGTCGAGACCCGGATCGGCACCGAGCGCGTGCCCAGCGTGCGCACGACCCCTGAGTCGAGCGACCTGCACCGTCTCCTCGCGGTGATGACCCAGAGATCGGTCGACGACTGCGTCATGGAGGTCTCGAGCCACGCCCTGGCTCTGCACCGCGTCGACGGCGTGCGCTACGACCTCGCCCTCTTCACGAACCTCAGCCAGGACCACCTCGACTTCCATCAGGACATGGAGGACTACTTCACCGCGAAGGCGGCCCTGTTCACCCCCGAGCGATCCACCCGCGCCCTGATCTGCGTCGACGACGAGTGGGGACGACGACTGGCGGCACAGTGTCCGATCCCGGCCGTGACGATCGCGCGCGCGACCGGTGGGCGGGCCTCGGCGGCGGCCGACTACGTCGTCGAGGCGGGCCTCGGCTCGGAGTTCGTCCTCACGGGGACGGACACCCGGCTGCGGCTGCGCTCGGCCCTGCCGGGCGACTTCAACGTCATGAACACCGCCATGGCGGCCGTCTCGCTGCTGCTGCTCGGGCACCCGGCCGAGGAGGTCGCGGTGGCGGTGCTCGCCGACCCCCATGTCCCGGGTCGGATGGAGCGAGTGGGACCGTCCGGCCCGCGGGCCCCGCTCGCGGTCGTCGACTACGCGCACACCCCGGATGCGGTCGAGGCGGCCATCGCGGCGCTTCGGCCCGACACGGCCGGTCCGCTCATCGTCGTGCTCGGCGCCGGCGGAGAACGCGACCGCGGCAAGCGGGCCGCCATGGGCCGGGCCGCTGCCACCGCCGACGTCGTCATCGTCACCGACGACAACCCACGGGGTGAGGACCCGGACGTGATCCGGGCGGCTGTCCTCGACGGCGCCCGCAGCGCGGGCTCGGGCGCGCACATCGAGGAGGTGGGTGAACGGCGCGACGCCATCGCGCGGGCCGTCGAGATCGCCGCACCCGCCGGTTCGGCCGCGACGATCGCCGTCGTCGGCAAGGGTCACGAGACCGGACAGGAGATCCAGGGGGTCGTCCACCCCTTCGACGACCGCGAGGAGCTGGGCCGGGCGCTGAGCGCCCGCATCGGGGCCGACGCATGATCGCGCTCACGATGGCCCGCATCGCCGAGCTCACCGGCGGCCGCTTGACAGGGATCTCACCCGAGCAGGCCGCACGCACCGTCATCGACGGACCGGTCGTGACCGACTCCCGCGAGTGCGGGCCCCGCGGCCTCTACGTCGCCCGCATCGGCGAGCACGCCGACGGCCACGACTTCATCCCATCGGCCCTGGAGGCCGGGGCGCTGGCCGCTCTCACGGGTCGCCCGGTGGACGGGGTGGCGTGCGTCGTCGTCGACGACGTCCAGGAGGCGTTCGCCGCGCTCGCCCGCGGAGTCGTCGACGCGGCGCCGGAGCTGACCGTCGTCGCCATCACCGGCTCGTCCGGCAAGACCTCCACGAAGGATCTGCTGGGCCAGGTGCTGGCCGTGGCCGGCGAGACCGTGGCGCCGCACGGTTCCTACAACTCCGAGGTCGGCGTGCCCCTCACGGTCATGCGCGTGACGGCGAGCACCCGCTTCCTGGTGGCCGAGATGGGTGCCCGTGGCGTGGGGCACATCGCCTACCTGACGCGGATCGCACCGCCGGATGTGGCGATCGTGCTCAACGTCGGCACCGCACACCTCGGCGAGTTCGGCTCACGCGAGGCCATCGCGCTCGCCAAGGGCGAGATCGTCGAGGCCCTCGCTCCGACCGGCACCGCGGTGCTGAACCATGACGATCCTGCCGTCGCCGCGATGGCCTCCCGCACGCAGGGCTCGGTGGTCACCGTCAGCGCCACGGGCGACCGGGCCGCGTCAGTGCGGGCGGAGGAGGTCGAGCTCGACGCCGCGTCCCGTCCCCGCTTCGTCATCACCGACGGCTCGTCCCGCTGGCCGGTGGCCCTCGCGCTCCACGGCGCCCACCACGTGGGCAACGCACTGGCGGTCTTCGCCGCGGCCAGGGCCTGCGGCATGGAGCCGCAGAAGATCGTCGACGCCCTCTCCGCCGCGGGTTCGCTGAGCCGGTGGCGCATGGAGGTGACCGAGCGAGATGACGGCGTGACCGTGGTCAACGACGCCTACAACGCCAACCCCGACTCCATGCGCGCCGCGCTGGACGCACTCGCACGGATGGGCGAAGGACGGCGCACCGTCGCCGTCCTCGGCACGATGCTCGAGCTCGGGTCGGACAGCGACGCCGAGCACGCACAGGTCGGGCGGTATGCGCTGGACCGGGGCGTCGACCTGCTCGTCTGCGTCGGGGCCGGAGGTCCCGCCCTCGCCGCGGACGCAGCTGATGATGCACCGCGGTGCGCCGTCGTCCAGGACGCGGATGCCGCATACGATCTCCTGATGAGCGAGATC
>JBAUUB010000240.1:0-18973 GCA_049582485.1 Dermatophilaceae bacterium
GGTCGGCGCCCCGCAGCGGGCCGACGTGCAGGTCGGCGACCAGCGCGACCCGGTACCCCTCGAGCTCGGGCGGCAGGTCGGCGACGGTGACGGTGCGCTCGACGACACGCAGCCAGCGAGCCTCGAGCAGGCCGTAGCCCGTCAGCAGGAGGCTCACCGCGACGATGACCGGCACCGAGCGGCGGTGCCACGCACGGCGGGCCTGCGGGCCGCGCCGCAGGATGCGCAGGACCAGGGCGCCCAGGGCACCGATACCGATGCCGAGCAGGAGGTAGAAACCGGTCGCCAGCCAGGTCATGCCCAGTGCGCCGACGAGGCGGGCCGCCCGGCCGTCGACAGCGCCACCCTGGTAGGCGAACCCGACGATGATCGCCGCGCTCAGCGCGACCAGGCCGAGCGCTGCGCCGATGCGCAGTGCACGCGAGGTGTAGCCGGGGGCCCGGACCAGCCGGCGGTACAGGAGCAGCGCGAGCAGCGCCAGCACGGCGACGGGGACGAGCGCGGCCGGGGACACCGCCTCAGTATGTGTGGGGTGCAGGGCGCCGTCGGAATCGTCGGATTCGGGACGAGGCGGACCCAGCCGAGTTCGCCCCACGAGGACGAGAACCTGTGCCGAACCGGCGCCCCGGGAGCCAAACCGCCTCAGAAAAAGTCGAGAGGACTGTCAATGACAGTCCTCTCGACCCCTCATCAGGCACCGCATGCACTGCGAGGCAGGGATTCGCAGTGTTGCTGGCAAAGTCGATCTAATCAGATGGTATGGGTGAAGTAAAGGGGGTGGTTCAGTTTTCTTGTGGCGACCTCACCCGAACGGTTGTCCCTACGCTGGGAGGGTGGATGCGCGCCCAGCCCTGCTCGACACCATCCGGACCTCGCTGATCGGCCGGGACGCGGTGATGCCCGGACCGTACGGCCCGCGCCGGATGACGTACGCCGACTACACGGCCTCCGGGCGCGCGCTGTCGTTCATCGAGGACTACATCCGCGCGGTGGTGCTGCCGCACTACGCCAACACCCACACCGAGTCCTCCGGCACCGGCCTGCAGACCAGCCGCTTCCGCGAGGAGGCCCGACGGATCATCAAGGACGCGGTGGGCGGTGACGAGAGCACCGCCGTGATCTTCGCCGGCTCCGGCTGCACGGGTGCCATCGCCAAGCTCATCGGGATCCTCGGCCTGCGCATTCCGGCCGACCTCGACCGCCGCTACGGCCTCTCCGGGCACATCCCGCCCCACGAACGCCCCGTCGTCCTCGTCGGCCCGTTCGAGCACCACTCCAACGAGCTGCCCTGGCGCGAGTCGATCGCCGACGTCGTGACCGTCCCCGAGGACGCCGACGGGCACATCGACCAGGAGGCGCTCGCCGCCGCCCTCACCGCATACGCGGACCGACCCCTGAAGATCGGCTCGTTCTCGGCCGCGAGCAACGTCACCGGCATCCTCAGCGACACCCACGCGATCACCCGGCTGCTGCACGCCCACGGGGCCCTCGCCTTCTGGGACTTCGCCGCCGCCGGACCATACGTCGACATCGAGATGAACCCCCGCGACGGGGACCCGGCCACCGCCAAGGACGCGATCTTCCTCAGCCCGCACAAGTTCGTCGGCGGCCCGAGCACTCCAGGCGTCCTCGTCGTCCGGCGCGAGCTCCTGACCAACTCCGTGCCGGACGTTCCCGGGGGCGGGACCGTCGCATACGTCAATCCTGACGACCACGTCTATCTGAGCGACCCCGAGGTGCGCGAGGAGGGCGGCACTCCCGCGATCATCGACTCGATCCGCGCCGGACTGGTGTTCCAGCTCAAGGAGGCCGTGGGCGTCGAGACGATCCGCCGGTTCGAGGACCGATACCTGCGCCGGGCGCTGGACGTCTGGCTGCGCGAGCCGGCCCTCGAGGTCCTCGGCAACCTCGAGGCCGAACGACTCTCGATCCTCTCGGTCACCCTGCGCTCGCCGAGCGGTCGTCGGCTGCACCACAACTACGTCGTCGCGCTGCTCAACGACCTGTACGGCATCCAGGCCCGCGGCGGGTGCTCCTGCGCCGGGCCCTACGGCCACCGGCTGCTCGGCATCGACGTCTCGACCTCGCACGACTTCCAACGGGAGATCTCGGTCGGGTGCGAGGGCATCAAGCCCGGCTGGGTCCGGGTCAACCTCAACTACTTCGTCGACGACGCCGAAGTCGACTACATCGTCGAAGCGGTGCGGGACGTCGCCCGGGACGGCTGGCGGCTCCTCGGCGACTACTCCTTCGACCCCGCGACGGGTCTGTGGCGGCACCGGCGGGGCGTCGTCGAGCCACCCCTGCGGCTCGCCGACGTCTCGTATGCGTCGGGCGCCATGGTCTACGACGCCGCCGTGGTGCGGGCCGACGAGGGTGACCTCGGGCGCTACCTCGAGGAGGGGCGCCGGGTCATGGCCGAGGCCGCGGCTCCCGGTCTCGGCGGCACGATCGGCGACCTCGTCGACACCGAGTTCGAGCTGCTCCGGTGGTTCGACCTGCCGCGGGAGTGCCTCGTCGACGTCGCTCGCTGACGGGTGCGGCGGGTCGGGTTCGAACCCGGCCGGTGAGGCGGGGACGGTCAGGGTCCGACAGCAGCGACAATGGACGCATGAGTGGCACGGAGACGATCACGACCGGAACCGCCGACGGCGACGAGATCGACGCGTTCTGGGCGGAGGCGCGGACCCGCGCCAGGCTCGACAACATCGGTGTCTACGGCGGCTCGACCGTGCTCGCGTCCCTGCGGCCGCCGGCCTGGGCGTTCGGCGCCACGCCCGAGCACGCCGACGAGCTGGTCGCGCTCGTGCTCGCCGGGGAGAAGACCGCCACGGCGGGCGCGCTCTGGGACTACGAGGCCGAGGGGGAGCCGCTGCCGGAGGTCGGCGCGCTGTCGATCGTCCTGGACGGTGGGGCGCACCCGCGCGCGCTCATCGTCACGACCGAGGTGGCCGTCGTCCCCTTCGACCGGGTCGACGCCGCGCACGCCGCCGCCGAGGGTGAGGACGACAAGAGCCTGGAGTCCTGGCGACGTATCCACGAGGACGTCTTCACGCGCTACGCCTCGCACGACCGCGGCTTCAGCGCCGACATGCCGGTCGTCCTCGAGCGCTTCCGCCTGCTGTACCCGACGAGCCGGCACCGCCAGGTCTGAGCCCGCCGACGGGCCTCGATCCCGTGAGCGGGCCCGACCAGGCGGGCTACACCGGGACCGGTGCCCGTTCGCCCGAGGCAACTGGCGCGGTGGTCCGGGCCACTCCTCGGCGTCCGGCCAGCCACCAGATCACGCTCGAGGTGATCGTCAGCGCGACGACCGAGGTCGCGGCCGTGACCGGGTCACTGGTCGTGTCCGAGGTGATGAAGGCGTCCTGCAGCCCCGTCGTCAGGATCGACAGGACGAGGACGATGACGTTGTTGACGACGTGCAGCGCGATGGCCGCCTCGAGGCCACCGGTGCGCCAGGTGAGCAGGACGGCGGCGGTGGCGAACGCGCCGAGGTCGATGAGGATCCACGGGTCGAGTGAGGTGTGCGCGAGCGCGAACACGACCGAGGAGAGCACGACCGCGAGGGCGAGCGCCACATACGTGTTGCGCACCCAGGTGCCGATCTGCTGCATGAGCCACCCGCGGAACAGGTACTCCTCGCCGGCCGCCTGGAAGGGCGTGGTGAGGAAGGTGAGCAGGAGCAGCACCGCCCAGGTCGAGGGCCGACCGGAGGTGTCGGTGAGGTCGCCACCGTCGATCAGGGCGGCGATCCCGAGGTAGGCGATCCACAGCGGGACGGTGACGAGCAGGCACCAGCCGAACCAGCCCCAGCGGAACCGTCCGACGACGGAGGAGACGAAGCCCGGCCGGACGCCGTGCGCGATCCACGTCGCGAGGCCGGCGATCGGGATCAGGGCCGCCAGCCAGAGGTTCTGGACGGCGAACGTCAGTGGGTTGTTGAAGTCGAGCGCCATCTCCTCGAAGGCGTCGAAGTCGCCACCGGACATGACGGCGTAGCCGATGCCGCTCACGATGACGAGGGCGATGCTCGCGACGAGGATCCCGCCGATGACCAGGAGCAGCGACACCAGCGGCCGCCACCACCGGCGCCGCGGTCCGCGCAGGACGTGGTGGTAGCCGACCGGCTCCTGTGGCAGCGCCGGCGGTCGCGCGGGGAGCGGGGCCTGCCCGTAGGGCGTGGGGTAGGCCGGTCCGCCGTAGGGCTGAGGCTGGTACTGCTGGGCTGCGTACGGCTGCGCCGGCGGGTATGCGGTGCCCGCCTGCGGCTGCTGGCCCACCCCGGGTGCGGCCCAGCCCTGCACGGAGCCGGGAACCGTGGATTGCGCAGGGGGCGACCCAGGGGATGTGGATCCCGGGGGTGTCGATCCAGGGGGTGGTGGCGGCGGAGGGGGCGTGGTCACGGTCTCATCGTCCTATGGGTCCAGGCCGGATCCCAAGCGGCGTGGTGCCGGTCGGGGGTTGCTGGCTGCGCTCGACACCCCATCGTCACGAGTCGAACCCGATGCCGACCTTGTCCAGGCCCCGCAGCCACAGGTTGCGCCGGCCCGTCGCGTCCTCGCGGGCCAGCGACGCCCGGGTCAGCCGGACCCCGATCGAGCGCACCGGCTCGGGCGGGAACGGGATGGGTTTGGTCCGCACCATCGCGAGCCGGGTGCGCTCGGTGTCCCGCCCGAAGGCGAGGTCGAGCGCGACCCGGGCACCCCAGCGGGTGGAGCCGACACCGAGCCCGGTGTAGCCCACGGCATAGGCCACCTTGCCGCGCATCGCGGTGCCGAACATGGGCGTGAAGCGTGACGTCGTGTCGATGACGCCGCCCCAGCGGTGGGTGAAGCGCAGCCCGTCGAGCTGGGGGAAGATCGAGAAGAAGTGCTCGGCGAGCAGGGTGTGCGACTCGCTCTGCTCCAGGGTCGGGTCGATCCGCCCGGGGAAGTGGTAGTTGGCGTCGTAGCCGCCGAAGAGGATCCGGTCGTCGAGCGTGCGCCGGTAGTAGTGGAACTGGTTGCCCGCGTCGGCGAGACCTTCGCGTCCCTCCCACCCGATCTCGGCGAGCTGAGCGGCGTTGAGCGGCTCGGTCATCAGCACGTGGTCGTAGACCGGCAGCACGTAGAGACGGGTCCGGCCCAGCACCGGCCACGCACCCGTGCCGAGGACGACGCGCTCGGCGAGCACGGTTCCGGCGTCGGTCTTGACGACGATCGCACCGCTGCCGCCCCCACCGTCCTCGAACCCGGTCACCTTGCTGAGCTCGTGGATCGTCACCCCGAGCGACTCCGCTGCCGCGGCGAGTCCCCAGGCCAGTCGTGCCGGGTCGACGAGACCGACCTGCCGGTCCAGCAACCCGGTGCGGAACAAGGGGGAGCGGACCCGCGCATACGCCTGCTCGCGGGAGAGCAGCTCGACGTCCCCGCCGTGCTCGAGGTGCAGCTCGTACGCCTCGCGAACGGCCTCGTCGTGGTGCGGCACGAGCGACATCGTGATCTCACCCGGCAGGTGGAAGTCCGCGTCGATGCCGTACCGGCGCAGGCTCTCCCGCCAGCCCTCGAAGTTCTCCGCGGCCATCGCCTCGAGGAGCTCGACCTCGTCCGGCCAGGTCGAGACGCCCTGGTGCAGACCGTGGGTCAGCGATGGGTCGACGAACCCGCCGTTGCGTCCCGAGGCGCCGTCGCCGACCCGGCCCTGGTCGAGGACGACGACGTCGAGCGCGGGGTCCTCCTCCTTGGCCTGGATCGCGGCCCACAGGCCGGTGAAGCCGGCACCGATGATCGCGAGGTCGCAGACGCGGTCGATCTCGGTCAGCGGCTCCCGGATGGCCGGGCGGCCGGGCTGGCTCGTCCAGAAGACCCTGGGCTCGGCGTCGGCGAGCCCGCGGCGGGCCGCGTCGCGGGCGGCCGGAGCGACGGGGAATCCACTCACGGGTGAAGTGTCTCAGGTGTGCCGGCCGTGCCGAGCGACGGATGCCCCCGCCGCCACTGTGGATGGCCGGAGGTCGTTGTCGGCTCCGGTCTGTAGCGTTCCTCGGGTGAACGGCGCAGCGGGACCGGGGGCGGACGGGAGGAGGGGAGAGACCCTGCCCGCCTGGGTCGGGTCGATCACCGACGCCGAGCTGGACCGGCTGTGCGGCACCGGCGCACTCACCCGCGGGAGGGAGTATGCGCTGGCCGGCCGCGTCCTGTCCCTCTCCAGCGCCGACCGCGGCCGCATGCTCCTCGGCGAGGTGGCCGGCACGCGGGGCGAGCCCTACTCGACGCTCGTGACCCACGCCGGCGACACCCCGCGGGGGCCGTCCTGGGTGTCACGGTGCAGCTGTCCGGTCGGCGTGCGGTGCAAGCACGCCGTCGCCCTGATCCTCGAGGGACGCGGACGCGCGGCCACCGCCGGTCGGTCCTGGAGCGAGACCCTCGCGCAGGTGCTGCCGCCCGCCGGTCCGGTCGCGACCGGGACGAACCGGCTCGGCCTCGGGGTCCTCGTCGAGCAACGCCCACGCAGCGCCACCGACCACACCCCGGTGTCCACGGTGGTCGTCGTGCCGCGCAAGGAGTCGCGCGTGCGGACCTGGATCACGACCGTGAGCTGGCCGGAGATCGTGGGGCCCGCCGCGAACGCTGGCGTGCTGCCGGCCCACGCCGCTGCGGCACGGCGTCTGGTGGCCCTCGTGTCACGGGTTCCCGCCGGTGCGGTCCCGTTCGACGTGCCGCGCACGCTCGAGCTCGCCCGGCTGGGGCCCGCCCTGTGGGGGGTCCTCGTGGCGGCCCGCAGGGCCGGCATCGAGCTGCAGGGAGCCAACCCCGCCGAGGCGGTCGAGCTGGGGGAGCCGGTCGACATCGTCTGCGACGTGCGCAGCCGCGCCGACGGCGGTGTCGAGGCGTCGTTCGCGATCGTCGGTGCCGGGGTGATGTCCCAGATCGTCCCGATCGGCGACCCGGTGCACGGGCTCTACCTCGCCGACCTGGGCGGGGCCGGGCTGGTCCCCGTCCGCGCCCCCGTCCCCGGCTGGGTCGGGGAGATGCTCGTGTCCGGCACCACTCTCGAGATCCCGCCGGATGACCGCGACGACTTCGTGCGCGACTATCTGCCCCGGCTCGCCGCGGTGGTGGACGTCCGCGACCTCGACGGCCTGCTGCGGGGCGGCGCCGGCGGCAGTGGCGCCTCGGGCGGAGCCGGAGTGGCGGGCGAGCCGGTGACCGGTCCGCTCCTCCTGGTCCGGCTGCGGCCGGACGGGTCCGAGCGCGTCGAGGTCGGCCTCTCGATGACCTACTCGCGAGGATCGCGCACTTCCAGGTTCGCCCTCCACTCCGACTGGGACCCGCTGCGCGACCCCGTCGCCGAGGTCGAGCTGCTCGAGGCGCTCGAGGTCCTCGATGATGTCCCCGGCCTGGTCCACCGCGGCCGGGGAGGGCACCGCCTCGTCGACTCGAGCACGGTGCTCGCCGGCGCCGACCTCATCGAGTTCCTCGACGCGACCCTGCCCGAGCTCCGCGACCACCCCGATGTGGTCGTCGAGGAGCTCGGCGAGCTCCCTGGCTTCGAGGAGGCCGACGGGCCGGCCGAGGTCGAGGTGCGCCCGATCGACGAGGTGCGCGACTGGCTCTCCCTGCACGTCACCGTGACGGTCGACGGAGAGGAGGTGCCCTTCGCTGAGCTGTTCGCGGCGCTGGTGCGCGGTGACGAGATCATGATCCTGCCGTCCGGCGTGTGGTTCAGCCTCGACCAGCCCCAGCTGAGGCGCCTGATGGAGCTCATCGAGGAGTCCAAGGAGCTGCGCGACAAGGACCGGCCCGGCGTGCTGCGCCTGCACCGGCACCGGATCGCCGACATCCACGATCTCGAGGACCTGTCCGTCTCCGACATCGCCGCATCCCGGTGGGTCGAGGCCGCCCGGCACCTCACCGAGCTGACCGGGGCCGACGTCGACGGCGGTGAGGCCGCGGCGAGCGTGCCGGTGCCGGCAGGCCTGCGCGCCGAGCTCCGCCCCTACCAGCGGGCGGGCTACGCCTGGCTGAGTCACCTGCTCGACGCCGGCCTGGGTGGCGTCCTCGCCGACGACATGGGCCTGGGCAAGACGCTGCAGACCCTCGCCGCCGTGCTCCAGCTCAAGGAGTCGGGGCGCCTCGAGCGTCCCGTGCTCGTCGTCGCCCCGACGTCGGTGCTGTCGGCGTGGTCCACCGAGGCTGCCCGCTTCACGCCCGACCTGCACGTCGTCACCGCCGGAACGACGGCGCGCACGGCCGGGACACCCCTGGCCGAGCGCATCGACGGCGCCGACGTCGTCGTGACCTCCTACGCGATCGCCCGCATCGACGCCGCCCAGTTCCAGGAGCACAGCTGGTCCCTGGTGGTCTGCGACGAGGCCCAGTTCGTTAAGAACCCTCAGGCCAAGACCCATCACGTGCTGCGCTCGCTGCGCGCCGACAGCGTGCTCGCCATCACCGGGACGCCAATGGAGAACTCGCTGATGGATCTGTGGGCGATCCTCGCGCTCGCCGCCCCCGGCCTGTTCCCCCGGGCGGACGACTTCGTGCGGTCCTACCGGCGGCCGATCGAGTCAGGTGACGAGGTGGCGCTCGCGCGGCTGCGACGCAAGGTGCGACCACTCATGCTGCGGCGCACCAAGGCCGTCGTCGCAGCGGAGCTGCCGGAGAAGCAGGTCCAGGTCGTGTCGGTGCCGATGACCGCCGCCCACGAGCGCATCTACCAGCAGCACCTGCAGCGCGAGCGGCAGCGGGTGCTGCGTCTCCTGGCCGAGGACCCAGATGCCAACCGGGTCGCCATCCTCTCCTCCCTCACCACGCTCCGCCAGATGGCCCTGCATCCCGGACTCGTCGACGAGGACTACCTGGAGCGGACCGCGGCGGCCAAGGTCGACGCCCTCCTCGACCAGGTTCGCGAGCTGGCCGCCGAGGGTCACCGCGCACTGGTCTTCTCGTCGTTCACGCGGTTCCTGCGCATGGTCCAGGGCCGGCTCCACGACGAGGGCCTGACCACCGCATACCTCGACGGCAGCACCACCGACCGGGCGTCGGTCGTCCGGGACTTCCGCGAGGGTGACGCTCCGGTGTTCCTCATCTCGCTCAAGGCCGGTGGCTTCGGGCTCACGCTCACGGAGGCCGACTACGTCTTCGTCCTCGACCCGTGGTGGAACCCTGCGGCCGAAGAGCAGGCGATCGACCGGGTCCACCGCATCGGCCAGGACCGGACCGTGTTCGTCTACCGGTTCGTCTCCGCCAACACGATCGAGGAGAAGGTCGTCGCGCTCCAGGAGCACAAACGCGACCTCTTCACCCGGGTCGTCGACAAGGGCGGTTCGCTCACCGGCCGGATCTCGGCGGCCGAGATCCGCGCCCTCCTCGAGTGAGGCGCTGGGTCACCGCTCGCAGCGGGTGCGCAGACCCTTCGTCGCGCCACCCACGGTGTCCTGCAGCACCTTGCGGAGCAGGAACCCCGGCAGCGGAAGGGTCGAGTCGACCGTCAGCGAGAGAGTGACCTCGCAGGCTCCCTCGCCGTCGGGGCGGACCGACCACTCCCCGGACTGCGCGCGCTGCACCCGGCTCGGCGCGGCGAGCGTCCAGGTGTACCCCGTGGCTCCGGGCCCATGGCTGTACACGACCTCGAAGTCGTCCTTGGCGACCTTGACGTCGTTGCCGATCAGGGCCCGCGTCACCCGACCCTGCCCGTCGGTCTCGAGCGGCTCGGATCGGTACTGTCCTGGCCACCACTGCGACTGCTCGGAGATGTCCCGCAGGACGGTGATCACCTCATCCGCGGGGCGCTCGATCCGGAGGGTGGACTCGGCGTGCACGTCGCCCATGACCGCAACGATAGTGCGGCCCGTGCCGGGTGATCGCGAGCTGTGACGCGTGCGACCCCGGCAGCAGTGGGGCGAACTGCGTTAGGTTTTACCCCGAAACCGACGCCCGCGCCGGCGGGTGGAAAGTGAGTGCAGACGGATGATCCGGTTCGACCGCGTGACCAAGCGGTTCCCCGACGGCACCGTCGCGGTCGACGAGCTCGACCTGACCGCGCCGACCGGCAAGATCACCGTCCTGGTCGGCCCGTCCGGGTGCGGCAAGACGACGTCGCTGCGGATGGTCAACCGGATGATCGAACCGACGAAGGGGTCGATCTACCTCGACGGCACCGACACCGCCGACCTCAAGGCGGCCGAGATGCGTCGCGGCATCGGCTACGTGATCCAGCACGCGGGCCTCTTCCCCCACCGCACCATCGTCGAGAACATCGGCGCGGTCCCGACCCTGCTCGGCTGGGACAAGAAGCGGATCCAGGAGCGGAGCATGGAGCTGCTCGAGCGGGTGGGGCTCGACCCGGCGGTCGCGAAACGCTATCCCGCCCAGCTCTCCGGCGGGCAGCAGCAGCGGGTCGGCGTCGCCCGTGCGCTCGCCGCGGACCCGCCCGTGATGCTCATGGACGAGCCGTTCTCCGCGGTCGACCCCGTGGTGCGCGAGCAGCTGCAGGACGAGTTCCTTCGGCTCCAGGACGAGCTCGACAAGACGATCATCTTCGTCACGCACGACATCGACGAGGCGATCAAGATGGGCGACCAGGTCGCCGTGCTGCGCGTCGGGGGGCGCCTGGCGCAGATCGCGGACCCCGCATACCTGCTGACCCATCCGGCCGACGACTTCGTGGCGGACTTCGTCGGACGCGACCGCGGGTACCGCGCCCTGTCTTTCCAGGCCTCCCCGCGCCTGCCCCTGCACGCCGAGCGCACGCTCCTCATGGGCGAGGCGACCGACCGCACCGACGAGTGGATCCTCGTCCTCGACGAATTGCACCGACCCCAGGGCTGGGTCGAGCCGTCCCGTCTGAACGGGCCCGTCACCGAGGCGGACCTGCAGCGCGGCGGCACGGTCGCACGGGCGAGCGGCACCCTGCGCGCCGCCCTCGACGCGGCGTTGTCCTCGCCGAGCCGGCGCGGTGTCATCGTCGACGACTCCGGCGAGCTCATCGGGACCGTGCGCGCCCACGAGGTGCTGGCGGCCATCGAGGACGCCGACCGCCCGGAACTGCAGGACGACGACCCGGCAGCTTCCTCCCCGTCCGACCCCGCCGTGGAGCGCACCCCGTCATGACGTGGATCCAGGACAACTGGACGGTCATCTTCCCGCTCGGGGGGTCGCACGCCGTCCTCGCCGGCGTGCCCCTGGTCGTCGGGCTGATCCTGGCGATCCCCCTCGGCTGGGCGGCCCGGCGCTGGCGGCGCGCCTACCCCGTCATCGTCTCCTCCAGCGGCCTGCTGTACACGATCCCGTCCCTGGCGCTGTTCATCCTCATGCCGCTCATCCTCGGCACCCAGATCCTCGATCCGATCAACGTCGTGGCGGCGATGACGGTCTACACCGTGGCCCTGCTCGTGCGCACGGTCGCGGACGGGCTGGGATCGGTCCCGGACCACGTCCAGCAGGCCGCGACGGCGATGGGCTACGGCGGTCTCCGGCGCTTCCTCGCCGTCGAGCTGCCGCTCGCCGTCCCCGTGATCGTCGCCGGCCTGCGGGTCGCCGCCGTCAGCAACGTCAGCATCGTCTCCGTCGCCTCGCTCATCGGCGTCAGCCAGCTCGGTGACCTGCTCGTCGACGGGTTCAACCGCAACATCCCCGGTGAGCTCCTGCTCGGCATCGTCGCCTGCATCGCCCTGGCCCTGGTCTTCGACGTCGTCATCACCGCTGCGGGCAGGGCGCTGACGCCGTGGACCCGGATGGCGAGGGCGTGAGGGTGGTGAGACCGTGATCGGCAGCATCGTCGAGTGGCTCCTGTCGCCGGAGTCCTGGACCGGGTCGAGTGGGATCGCCACCCGCCTGTGGGAGCACCTGCTCTACAGCGCGATCGTCGTTGTCCTCGCGTGCGTCGTCGCAATCCCGCTCGGTCTCTACATCGGACACGCGGGTCGCGCGAACTGGGCCGTCACGCTGGCCAACTCGGCCCGCGCGGTGCCCACCCTGGGTCTGCTCTTCGCGATGACGCTCATCGTCGGCCCCCTGATCCAGAGCGAGCTGGCCTTCGTCATCCCGAGCATCGCGGTGCTGGTCCTGCTCGCCATCCCGCCGGTGCTGTCCGGGGCGTATGCGGGGGTCGCCTCGGTCGATCCCGCCGCCCGGGACGCAGCCCGCGGGGTCGGGATGCGACCTCTTCAGGTCCTGGCCAAGGTCGAGGTTCCGTGCGCCCTGCCGTTGCTCCTCTCGGGCATCCGCGCCGCGACCCTGCAGGTCATCGCGACCGCGACGATCGCCGCCTACGTCGGACTCGGGGGACTCGGCCGGTTCCTCATCGACGGGCTCGCCTCCGGGGACTACGTCCGAACCGCCGGTGGAGCGCTTCTCGTCGCCGCTCTCGCCCTGACCGTCGACGGCGTCCTGGCGCTCGTTGAGCGCTATGCCGTTTCCCCGGGGCTCACCGGGAAGGATGTCGGCACCGCCGATGTTGTCGCCTCCACCACCTGACAGTCCGAGCATCCGTCGGTCCCAGCACCGAACCACCCTTCGAGATCAGCGTCCATCAACCCAACCCGGTCCCGCACCAAGGAGAGACCTATGCACCGCACCTCACGATCGGCCGGCGTGCTCGCCCTCGCGACCGCCGCCCTGCTCACCCTGACCGCCTGCGGCGGCTCCAGCGACCCACTCTCGACGGAGACGACGGGTGACTCGACGGCGACCGACGAGGCCACCGGCGGCGGTGACGTCGAGTCCGTGGTCGTGGGCTCGGCCAACTTCTCCGAGAGCATCCTCCTCGCGCACATCTACGCGGGAGCCCTGCAGGAGGCGGGGGTCGACGCGACGACCAACACCGGCATCGGTTCGCGGGAGATCTACCTCAAGGCGCTCGAGGACGGCTCCATCGACGTCATCCCCGAGTACACCGGCGCGTTGGGCTTCTTCTATGATCCGGAGTTCGCCGAGACCGATCCCGACGCTGTCTACCAGGCCATTCAGGACCTCATCCCCGAGGACTTCGTCGTCCTGGAGCGCTCCGAGGCCGAGGACAACGACTCGGTCGTCGTCACCCGCGAGACCGCGGAGCAGTACGGCCTCAACTCGATCGGCGACCTCGCCGAGCAGTCCGGCGAGCTGAGCTTCGGCGCACCACCGGAGTTCGAGACCCGGCCCCAGGGTCTGTCCGGTCTCGCGGAGACCTATGGCATCGAGTTCGCGAGCTTCCGTCCACTCACCGGTCAGGCGCTCGTCCAGGCGCTGCAGAACGGTCAGATCGACGCCGCCAACATCTTCAGCACCGACCCGGCGATCCTCGTCAACGACTTCATCGTCCTCGAGGACACCGAGAAGCTCTTCGGCAGCCAGAACATGGTTCCCCTCGTGCGGGCCGAGGTCGCCGACACCGTGCGGGACCCGCTCAACGCCGTCTCCGCCGCGCTGACGACCGAGAAGGTCA
Source organism: Dermatophilaceae bacterium (assembly GCA_049582485.1). Classification (GTDB taxonomy): domain Bacteria; phylum Actinomycetota; class Actinomycetes; order Actinomycetales; family Dermatophilaceae; genus F2B08. Next base: position 13,408 of record JBAUUB010000240.1, read on the forward strand.
CCGAGATGCTCCGTCAGACCGATGTCGAGCAGCGCAACCCGGAGGAGGTCGCGCAGGAGTTCCTCGAGGAGGTCCGGATCCGCTCCTGACCAGCCGACCCGACCGGACTCACCGGTTGCGGGAGGGTGGCGTCCGCGGAGGGGTAGCGTCGGGCCATGGGCACCGACGCTCCCTTCCGCACCGTCATCGAACCGTTCCGAATCCACTCTGTCGAGCCGCTCCGCATGACGACACCGGAGCACCGGGCCCACAAGGTCCGGGAGGCCGGCTACAACCTGTTCCAGCTCCACGCGGACGACGTCCTCATCGACCTGCTGACCGACTCCGGCACAGGGGCGATGAGCCGTGACCAGTGGGCCGCCATCCAGCACGGCGACGAGTCCTACGCCGGGTCGCCGTCCTTCTTCATCTTCCGCGACGCGGTGCAGGAGCTGTTCCCGTTCCGGCACGTGATCCCCACCCATCAGGGGCGGGCCGCCGAACGGATCCTGTTCCAGACGCTCTGCCGACCGGGAATGGTCGTGCCGAGCAACACCCATTTCGACACGACCCGCGCGAACATCGAGTTCACCGGTGCCGAGGCGGTCGACCTGGTCATCGACGAGGGCCGGGACCCCCAGGCCTGGCACCCGTTCAAGGGCGACATGGACACCGGGCGCCTCGAGGCGCTCCTCGCCGAGCGCGGCGACGACGTGCCGTGCGTGATGATGACGGTCACCAACAACTCCGGCGGCGGACAGCCGGTGTCGCTGGCCAACCTGCGAGCGGTCTCCGACATCGCTCACCGCCACGGAAAGCCGCTCTACCTCGACTTCTGCCGCTTCGCCGAGAACGCATGGTTCATCCGCGAGCGCGAGGACGGCTACGCCGACCGCGAGGTGGCCGACATCGTCCGCGAGATGACCGCCCTGGCCGACGGCATGACCATGTCGGCGAAGAAGGACCCGATGGGCAACATCGGTGGCTGGCTCGCCCTCGACGACGACGACGTGGCAGCCGAGTGCCGCAACCTCCTCATCCTCACCGAGGGATTCCCGACCTACGGCGGGCTCGCGGGGCGGGACCTCGAGGCCCTGGCCCAAGGGCTGCGCGAGGTCGTCTCGCACGACTATCTGCGGTATCGGATCCGGTCCACCGCATACGTCGTGGACGCCCTCACCACGCTCGGCATCCCCTGCCTCCAGCCTGCGGGTGGGCACGCCGTCTACATCGACGCCCGGGCCCTGCTCCCGCACATCCCGCCGCTGTCCTACCCCGGTCAGTCCCTCGCTGTGGCCCTGTATGAGGTCGGTGGGATCAGGTCGTGCGAGATCGGAACCGTGATGTTCGGCCGGCATCCGGACGGCAGCGAGGCACCTGCGGCGATGGACCTGGTGCGGCTGGCCATTCCGCGCCGGACCTACACCCAGAGCCACATGGACTATGTCGTCGAAGTGTGCGAGCGCGTCCTCGCGACCAAGGACCAGCTCGCGGGCTACCGCATCGTCGAGCAGCCTTCGGCGTTGAGGCACTTCACCGCACGCTTCGAGCCCGTCGCCTAGCCCGGACCCCGGTGCCGGGCCCGGATCAGTCGATCCCCGCCGCCTCGTCCAGCCGCTGCAGCAGGTCGTGGGCGGTCAGCTCGATCCGCTTGTGCCGCCACTGGGCGGCCCTGAACACGCAGGCGATGAGAGCGGAACGGTGCACCCTCGAGAAGTCGCCGATACAGAACGCATGGCGCGCCTTGGTCTCGTCGCTCGCCCCGTCGGTGAGGCCTAGGTGCCACCGCGCGTAGTCCTCCCACGGGTGACGCTCCAGGTACCGGTTCTCGGCGGCCGCGTCGGGCTGCACCTCGCCCCACTCGCTGTCGAGGACGTACCGGCGCTTGGCGATGAGCTCCTCGACGAAGCGGACCGCATCCTCGTTGACCGTGTACGACGCCATCACCCCATGGTGGCGCACGGCACGAGGAAGCCGCACCCGAGGTGCTGCGGATGGGGCTAGCGTGAGCGTCATGGCGCAGTCCCCGGAGACGCAGCAGCGTGCGGCTGCGCGCACCTTCGACCGTCCGGAGCGGGCGATCCGCGCCCGGGATCTCGTCAGCACGCCGGCCACGGACCTGGTCACCCGCGACCCGGTCACGATCTCGCCGCAGACCCCCATCATCGAGGCGGCGCGCCTCATGCGCGCCGAGCGCATCTCGTGCCTGCCGGTCGTCGACGGTGACACGGTCGCAGGCATCCTCACGGTGCGCGACCTGACCAACCGGGTCCTCGCCGAGGGCCGGTCCCGGCAGGACCCGGTGGCCGCCGTCATGACGCCCGACCCCGCGACGCTGCCGAGCACCGCGCTCGTCGCCGACCTGCTCCGGCTGATGCTGGACCGGGGCATCAGCCACGTGCCGCTCGAGGATGACGGGCGCCTGGTCGGGCTGGTCACGTCGACCGACCTCACCCGGGTCCAGGCGCTTTCCACCGACCTGCTCACCTACGACATCGCGGCGGCCGGGTCGATCGGGGAGATGGTCGAGGTCACGGGCGCCCTGCCCGACCTCCTCGTCAGACTCGTCGGAAGCCGCTACCCCCATGCCGAGGTGACGCGCAGGATCACCGACGTCGCCGACGCCGTGACCCGGCGGCTCCTGACGCTCGCCGAGGCCGAGCTCGGACCACCGCCGGTTCCCTACCTCTGGGCGGCCTGCGGGTCACAGGGCCGGCGTGAGCAGACCGGGGTCACCGACCAGGACAACGGCCTCATCATCGACGACGCCATGCGTCCGGACCACGACGCCTACTTCGCCCGTCTCGCGACGATCGTCTCGGACGGTCTCGCGGCGTGCGGCTATGAGTACTGCTCCGGGGAGATGATGGCCACGAACCCGCACTGGCGGCAGCCGCTGCGGGTCTGGCGCGAGTACTTCGACCGGTGGATCGAGCACCCCGATCCCACGGCGCAGATGCTGGCGTCCGTCATGTTCGACCTGCGTCCCATCGCGGGGGACACCTCGCTCTTCACCGGCCTGCAGCACGACACCCTCCGCCGGGCGAGCGCGAACCAGATCTTCGTGGCGCACATGATCTCCAACTCCATGCTGCACGCGCCCCCGCTGACGTTCCTGCGCGGCATCGCCACCCCGCGCAGCGGCGACCACCGCCACACCGTCGACCTCAAGCTGAACGGCGTCATCCCGATCGTCGACCTCGGTCGGCTGTACGCCCTGCGTGGCCGCCTCACGCCCGTCAACACCCGCGAACGACTGCTCGCCGCGGGGGAGTCGGGCGTGATCTCGCACTCCGGCGGCCGCGACCTGGTGGAGGCCTACGACGTCATCGCGACCATCCGACTCGAGCACCAGGCGCGCCGCATCGAGGCAGGCGAGCCGGCGACGAACTTCCTCAACCCCAAGGACCTGTCCGACTTCGAGCGCGAGCACCTGCGCGAGGCGTTCCTGGTCGTCCGCACGATGCAGGCGGCGATCGGCCAGGGCACCGGCATGCTCCGTTGACCGCCGCCCCTGTCCTGCACCGGGACAGGGACGGGCGGCCAGCGGTACGCGGGGGTCAGCCCGCGGGCGCGGGCTCCGGTGACGGCTCGGGGCGGGCCGCCTCCGTCGCCTCGGGCTCCTGACCGCGCTTGACCGCGGCGAGCAGCATCTGGGCGACGTCGACGACCTCGACCTCCTCGCCGACGCCTTCGGCCTGCTTGGCCGTGAGCCCGTCGGAGATCATCACCCGGCAGAACGGGCAGCCGATCGCGATTCGCTCGGCGCCGGTCGCGAGGGCCTCCTCGGTGCGGTTCATGTTGACCCGCGTGCCGAGCTTCTCCTCCATCCACATGCGGGCCCCGCCGGCGCCGCAGCAGAAGGAGTTCTCGCCGCTGCGGGGCATCTCCTTGAGCTCGACCCCGGGCAGGGATCCGATGAGCTCCCGGGGCGGCGCATACACGTGGTTGTGGCGGCCGAGGTAGCAGGGGTCGTGGTAGGTCACCGTCGGCGCGGTCGAGGCGGCGTTCTTGGCACTCGACATCCCGGGGGCCTCGCTCGGGCGGGCGACGGGCACGAGCCGCTTCTCGCGGACGAGCCGGTTGAGCAGCTGGGTGTGGTGGACGACCTCGTACTTCCCGCCCAGCTGCGGGTACTCGTTCTTGATCGTGTTGAAGCAGTGCGCGCAGGTGACGACGATCTTCGTTGCGCCGACCTCGTTGAGGACCTCGACGTTCTGCTGGGCCAGCATCTGGTACAGGAACTCGTTGCCGGCTCGGCGGGCCGAGTCTCCGGTGCACGTCTCGCCGTCGCCGAGGATCGCGAAGCTCACGCCGGCTGCGTCGAGCAGCTCGGCGACGGCGCGGGTCGTCTTCTTGGCCCGGTCCTCGTAGGCGCCGGCGCAGCCGACCCAGAACAGGTAGTCGACGTCATCCGCGGACTCAACGTCCTGCCCGAGGATCTTCACCGGGAACGGCAGGTCCTTGGCCCAGTCGAGCCGGGCGCGCGCCCCCATGCCCCACGGGTTGCCCTTGTTCTCGAGGTTCTTGAACAGGCCGCCGAGCTCGCTCGGGAACGCACTCTCGATGAGGTTCTGGTAGCGGCGCATGTCGACGATGTGGTCGACGTGCTCGATGTCCACGGGGCACTGCTCAACGCAGGCGCCGCAGGTGGTGCAGGACCACAGGACGTCCTCGTCGATGACCGCGCCCACGCTCTCGCCGTCCGCGGTCGTCCCGAAGGGGTTGTATGCGGTGAGCGGCAGGGCGGGGTCGTAGCCGGTGGCGCCGATCAGGGGGGTCTGCGCGACCGTGGTGACCGTCCCGTCGAGGCCGGGCCGCTCCTCCTCGGAGGCCAGCAGGTAGGGCGCCTTGGCGTTGGCGTGGTCGCGCAGGGTCATGATGAGGAGCTTGGGGGAGAGCGGCTTGTCGGTGTTCCAGGCGGGGCACTGGCTCTGGCAGCGCCCGCACTCGGTGCAGGTCGAGAAGTCGAGCAGACCCTTCCAGGTGAAGTCCTCGACCTTGCCGACGCCGAGGGCCGCGTCCTCGTCGAGCTCCTCGATCTCCTCGAAGTCCAGCTCCTTGCCCTGGACGTGGATCGGCTGCAGCGCCCCGAGGGCGGTCCGGCCGTCGGCGAACCGCTTGAACCAGATGTTGGGGAAGGCGAGGAAGCGGTGCCACGCCACGCCCATCGTCGGCTGCAGCGCGATCGTGATCATCCACGCGAAGGAGACCAGGATCTTGATCGCGGCGATGACGTAGATCCAGTTGCGGATGGCGTCCTCGGACAGGCCGGACCAGATGCCGGAGAGCCAGCCGGTGAGCGGGAAGTGCAGGCCGATGCTCGTCTCCGGCTCGGTGAACCGCACGAGGGCCGCCTCGAGGGTGCGCAGCGTGATGATGCAGGTCGTGACGGCAAGGATCGTGAACTCGACGTAGTACGCCTGCCACCAGGTCGAGCCGAAGAAGCGCGAGCGTCGACCCTGCTCACCGGCTGCCGAGCGGGGGTGGTTCTTCTGCCGGATGACGATCAGCGCGATGATTCCGAGCCAGCCTGCCCACGCGAACAGTTCGACGAGCCACTCGAACGGCGGGAAGTGGCCGATGA
>JBAUUB010000241.1:0-9120 GCA_049582485.1 Dermatophilaceae bacterium
GTCGGGGGAAGGCTCCAGCGCTCGGCATCGTCGGTGGTCGAGCCGGGATTCCTGTTGTCGAGGATGTCAACGATCATCTCCGCCCCGGAGTTCTGCCCGTACATCCAGAACGAGATGCCCTCGCTCCTCGACCAGTCCTGTGGGATCCAGTCGATCCTGGCCGCGTCGGTGAAACCGTGGATGAAGCCGGCGAACGACGTGGAGTTCACGTCCATCTGCAGGACGCTGTTGGGATCGCTGGCACCGGGGACCGGTGCCGGGGGTGCGGCCGTCGTGGTCAATGCGACGGAGCTGCCGGCACCGCTGAAGGTGCAGAAGCCGAGCGGCGGGACGCCCTGTGGGCACGATGTGCCGGGGGCGACCCCGCTCTCGAAGTCGTCGATGACGCCGCCTGGGGCGTAGGTGCGGGGGCCGTCGCTGAAGGCCCAGTAGTCGGTCCGGAAGTTGGCATCGGTGCCGGTTCCGATGACGGCCATGACGATGCTGATCAACTGGCCGTTGCCGGTCGGAGCCGGGACGGGGTCGAGGACACCGTTGCCACCGATGAGGAACGAGTTGTCGTCGACGAAGTCGGCGAGCGGGATGGACACGAGCTGCCAGCCGCCACCACTGACCGCGCACGGCCCTGTGTCCGAGACGACGCAGTCGAACTGGAACTCGTCGTCATCGGCGGGGACGATGGCGCCATCTGCGTTGTCGTCGTCCTGGAGGTTGATCTCGAGCGTGTAGCTCTGACCGGCGTTGGGGTTGATCCAGAAGCTGAAGTGGTCGGTGCCCGACGTGTCCGTGGGCAGCGTCCGACCGAACCCTCCGTAGAAGCCGGGCGTCCCCCCCGAGCCCCAGCCGGTCTCGAGCGAGAACGACCCACCGTCGGCGGGCGGGAGGTCGGCGCCGTTAACACCGATGCCTCCTCCGCCCACGTCCCCGTTGAAGTTGAACCACCCGTTGCCGGCGAGGTCACCGTGCTCCAGGTCGTCGAAGACGACCACCGCCCCCGCGGCAGAGGAACTCGTGGGAGCGATGACCGCCAAGCCGGCGACGAGGGCTGCGGAGAGCGCAGTGGACAGTTGCCTGCGGGTGCGACGTTGCACAGTGGTCCCCTTGGGAGGATCGCGATGCCGGGGCGGCACCTGATGAGAGAGAGCGCTCTCCCAGCCTCCTGGGACTACCCGTGTCCTGTCAAGGGGTGGGCCCTACCTTTTCGACAGATGGAGTGCGCGCCGAGCGCGGAGGCGGGGAGTCACGCGCTCGGCACGCAGATCGGGGGCCGACAGGAGCGACCGGTCAGGTCGCGATGTCGGGATACGGCAGCGAGAACTCGGCGAGGGCCGCGCCGTAGGCCTTCTGGTACTCCAGTGGCTCGGTGTTGTCGCGCTCGAACATCGCGATGAAGAGGGTCAGGGTGAGGAACGGGTGGGCGCCCATCCGGAACAGCGCGACGTGGTCGTGGGACCGCAGCGCCTGCCGCTCCTCGTCGGTGAAGGCCAGCCAGGTGCTGCGCTCGTCCTCGATGCAGTTCAGGATCCGGTTGGCCTGCGTCTCCTCCCACCAGGCGACCAGTTCGTCGGGCTCCTCGCGGTAGCGCTCGACGAGCTCGGGGTCCCGGTCGACGGTGAAGAGGAACTTGTTCAACAGGTACTTGCTCATGCGTCGGTCCTTCCAGCTCCGTGCTGGCCGTCGGCAGGGGCCTTCGGATACCAGGTGAAGTACGCCTCCATGGTGTGGAACAGGTCGAGCGAGTCGACGTGGTCGGCCCGCACGCCGTCACCGGCCGCACCCATCATGAGCATGAAGTCCATGAAGCCGTGGGTCGCGTTGCCGGGCGCGTGCAGGCTGTCCAGGGTCACCTCGGCGAGGCAGCCCTCGATGTCGCCGCTCGCGATCCAGTCGACGGCCTTGCGGTCGAACTCCGGGTCCGGCCCGTGCGGCCCGAACTGACGCGGCCCGCCGAGCTCGAGGGAGAGGTGTCCGGTGCCGATGATCGCAACCCGCTCGTTGCCGGGCCACGACTCGACGAGCCGGCGGATCTGCCGGCCGAGCTCGACGAAGCGGGACGGCTGCGGCAGGGGCGGGGCGAAGATGTTCGTGTAGATCGGCACGATCGGCAGGTCCGCCTCGGGCCGCAGCGTGATGATCGGGCAGGTGATCGAGTGGTCGATCCGCAGCTCGTTGCTGAAGGCCAAATCGAAGCCCGAGTCGAGCCCACCGCGCAGGATGTGCGACGAGAGCTCCTCGTGGCCCTCGAGCCGGAACCGCGGCAGGCCGAACTCGCGCTCCTCGTTGTACCAGTTGGCGTCGTAGACCGGAGCCTTGCCGACGAGGAACTGCGGCATGTTGTCCAACCACAGCTGATGGAAGTGGTCGCTGCCCACCATCACGAGCACATCCGGCTTCGCCCGCGTCAGCGTCTCCCGGAAGCGCTCGATCTTGGCGACCCACTCGTCCGCGAAGGGCGGACGGTCGTCACCGGTCGAGGTGCTCGCCCGGTAGTAGAACGGGTGGTGCGTCGAGGCGATGACGGCGACGACCTCGGCCATGAGGACTCCCTTGTCTCGTGCGGTTCGTAACGATGTGGTTCGTAGCGATGTGGTTCAGCTGTCGGTCGGGTCGACGTATGCGGCGGCCCGGTCGACCGTCAGGTACACGTCCATCCCGATCGGTCGCCGGCGCTCCTCGGCGATGTGCCCGAGCAGTCCGGCCGCGCGGGCGAGCAGGGCGAACCCCCTGAGCAGGTCGACCGGGAGGCCGAGATCGGCGAGGGCGGCACCGCATACCCCTGCTCCGTTGAGCGGGAGGGTCCGGCCGAGGATGCCGGGGTGCACCCGGCCGACCGCCTCGAAGAGCCGCAGGTGCGGCCCGCGTAGGCCGACCTCCTCGGCCAGGGCGATGAGGACGGGGGTGCGCGGGTCCTCCTCCTTGTGGACCGGGTGGCCGAGGCCGGGGACGTAGCGACCCGCCTCGCGCGTGGCGCGGACGGCGGCCTCGGCCACCGCGTCCCAGCCGGCGTCGTCCTGGGGCTGCTCGTCCAGACCCTCGATGACCTCGTCGAGCCACCTGCCGCAGTCCTCGGTGACGCCGAGGAACCGGGAGCCGCCACCCAGGAGCCCCGCTGCGAGCGCGCCCTGGAGCGAGTCGGGTGCCGAGAGGTACGTCAGGCGTGCGGCGATGGCGGTCGGGGTGAAGCCGTGGTCGGCGAGCGCGACGAGGACCCCCTCGAACAGCCGGGTCTCCTCGGGCGTGGGGCGGCGCATCGCCACGAGCCAGAAGGCGAGCTCACCGAAGCCGACCGTGCCGATGAGGTCCTCGGTGAGGTTCTGCCCGAGCAGGCGGATCTCGTCGGGGGTCGAGGTGCCGAGCGAGGTGGGGAAGGTCGTCATCGGGAATCCTCCGGGTGGGCGGTGGGTGGGTGCGGCTCGCGCCGGACGCTGGGCTCAGGCGTCGTGGCTCGACGGGGGCATGGTCTCGACCGTGGGGTCGGAGAGCCAGCGCCGCAACGCGTCGCCGTGCTCGTCGAGCGAGGGAGGCGGCAGGTCGTAGCGGGCGGCGTTCTGGGAGAATCGGATCGGGTTGCGCACCGACGGGATCGCGTGGCCCTCGGGGCCGATCTCCACGACCGGGTCCAGACCGATGTCCTGGGCGAACCGGACCCCACCCTCGACCGAGTTGATCGGCGCGCAGGGAACGCCGGCCTTGGTCAGCTCGCCGAACCACTCGTCGGCCGTCCTGGCCTGCAGTCGCTCCACCAGCAACGGCCGCAGCTCCTCCCGGTTGGCTGTGCGGTCCTCGTTGCGCGAGAACCGCGGGTCGTCGGCGAGCTCGGGGACTCCGAGGACGTCGACGAGCTTGCGGAACTGGCCCGAGTTGCCCGCCGTGACAATGAGGTCGCGATCCTGGCAGGGCAGCGGCTCGTAGGGGAACAGGCTGGGGTGGCTGTTGCCCATCCGGTGCGGCACGGTGCCGCCCGCGACGTAGGCACTGGACTGGTTGACCATGCCGGAGAGCGCCGAGGAGAGCAGGTTGACCTCGACGTGCTGCCCCTCGCCTGTCGCCTCGCGGGCATGCAGCGCGGCGAGGACCCCGATCGTCGCGTGCAGGCCGGTGATGACGTCGAACACGGAGATGCCGGCGCGGAACGGCGGCCCGTCCGGGGCACCGGTCAGGCTCATCAGTCCGGAGATCGCCTGGACCATGAGGTCGTAGCCGGGCAGCTCCCGACCCTTCTCGCCGCTGCCGAAGCCGCTGATCGACGCGTAGATGATCCCCTGGTTGTCCGCAGCGACCGCGTCGTAGCCGAGACCGAAGCGGTCCAGGCCGCCCGGCTTGAAGTTCTCGATGAAGACGTCGGCGCGACGCGCCAGCTCCTGGGCCAGGGCCCGGTCGCCCTCGTCCTTGAGGTCGAGGGCGATGGATCGCTTGTTGCGGTTCACGGCGAGGTAGTAGGTCGAGATGCTCTCGCGCACCGGCGGCATCCACGTGCGGGTGTCGTCGCCGCCGGGTGACTCGACCTTGATGACCTCGGCGCCGAGGTCGGCGAGCAGCATCGTCGCGTACGGCCCGGCGAGGATGCGCGAGAAGTCCGCGACGACGATGCCGGCGAGCGGCCCGGTGTTGGCCACAGGTCTGTCTCCTTGTCATTTGACTGCAATTCGCGGACAGATGTCCGCTGATCTGTTCTGCAGTCTGCTGGTGTGCGTTCCAGGGTGTCAAGAGCACATCATCCCGCAAGTATGCGCATGAGACCGACCCTTGACGCACCCCTGCACCGGGTGGATAGTGAGCAACTGTCCGCAATGCGTACATAAGTCCGTCGCTTGCCGGCCCCTGCGAGTCCCTGCCATGGAGAGGATCAATGATGACCACCGACACCCCCCGCCGCCCCGTTCTGTTCCAGGGCGGGACCGTCCTGACGATGGACGAGGGGCACACCGTCCTCAAGAACGCCGACGTCCTCGTCGTCGGTGACCGGATCGAGCAGGTCGGGCACAACCTGAGCGCGCCCGACGACGCCCAGGTGATCGACAGCAGCGGCGGCATCGTCATGCCCGGCATGATCGACACCCACCGGCACATGTGGCAGACGGCGATGCGCGCATACGGTGCGGACTGGACCCTGACCCAGTACTTCGTCTGGTACTACCTCGAGAACGGCCGCCACTTCCGGCCCGAGGACATCCACGCCGGCAACCTGCTCGCCGCCTGGGAGGCGCTCGAGGCGGGCGTGACCACGACCGTCGACTGGTCGCACGGCCTGCAGACCGTCGACCACGCCGAGGCCGCCGTCGACGCGCTGCGCTCGGTGCCCGGACGCTTCGTCCTCGCCTACGGCAACATCCAGGCCGGACCGTGGGAGTGGACGGCCGACCCGGCTCTGAAGTCCTTCATCGACCGCCGCCGGGGCGACCTCCACGGCTGGCAGCTCGCCTTCGACGTCACCGGTGATCCGTCCTTCCCGGAGAAGGCGGCCTTCGAGGCGGCCCGCGACCTCGGCCTGCCCGTCACGACACACGCCGGAGTCTGGGGTGCGACGAACGACGACGGCATCAGGCTCATGCACGAGAACGGCTTCATGACCGAGCAGAACGTCTACGTCCACTCCGCGACGCTCTCGACCGACAGCTACCAGCGGATCGCTGCCACCGGGGGCTCGGTGTCGGTCTCGACCGAGTCGGAGCAGAGCGCGGGTCAGGGCTACCCTCCCACCTGGCAGCTGCGCAAGCACGGCATCCCGGTCTCGCTGTCGATGGACACCAGCGTCTGGTGGAGCGGCGACCTGTTCTCCGCGATGCGCACCACGCTCGGCGCCGACCGATCGCGTGAGCACCTCGAGGCGCACGCCAAGGGCGACACCATCACGAACTGCCACCTGCGCGCCGAGCAGGTCGTCGAGTGGGCGACCCGTGGCGGCGCCGACGCGCTCGGCTACGGCGACCTCGGGCGGCTCACCCCCGGCGCCAAGGCCGACGTCGTGCTGATCAAGAACGACAGCTCCCCGGTGTCCTTCCCGCTGCTGAACCCCTACGGTCACGTCGCGTTCCAGGCCCAGCGCGGCGACGTCCACACCGTCGTGGTCGACGGTGCCGTCGTCAAGCACGAGCACAAGCTCGTCGGCGCGGACCTTGCGGGCGTGCGCTCCGAGGTCGAGGCGACCGTCGCATACCTGCAGGAGACGATGGGCGAGGAGGCCTGGAACGCGGGCATGTCACCGGCCATGCCGGAGGGGCACGACAAGATCTACGACAACCCGTACCAGTACACCGAGTTCCGCACCGACACCACGCTCGCCCGCGGCAGCGTGTTCGGCGAGCCGGGTGCCGGCGAGGTCGGCGACGCCGAGTCGTAGGAGTCACAGCAGCGGGCCTCGAGTCGGGGCTCACCCGGGAGCAGGCATAGTGGACGCGCGCCCGACCGGGCCCACGCACGAGACGAAGGAGAGGCAATGGCCGGGCGAGGAGAGTCGCCGGACTTCGTCGAGGCGCTCGCGCGCGGGCTGGACGTCATCGCGAGCTTCGGCCCCGCCCGCCCGCGGCAGAGCCTCAGCGACGTCGCGCAGTCGACCGGACTGGCCCGGCCGACTGCGCGGCGGCTGCTGCTCACTCTCGACGAACTCGGCTACGTCCGCCAGCGGGACGGCGCATTCGAGCTGACCCCGCGGGTGATGACCCTGGGCACCGCGTACGTCTCCTCACTCGGTCTGTGGGAGATGGCGCGGCCACGGATGGAGTGGCTCGTCGGACGCACCGGCGAGTCCTCGTCGATGGCGCAGCTGACCGGCCCTGACATCGTCTACGTCGCGCGCGTCTCGGTGCCGAAGATCATCGCGCTGCGGGTCGACGTCGGCACCCTGTTCCCCGCGCCACCGACCTCGCAGGGCAAGGTTCTGCTCGCCGCGTTGTCCCGGGACGAGCTGGCCGAGACGCTCGCGCAGCCGAGCCGGTCCGGTGTCGCTCCGCGCCGGCAGTATGCGCTGGACGAGCTCGCCGACGAGCTCACCCAGGTGCGGGCCCGGGGGTGGGCGCTCGCCGACGAGGAGCTGGCCGCCGGTGTGCGCTCGGTCGCCGTGCCGGTGCGCGACGCGACGGGCACGACGCGTGCGGCGATGAACGTGACCGTGCACGCAGCCGAGACACCGCTCGAGCGACTCCTCGAGGAGCACCTGCCGCTGCTGCAGCGCGCGGCCGGCGAGGTCAGTGCAGACTGGGCGATGTGGCAGAGCCGCCCGCACGTGGAGACTGCGCGCTGAGCCGCACGCTGGGGACGCCGCGTTGAGCCGGTCGGCCCGGCCGCTCTGCTCAGGGCCGCTGGTACGCGGGACCATCGAGGAACCGGTCGCGGTTCGCCACCCAGACACTGCGGAACTGGGTCTCGAGGTCGCTGAGATCGCTGCTCTCGTCGCAGCCGGCCGAGAGGGTGTAGTCGAGGGCCACCCCGTCCCGTCGCGCACCGCCGATGAAGTAGGTCAGCACGGACGTCGCCGCCAGCGTGCCGTCGTTGCCGGCCGGGTTCTGGGCGTCAGGTCGGAAGAACACGTCGCGGACCTCCATGACGGTGCACGCGTCACCCTCGACGAGCTCGACCTCGTAGGACATCCGGCACTGGACGTGCACCTCGTCGTCGGCGCCGTCCGGAGGGTCGACGACGGAGCTCGCCTGGAACGGTGTGGCCTCGGGGAAGGCGACGAGGATCGGCCCGGTGTCCGCCCCTGGGCACTGCGCGGGCTGGGCCGCGCCGAGACCCGATGTCTCCGGAGGCGCCTCGAACTCGGTCAGGGCGGCAGCCACGTCGACCGGCTCGGCGGCCTCTGAGTCTCCACCGTCGCCGACCTTCGCCTCGCCGTCCGCACCGTCATCGGCCGAGCCGGCATTCGCGTCCGCCGTTTCGGCACCGGCGTCCGCGGACACTGCCTCGCCGCCGGCAGCCGACCCGTCCTGGCCACCGGAGTCAGCGCTGCACCCGACCGTGAGCGCCAACGCCACGAGACACGCCGTGGCGCCGAGCAGTCGGCCCGCCCTGTCCGAACGCTGGACCGGCCCCTCGCCCGGACGGACGGCCCGCTCAGCGTTCGGTCCCCCCTCGCCTGCCTGGGACACCGCGGATCACCATCCCTCCCTGTCAGATCCGGTCACGCTATCCCGGCAGCGCCCGTCGTGGTGCCGATCGGGGTCTGCGCGACCCGTCTGGCACCACGTTTCTCACCGTTCGGCCAGCCACGCCTCAAGCTCGCGGACAGCATCCAGGCCGCCCGCCGCATACGCCTGCCAGTCCCGGCTCTGGTCCGCGCGACGCTCGACCTCGGCCGCCCACTGCTCACGCAGGCGCACCGTGAGACCGGCGAGATCCGGCTCCGGCCGACGCAGCTCACGGGCGATGACCGAGAGTGCGGCGACCCGGCCCTCGTGGAACTTGTAGGCGGGGAACGAGCCGCCGTCGCGGGCGATGGCACATGCCGAGCTCACCCCGGCGAGCATGGTCATCGACTCGACCGCGGCGAGGCGCGCACGCTGCACCCGGTCGGCGATGTCCGTGGTCGTCGTCACGTGCCCAGGATACCCCCACTGGTATTCGACGCAGCCTCGGCGGGAGTAGCGTGAAAGTCGTGGGCATCACGTCCTCACCCGCACGCGACATCACCACCGACTCGGCCTCCCGGCCCGTGCCGAGACTCGCCGGCTGGGCGCTCACCGCGCTGCTGGCCTTCTGGGGGATCGGGGCGATCGGGGGCGGGGCCTACCTCGCAAGCGCTCGGGACGGCAGCAACATCGGCTTCGAGCTCGACCTGCTCGAAGGCACCCCGTTCCCCGACTTCCTCATCCCGGGCATCATCCTGCTGTCCCTCGGGGTGGCCGCGGTTGCGCTGGCCGCGGTCCTCGGCCTGGCCGTGCACCGCAGGTCGGCGCCCTCCTGGATGCGGACCGTCCTGATCCTCACCGCGCTGGGCATCAACGCCTGGATCTTCGGCGAGATGGCGTTCCTCTGGAGCACGGTCGCGGCGATGCCCGAGGCGGACCGCGACTTCTTCTACGTCTTCTGGGCCGTCTACGTGGCGCTGTCCCTCGCCATCGGCACGCTGACCTGGTGGGTCACCCGTCGGCGGACCCGCTGAGCCGAGGCAGGTGTCGGAGG
>JBAUUB010000242.1:0-3662 GCA_049582485.1 Dermatophilaceae bacterium
GGCGTGGGTCGCGCCGGTCTTGCGGGCATAGGCCGCGACGAGGCTGTTCAGCTCCTTGCGCTGGGCTCGCAGGGCGCGATGCGCCGCGACCGGGGCGTCGGTCGAAGGTCCCGCCGTCGGGCGACCCTTGGACTGCCGGCTCTGGCGCTCGGTCAGCAGGGCCGCCACCTGGTCCGGTTCGAGCAGGCCGGGCAGGCCGAGGTAGTCCTGTTCCTCCGCCGAGCCCACAGCGGCGTGCAGGCCGAACTGCTGGGCGTCGAAGAGCACGTGGTCGAAGTGGGCGTCCGACTCCAGCGCCTCGAACCGCTGCTCGATCGCGTCGCTCGCCCGCTCGCTTCGCCCCGCCTCGTCGAGCAGGGACTCCTCCTGCGCCCACATCGAGGCGACGTCGTCCGCATCCTTGGGCCGGTCGAGCGCGTGGTCGCGCTCGGCCTCCATCGCGCCGGCGTGGGCGAGGATCACCGGGACGCTCGGCAGGAACACCGAGGCGGTCTCGCCCCGCCGACGCGCCCGGACGAACCGGCCGACCGCCTGGGCGAAGAACAGCGGGGTGGACGTCGACGTCGCGTACACGCCGACGCAGAGGCGGGGCACGTCCACGCCCTCCGACACCATGCGCACGGCGACCATCCAGCGGGCGGTGCTCTGCGCATACTCCTCGATCCGCTCCGAGGCCCCTGCGTCGTCGGAGAGCACGACGGTCGGGGGCTCACCGGTGACGCGCCTGAGGATCGAGGCGTAGGCGCGGGCCTGGGTCTGGTTCGAGGCGATGACGAGGCCGCCGGCATCGGGGACGTGCCTGCGGACCTCGGTGAGCCGGGTGTCTGCAGCGGCGAGCACGGCGGGGATCCACTCACCCTTCGGATCCAACGCGGTCCGCCACGCCTGCGCGGTCTGGTCCTTGGTCATCGGCTCGCCGAGGCGGGCGGCGACCTCGTCGCCGGCCTTGGTGCGCCACCGCATCGATCCGCCGTAGGCGAGGAACAGAACCGGCCGGACGACCCCGTCCGTGAGGGCCTCGGCGTAGCCGTAGGTGTAGTCGGATGCCGAGCGCAGGATGCCCTCGGCGTCCATCTCGTAGCGCACGAACGGGATGGGGCTGGTGTCCGAGCGGAACGGCGTGCCGGTCAGCGCGAGGCGGCGAACGGCCGGCTCGAACGCCGACCGGATCGCGTCGCCCCACGACTTGGCGTCACCGCCGTGGTGGATCTCGTCGAGGATGACCAGCGTTCGCGACCGCTCGGTTCGGTGCCGGTGCAGGTCCGGACGACTGGCGACCTGCGCGTACGTGAGCGCCACACCGTCGTAGTCGGCCGAGGTTGCGGCGACCGAGTTCGAGAAGCGCGGGTCGAGATGGATGCCGACCCGGCCCGCAGCGTCGGCCCACTGGGTCTTCAGGTGCTCGGTCGGCGCGACGACGGTGACGGCGTCGACGACGCCACGGCCGATGAGCTCGGCCGCCACCCGCAGGGCGAACGTCGTCTTGCCCGCGCCCGGTGTGGCGACCGCGAGGTAGTCACGGGCTTCGGAGCGCAGGTACTCGTCGAGGGCGGCGGCCTGCCAGGCGCGGAGCTTGTCGGCGGTTCCCCAAGCTGCCCGCTCGGGAAATGCGGGTGAGAGGTGCGAGGCGGCCGATGTAGACATGGGAGCGGCAACCGTAGCCGATGGCCGCGCACGTCGATGCATCCCGACACGCGGTCGGCGGATGGGGTGCGGGCCGAACAGTCAACGTTCTCTCATCCCGGTTGTACGTGGCGCTCACCGGAACCTGTCAGGATGATGATGTGACTCGACCACGCCAGCGCCTTCTCATCGTCGAGGACGACCCCCTGATCACCGTCTTCATGACGAAGGCGCTCCAGACCAAGGGCTACGATGTCGCCTCTGTCGGCACCGGGGCTGAGGCCGTGGAGGCGGTTCAGCGGGGTGGCCTGGATCTCGTCATGCTCGACCTCGGGCTGCCCGATGTCGACGGACTGGATGTCCTACGGACGGTGCGGACAACGCAGCCCGATCTGCCCGTGCTCATCGTGACCTCACGCAGCGATCCCGGAGACCGTGCCGTCGCCCTGTCGCTGGGGGTGTCCGGCTACGTTGTGAAGCCCTTCCCACTCGCGACCCTCCTCGCCGCGGTCAGTGAGTCCCTGCACGTGGCGATCGACTGATCCTCAGACGGTCCTGCGATCCTCGGTGATGACTCTCACGACTCGTCGGCACTGACCTCACGGACGAGCGGGAGACTCATCTCGAACCGTGCACCGGGCTCGCCCGCACGGTCGACCCACACCCGGCCACCGTGCGCCTCGGCGATGGCGTTGACAATCGACAGGCCGAGGCCCGAAGTGCGGCGGTCGCTGCGCCCACGATGGAATCGCTCGAAGATCCGTGTGGCGTCCTCCTTGGCGATGCCGGGACCGTCGTCGCGGACCCAGATTCGCAGGTTGCCGTCGACGACTGCGGACCCCACCCGAACCGTGTTGCCCGCCGTAGTGTGCGCCGCGGCGTTGGCTGCCAGCTGCATGACGGCCTGGGTGAGGCGTTGTTCGTCCGCCCTGACTGTGACGTCCGCGGTCGCCTCCAGCACCCAGGTCTGCTCGCCGAGCACCGACGCCTTGCGGTAGACGTCTTCGTTCCAAGCCCGGATGTCGACCTCGGCCAGGTCGAGGAAGTCCGGCCGTTCCGCACGCGCGAGAGTCAGCAGGTCCTCGACCATGCGGTTCATCCGGTCGATCTCGTCGGTGATGAGCGCTGTCGTGGCCGCTCGTTCGACAGGGTCGTCGACCAGGTCGAGGAGCTCCACGTGACCGCGGATGACGGTGAGCGGCGCCCGGAACTCGTGGCTGGCCTCGTCGAGGAATCGTCGTTGGGTGGCGAACGCTGCCTCGAGCCGAGCGAGCATGTCGTTGAATGCCCGGGCGATCCGGGACGCCTCATCCTGGCCGCGCACCGGGATCCGTCTCGTGAGGTCCGTCTCCGAGATGGTCTGCGCTGTGTCGGCGAGTGAGCTGAGTGGCCGCAGGATTCGCCCCGACGCCAGATAGGCCAAGAATGCCGAGAGCAGAATCGTCAGACCCTGGACCAGTCCGAGAGTCAGCACAGCCTGGTCGATCTCGCGGCGTTCATCGCGCGGGAAGTTCACCGCGACGAAGTGCGCGCTCCGGCCGCCGATCGTGATGGGGGTGACCGCATACCAGGCCTCGCGACCACCGGTCTGAAGCGTCCCCGTGGCCGAGCGGTCGAAGGAGACCCAGAACGCCACATCCTGCTCGAGGTCCTCCGCGGGGGGAACGCCGGGGGCACTCTCCTGCCCGTAGAGCCCATCATCGACGATCGCGATCAAGGTCTCACGCTCGTCGGGCACCTCCCGCCGGAAGTACACGTCGAACAGAGCCTCGAGGTCGTCGGCGAACGGCTGGCCGGTGTCAGGGTTGCGACCCTCCGCGAGGAGGAGGAGGAACTCCTCGGACTCACGCTCGAGGGCGGTGCTGATCTCCTCGTCGAGCCGCTGGTTGAGGGCCACCCTGATCTGGAGGGTGGACACGATCGCCGAGAGGGTGACGAGCACGACCACCACGGCGATGATCCGGAGCCGCATATTGCCCCACAGGGCCGACATGCCTTGCCGGTCAGTCATCGCCAGCTCCTCGCCACCACTGCTTGGT
>JBAUUB010000243.1:0-2052 GCA_049582485.1 Dermatophilaceae bacterium
AGCCGGGAGCGACCAGCGCCTTCGCTGGGCGGCATGGCGGGTGCGAGTTGCCTGTTTGCGACTGTTTGTTGAGGTTCAGAGGTGGGCAGCGTGTCGTTGGAGTCAGCTGGCGAGGTCGCGGCGGCGAAAGCCTGCGAGACCGACGGCGAGGAGGAGCAGGGTGACCAGGGTGACCCAGATCAGGCCGGCCCACAAGGGATCGGCGGCGCCGACGTTGGGGACGTGGAAGAAGGGGCTGATCCCGAGGACCCAGTCGTCGAGGCCGAAGCTCGGTCCGAGGAGCGTGAGGCCGAAGGAGACGAGCACGCCGAGCCAGGCGGCGAGGCTGACAGCGGGTCGGGCCCCGACGACGGCGACGGAGACCGCGACCACGGTCCAGACGGCGGGAACGGTGACGACCGCTTGGAGGATGCCGTCGGCGAACTCGACGCCGATGTCGGCCCGGGAGGCGATGGCCGCGGTGATCGTGCCGGCGAGGAGCACGGAGAGGGCGGACGCCGAGAACGCGGTCCCCACATGCGCGAGGTAGTAGCGGACTCGGGCCACGGCAGTGGCTATGACGGGCTCGACCCGGTCCTCCAGCTCCTCGGATCGGACCTTCAGGATCGCCTGGACGCCGGGGACCGCCGCGAGGATGCCGACGAGGGTCAGGATGGTCACGACGAACGCGGAGATCAGCTCCTCGGGGCGGGCGGCGCCGGCGGCGAGGACCTGCTGCACGGCGCTGTCGGAGGCGAGGATGTCCTTGATCGAGGTGGTGAAGTAGCCGAAGACGAACCCGAGGGCGACGAAGGCGACCGCCCAGGTGGCGAAGGAGCCGCGGTTCAGGCGCAGAGCGAGGCGCAGGGGATCGCGCACCGTCCCCCGGGCGGGCCCGGGGCGGGGGGTGATGGCTCCCTGTCCGAAGTCTCGGCGGGACTGGAGTGTGAACGCGACTGCCACGAGGCTTGCGGCCAGGGCGGCTGCGAGAAGCAGGGGCCACCAGTGGTTGCCGGTGGCTGGCCGGGTCTCGGTCATCCAGCCCAGCGGGTTGACCCAGGTGGTCCAGGTCGGGGCGTCGATGGAGTAGGTGAACCCACGTAGGAGGAACATCACGCCGAGGGAACCGACGGCGATCGAGCTGGCGGTGCGAGCGTCGGCCCCGAGCTGGGCGGTGACGGCGGCGAGGGATCCGAACATCCAGCCGGTGGCGGTGAACGTGGCGGCGACGAGCACCGAGGAGTGCTGGTCGCCACCGAAGAGGATGGTGACGAGAGCGGCGAGGACGCCGACGAGCAGTGAGCCGAGATAGGACACTGCGAGAGCGGTCATCAGCCGGCTCCCCCTGCCCAGGACGCCGGAGGCCAACAGTTCGGCCTGGCCGGAGTCTTCCTGGCCGCGGGTTGGCCGGATGACGGTGAAGATCGCGCCGAGCCCGGCGAGGAAACCCCCGAGTGCCAGGCTGCGCCACGTGGTGAAGCCGTCGACGGTGCTCAGGTCGTGGGCGGGGCCGAAGATGAGCCCGAGCGCCGGGTTGGCGCTGACCGCGCCGGCCAGGGCTGCGCGGTCCTGCGCGGTGGGGAAGACCCACGGGTAGACGAGCACCGAGGACGCTGACAGTGCGGTGGGCAGCACGATCCAGGGCGCGAGCCGACGCCCGTCGTGCCGGACCGTGCTCCGCAGCAGCGGGACGGTGCCGGTCAGTGCCGCCGTCATCGCATGCTCGAGGTGCCGGTGTCGGTACTGTCCTCGTAGAGGCGCAGGAAGAGGCTCTCCAGCGAGGGCGGCTCGACGGTCAGGGACCGGATGCCGTGGGCGGTGAGCAGTGTCATCGCCTCCTGCGCCCGGTCGGACTCGATCGTCGCGGAGATCCGGTCGCCGTCCACGAGCACGTCGTGCAGCAGCGTGAGCGCGGCATCGTCCGGGACGCGGTCGAGGACTGCGCGGACCGCGGTGCGGGCGTGTCCGCGCAGCTCGGTCAGCGTTCCGGTCCTGACCAGGGCGCCGTCGCGGATAATGCTCAGCCGGTCGGCCAGTGTCTCCACCTCGCCGAGGACGTGGCTGCTCAGCAGC
>JBAUUB010000244.1:0-24670 GCA_049582485.1 Dermatophilaceae bacterium
GCACAGTCCTGCGGCGAGGTCGGCGGCGACCTGGCTGCCGTACGAGGTCGCGCTCCGTGCTCCGACCAGGGCGATGCTGCGGTCGGTGACGGCGCCGAGGTCGACGGGTCCGCGAACCCAGAGGCACAGCGGCGGAACAGGCAGGTCCGAGAGCTGACGGGGCCACTGGTCATCGGTGGAGATGAGGACCCTGGCGCCGAGGCGCTCCGCGTTGCGCAGGTCCTCCTCGAGGGTGCCCACATCGAATCGGGAGGGCGTGACCCCTGTGAGAGTGAGCGCGCCGCGCAGCAGCCGATCGAGCGTCTCGACCGCCCCACGCAGGGCCACGGCGTCGCGAAGGGACTCCAGGCCGGGCTCGGCGAGGCGGCTGAGGGCGACCCGGGCGGTGCGGTCGTCGTCCAGTGCCCCGACCCGGGTCACGCCGCCACCGGCCCTCGGCCGCGCAGGCCCAGCGCCACGCCGATGTCGTCCCGTCGTGGAGAGCTCTCGCCGCGAAGATCCGCCACCGTCCACGCCAGCCGCAGGCAGCGGTCGAAGCCGCGGAGGGTGAGCCAGCCGCGGTCGATGGCGCGGTGGAGGTCGGTGAGGCGTTCGGCGGGAAGGGCCAGCGGCCCCCGTCTCAGGAGCCGACCCGGAACCCAGGCGTTGAGGCTGTAGCCGTGCTCGGACCATCTGGCTCGCTGCAGCTCACGCGCCTGAGCGACCCGCTCGCGGACCGTTGCCGAGGTCTCCCCGGCCGTGCCGGTCAGGGTCGCGAGGCTGACCGGGGCCACCTGGATCTGCAGGTCGATCCGGTCTGCCAGCGGTCCACCGATCCGGCCGAGGTAGGTCCGGACCTCCCGCGGCTGACACCGGCACTGCAGGCCCTTGCCGAAGGCCATCCCGCACGGGCAGGGGTTGGCCGCGAGGACGAGCTGGAAGCGGGCCGGGAACGTCACGCTCTCGCGGGCCCGTGCGACCACGACCCGCCCGGACTCGAGGGGCTGCCGCAGGGACTGCAGGACGTCCTTGCGGAACTCGGGAGCCTCGTCGAGGAACAGCACCCCGTGGTCGGCGCGGGAGACCGCGCCCGGTCGCAGGTTCGCCCCGCCGCCCCCACCGACGATCGCGGCCATCGACGCGCTGTGGTGCGGAGCCACGAACGGCGGGGTGATGTCGAGGGCGCTCTCGCGACCGATCTCGCCGAGCACCGAGCGGACCGACATGACGCCGAGCGCCTCCTCCCGTCCCAGCGTGGGCAGGATCGTCACCAGACGCTCCGCGAGCATCGTCTTGCCCGCGCCGGGAGGGCCGGTGAGCATCAGGTGGTGTCCGCCGGCGGCGGCGATCTCCAGGGCGAGCCGTGCCATGTCCTGGCCCACGACGTCGGCGAGGTCGCCGTGCCCCCGACGGACGAGGGGCTCGTCCCCGCTGCCACCGACGAGGGGAAGACGTTCGACCGGAGTGGTGCGGTAGGTCTCGACGAGCTCGGCGAGCGAGGCGAACGTGTGCACGGCGATTCCCTGCACGAGCCCCGCCTCACCCGCATTGCCGCGCGGGACGACTACCCGCTCCACCCCGGCCGCGGCGGCTGCGGCCACGGCCGGCAGGACACCCGGCACGGGCCGAATCGTCCCGTCCAGACCGAGCTCACCGAGGTGGACCGTCCCGGACGTGGCCCGCATGGGGATGACATTCTGGGCCGCGAGCACCGCGCAGGCGATCGGCAGGTCGAAGGCGCTTCCTCGCTTGGGAAGCGCCGACGGGGACAGGTTCACGGTGATGCGGTCACTGGCCAGTGGGTGCCCGGCCACGATGGCGGCCGCGCGGACCCGGCTCGGCGACTGGGCGCAAGCAGCGTCCGGCAGACCACTGATCGTGAACGCGGGCAGCCCAGGGGCGACGTGGGCCTCGACGTTGACGACGGTCCCGACCAGGCCGGTGATTCCGACGGACAGGGTGGACCCGAGCCTCATGCCCCCACCCCCGTGATGTGCCGGAGCTGGACCGGCTGTCCGCGGCGAATGAGCACCCCGACGACGTCGATGCGGAGGCCTGCGGCGACAACAGCCGGGTTCTGTCGGAGCCACTGGCCCAGGAGCCGGCGAAGCCGCTGCTGCTTCACCGGCGTAACGGCCTCCACTGGATCTCCGAACCCGACCCCACGACGGGTCTTGACCTCCACCGCGACGACGACGCCGTCCGGCTCGACGACGACGAGGTCGAGCTCACCCTCCAGGCACCTCCAGTTGCGCACGAGCACGCTCGCGCCTCGCTCGGTGAGGTAGCGCGCGGCAAGGACCTCCCCCACCTCTCCCAGTGACCGGCGGTCGTCGACGGGACGTCGGCGCCCGGGGGTGCCCTGATCCTGGGTGCTCTCGTTCGACCTGCCCTCGTTCGACCTGCCCCGGCCTGATGTATCCATGGGCCCAGCCTCGGACGGCTGCGCGGACCGGTGCGATGCCCGGGCGGTCGGCTGTGGACGACGCGCCCGACTCGGGCACGCGCTGGGGATCAGAACCCCGGCTTGGGCACCTCGAGGTCGGGTTGGGCGAGCTCCTCGACGTTGACGTCCTTGAACGTCACCACCCTCACCTGCTTCGCGAAGCGGGCCGGGCGGTAGATGTCCCACACCCACGCGTCGTGCATCGTGACGTCGAAGTAGACCTCGGATCCCTCACCGCAGACCTTCACGTCCACCGAGTTGCACAGGTAGAAGCGCCGCTCGGTCTCGACGACGTGGCTGAACAGCCCGACGACGTCGCGGTACTCGCGATAGAGCGCGAGCTCCATCTCGGTCTCGTACTTCTCGAGGTCCTCCGAGCTCATGGCACTGTCCTATCACGCACCCTGACCGATTCCGTCCTCCACGGCGTCCGCGGACCCGCCACCGGGCCCACCGTCGCACCCCGGGATGTTCCACGACCGGCGGTGGTACTCGGTGGGTCCGAGTCGCCGCAGTGCATCGAGGTGCTCGGGTGCGGCATACCCCTTGTTGTCCAGCCAGCCGTAGCCGGGGTGGTCCACCGCCCGCTCGACGACCAGCCTGTCGCGCGCGACCTTCGCGAGCACCGAGGCCGCCGCGACCGACGAGCACCGCAGGTCCGCCTTGATCATCGTGCGCACCGGCGGGGTCGACGAGCCGTCGTGGTCCGCCGCGAAGGCGAGCAGCCCGACCTCTTGCGGGTCGGTCAGCCAGTCGTGGTTCCCATCGAGGATCACGAGGTCGGGGACTGTCCCGAGCTGTGCGAGAGCTCGCAGGCCGGCCAGGCGCAGGCCGCCCATGATGCCGACGGTGTCGATCTCGTCGGGGCCGGCGTGCCCGACCCCCCAGGCGATGCACCACCGTTCGATCCTCGGCACCATCCGCTCGCGGGCTGCCGGGGTGAGGAGCTTGCTGTCCTTGACGCCCGAGGGCGCGCTGCGGCATCCCTCGTCGATGACGACCACTCCCACCGTGACCGGTCCGGCGAGGGCACCGCGGCCGACCTCGTCCATGCCGGCCAGGACCGGGTAGCCCTCACGCTGGAGCAGCCGCTCGGTGCGCAGGGACGGCTTCCGTGAGGTGACGACGGCGCGGCGGGGAGGTGGCATCGGGCGGCGACTCAGGGTGCGGGGACGGCGGCGAAGACCTCGGGGTATCCGGACAGCGTCCCGACCCGGCCGATCGGCCAGATGGTGACGATGCCCCGCCCCACGACGTTGTCCAAAGGCACCGAGCCCTCGGTCCCGTCCCCGTCGAGGGGGTGGTACCGCGAGTCCTGGGAGTCGGAGCGGTGGTCGCCCATGACCCACACCGAGTCGGCCGGGACGGTGATGTCGAAGCTCAGGCTCGAGGGGTCGTCCCCCGGGTAGACGTAGGGCTCCTCGATCGGGGCGCCGTTGACGGTGAGCCGCTGCTCGGCGTCGCAGCATACGACCCGGTCTCCGCTGACGCCGATGACGCGCTTGATCAGATGCTCGTCAGCGGGATCGGGCAGCAGTCCGACGAAGGTCAGGGCCTGCTCGACGACGCCCACCGGGTCGGTGCCCTCCGGCCGGGCGATCTTGGGGAGCCAGCCCCCAGGGTCGCGGAAGACGACGACGTCGCCGCGGTCGATGCCGTCCAGCTGCTTGTGCAGCTTGCTGACGATGACCCGGTCCCCGACCTGCAGGGTGTCCTCCATCGATCCGGATGGGATGAAGAACGCCTGGGCCACCCAGGTCTTGACGACGAGCGAGAGCACCATCGCCATGACGACGATGATGACCGTCTCGCGCACCGCCCCGAGCAGGGAGCGCAGCAAGCCCCGTCGTGGCGGCTGGACCGCGCGCTGGGTGAGTGGCGGGTCCGCGGTCCCCGAGCCGGTCGGGAGCGCCCTCGGCGGGGTGTCCGTCACGGCTCTGGCTCCTTCGAGATGGCGTGCATGGCGTCGGTGGTCACGGCCGGGCGGCTGGCCGAGGAAGAACGTACGGCAGTATCCCCCATCCGGCTGGCAGCGGTCACACCTGTCCGCGCGACGAGCGCCCACGGTGCCGACGTCCCGGACCGGGCGGCCGGCTCGCCCCACCTCTGACGTGGCCAGTACCGCCAGACGACCTCGCCCACGACCTCGTCGGCCCGCAGCATGCCGCCGCCCGGCCGACCGATGGCCGAACGCGAGTCGGCGCTGTCGGACCGGTTGTCGCCGAGCACCCAGTAGCGGTTCTCGGGCACCGTGACGTCGAAGGTCACCTGGTCGGTCGGCCCGGTCACGTAGGGCTCGTCGAGCGGCGTGCCGTCGACGGTGAGCCGGCCCTGCGCATCGCAGCAGACCACCCGGTCGCCCGGGACGCCGACGACCCGCTTGACGTATGCGCTGCTCCCGTCGGTGCCGAACAGTCGCGCGAGTGCACCACCGGCCCGCGTCCCTGCGTCACCGCTGGGAGCAAGCAACCGAGACCCGTCGAGGACGATGACGTCGCCGCGCTCGATGCCGGCCGTCCTCAGGACGAGGAGTCGGTCGCCGGGCTGCAGGCCGGGGCGCATCGAGTCGGACGTGACGACCACGGTGTCGAGGACGAGCAGCCGCACGAGGACGAGGACGACGACGGCGACCCCCACCGCCAGCAGGATGGTCCTGCGTGACGAGTGGGGGTCGTGTCGTTGCGGGCTGCTCGCCGGCACGCCGTCGACCGGATGCTCTCGACCGGTGGGGTCGCGACCCGGGTCCGCGTCACTTCGCGGGGGTCTCGCGCTTCTCCTTGATCTTGGCCTTCTTGCCGCGCAGACCGCGCAGGTAGTACAGCTTCGCGCGACGGACGTCACCGCGGGTGACGACCTCGATCTTCTCGACGATCGGGGTGTGGAGCGGGAAGGTCCGCTCGACGCCGACACCGAAGGAGATCTTGCGCACGGTGAAGGTCTCGCCGACCCCGCCGCCGTGGCGACGGATGACGACGCCCTGGAACACCTGGACGCGGGAGCGGTTGCCCTCGACGACCTTGACGTGGACCTTGACGGTGTCGCCGGCGCGGAAGTCCGGGATGTCGTCTCGCATCGACGCCTTGTCGAGCTCGTCGAAACGCTGCATGGCTGCTTCGCATTCTGCACGTGCCACAGGTCAGGTGCGGGTCGTTCGTGATGGTGGAGTCGTTCTCGAGCCGGCCGCGCTCTGGGCACGCTCGATGGCGTGCCTCATGAGCTCCCCCTGTGGCAGGGGCCAGGTCATCTCGAGTCCAAGGGTCAATGGTGCCAGAACCACCGCATACCGCGAAATCACCGGCGACGGTCGGCCGACGGCTCAGCGGCGCACCGGCTTGCGCAGGTCGACGGTGGTCGGGTGCACCTCGCTCTCGCCGGGGATCACGCGGTATCCGGCCTTGCGGTACATCCGCAGGTTGCGATCGCGGGACCGGCCGGTGTTGAGCCAGAACTCCGTGACGTCCTCGGGTGCCTGCGCCTCGGCCCACGCGAGCAGCCCGCGACCGAGCCCGCGGCCCTGGAGGTCGGGGGCGACCATGAGCCGGCCGATCCACCAGCGGTGCGGCTCGCCTGGCTTGCGCCGGGCCCGGACCGAGCCGACCAGTCGCCCCTCGGACCGGACCACCCAGGTCGACCAGTCCCGCAACGCGCCCAGGTGCTCCTCGACCGACTCGACCGGGCCCTCCCACACCCCTGCCGCGGCGGCCACCTCCTCGACCCAGCTGGCCCGGGTGAGCACCATGAGCTCGGGGACGTCGGCGGCGGTGGCCGCCCTGATGCCGAGCTCACCGAGCCCACGCACGACGGCCGACCCGTGGACCAGGTCCGGTCGGCGCTGCGCGGTCCGCTCCACCCGCCGCTCGTGCCGCCAGCGCGCGATGGCCGCGTGGTCGCCGGACAGCAGGACTGGCGGGACGTCGCGCACGACCGACCCCTCGTCCCAGGACGCGGGCTTGGTGTACACCGGGTACTCGAGCAGGCCGTCCTCGTGCGACTCCTCGACCAGGCTCTCGGGGTTGCCGACGACACCCGGAACCAGCCTTCCGACCGCCTCGACGATCGCGAGCACCGCGACCTCACCCCCGTTGAGGACGTAGTCACCGAGCGAGACGACGTCGACCTGCCATCCCAGCGTCTCGGCCGCATAGGCGTGGACGCGCTCGTCGATCCCCTCGTAGCGTCCGCAGGCGAACGCCAGCCACGGCTCCCGCGCCAGCTCGCGCGCGAGCGCCTGGTCCAGCCGTCGGCCGGAGGGCCCGGGCACGATGAGTCTCGGCCGCATACCGTCCTGCGCTGACCCGGCCAGCGAGTCGAACGCCTCCTTCCACGGCTGCGGCTTCATGACCATCCCGGCACCACCTCCGAAGGGGGTGTCGTCGACGGTGCGGTGCCGGTCGTGGGTGAAGTCGCGCAGGTCGTGCACCCGGATGTCGAGCAGGCCGTCGCGGCGGGCCTTGCCGATGAGCGAGAGGTCGAGCGGTGCGAGGTAGTCGGGGAAGATCGTGACGACGTCGAGGCGCACGGTTCACTCCCGGGCGAGGTCGAAGAGCCCCGGCGGGGCGTCGATGACGACCCGGCCGTCCTCGACGTCGACCTCGGTGACGATCGCGGCGACGAACGGCACCATCGCCTCGGCGCCGTCCTCGAGACGCACCACGAGCAGGTCCTGCGCCGCGCCGGTCAGCAGCCCACTGACCTCGCCGAGCCGCTGCCCTGCCGGGTCGAGGGCAGCGAGCCCGACGAGCTCCTCCTCGTACCAGGCGTCCTCGTCGTCATCGTCTGCCGCGGCCTCGGTCGCGACGTCCTCCGCGAGCAGCAGCCGCGCGCCGCGCAGGCCCTCCGCACCCGTGCGGTCCGGGATCTGCTCGAAGCCCAGCAGCCAGGTGTCCCGGTGCAGCCGGGCCGAGGCCAGCGTCAGGCGGCGCGGCACCCCGGAGCCGGAGACGGCCTCGGTCGCGAACTCCGTACCCGGGACGAAGCGCCCCGCGGGGTCGTCGGTGTGCGTCTGCACGGTCACCTCGCCGCGCAACCCGTGCGGCTTGCCGATGCGGGCCACCAGTCGGTCTGTGCTCACGTCGTCCATCCTTGCGTATGCGGTGGTCGGGGCCCTTCTTTCTCTCCCCGGGAGAGAAACGTCGGGTTCGGGAGACAACCGTTCCCGCCCAAACGTCAAGGTTCCCGCCAGAAGTGCCGCGCGGCCCCACTGGAAAGGATCGGCGCACCGACGACGACGGCGGGTATGCGTCGCGCATACCCGCCGCCGTGTGCGGTCGCTCAGCTGACGCGATCGGTCAGCGGACCCGGTCGGTGTCGACGATGTCGATCCGGACATTCTTGCCGCCCGCGAGGGCACCCATGACGGTGCGCAGCGCGCTCGCCGTCCGGCCGGAGCGACCGATGACGCGGCCGAGGTCGTCGGGGTGGACCCGGACCTCGAGCAGCTCACCGCCTCGGCGCAGCTCCTTGTGTCGCACGACGACGTCGTCCTTGTGGTCGACGATGCCGGTCACGAGGTGCTCGAGTGCCTCTTCGAGCATGCGGGATCAGGCCTTGTCCTCGGCGCCTGAGTCGGCGTCGGTGTTGGTGCCGTCAGCGGAGGCCGCACCGGACTCGGTGTCGGCCGGCGTGGGCTCGGTAGCCGGCTCGTCGGCCACGGCGGCGACCTCGTCGGTGGCCGGGGTCACCTCGGCGGGAGCCTCGACCTTCTCCTCGGTCTTCTTCTCGGCCTTCTTCGGCGCGGACTTCTTGCGCGCGGTGGTCGCGCCGCTGCCGTCCTCGGCGTCGACCTTGGCGCCGGCGGCGGCCAGAGCAGCCTCGTAGAGCTCCTTCTTGCTCTTCTTCGGCTCCTTGACCTTCAGGGTGCCCTCGGCACCCGGCTCGCCCTTGAACTTCTGCCAGTCACCGGTGATCTTCAGCAGCGCGAGGACCGGCTCGGTCGGCTGCGCGCCGTTGCCCAGCCAGTACTGCGCACGGTCGCTGTCGATGTCGATCAGCGACGGCTCCTCGGTCGGGTGGTACTTGCCGATCTCCTCGATGGCCCGGCCGTCACGCTTGGTGCGGCTGTCCATGACGACGACGCGGTAGAACGGGGTGCGGATCTTGCCCATCCGCTTGAGGCGAATCTTGACGGCCACGAGTGTGGTGTCTCCTTGTCATAGATACGAGGCACGGCGAGACCGGGTGGGGAACACGCGGGGGGCCGAGCCTCTGGGGTAGGCGCGCGCGACGACGGCGAGAGGGACCGGTGCCGCACGGGTACGAACGACCATTCTGCCAGAGGCAGGCCCATGCTCCGAACCGCGCGTCCCTCGCCGCTGCTGCATTACCGCTGCAGCCCGCACGGTCGCCTACCCCACGCGCAGGGCGAGGTCCGCTACTCGACGATCCGGCCGCGCAGCACGATGGCGACGGGATCGGCGAGCACACCGAGGTCCTCTCGTGGGTCCTCGCGCAGGACGACGAGGTCGGCGGGGTCGTCCTCGTCCAGCCCCGGCCGGCCGAGCCACTCCCGGGCGGCCCAGGTGGCGGCGCCGAGGGCCTCGACCCGCGACAGCCCGGCCGTCTCGAGCTCGCGCACCTCGTCGGCCACGAGGCCGTGCCGCAGCGACCCGCCCGCGTCGGTGCCGACATAGATCGGAATGCCGGCGTCGTGGGCGAGCCCGATCGTCTCGTGCCGCCGGGCGTGCAGGTCGAGCATCCGGCGGTGGTATGCGGGGTACTTCTCCTGCGCCGGCGCGGCGAGCTGCGGGAAGGTCGCGATGTTGACCAGGGTGGGGACGATCGTGATGCCCTGCCTGGCGAAGCTCTCGATCGTCTCCGCCTCCAGACCCGTCGCGTGCTCGATGCAGTCGGTCCCCGCAGCGGCGAAGTCGTAGAGCGACTCCTGCCCGAAGCAGTGCGCCGTCACGCGCGCCCCCTCCTCGTGCGCGGCCGCGATCGCCTCGCGCAGGATGTCGACGGGCCAGCACGGCATGAGGTCGCCGGCATCGCGGTCGATCCAGTCGCCGACGAGCTTGACCCAGCCGTCGCCCACCCGCGCCTCGGCCCGCACCCGGGAGACGAGCTGGTCGGGCTCGACCTCATGCGCGTAGTTGCGGATGTAGCGGCGGGTGCGTGCGATGTGCCGGCCCGCCCTGATGATCTTCGGCAGGTCGTCGCGCTCGTCGATCCAGCGCGTGTCGGCGGGCGAGCCGGCATCGCGGATGAGGAGCGTGCCGTGGTCGCGGTCCTGGAGCGCCTGCGCCTCGGCCGTCTCCCGGTCGACGGCCCCGTGGGCGTCGAGCCCGACGTGGCAGTGCGCGTCGACGAACCCCGGCACGACCCAGCCGTCGAGTGACCGCACGTCATGGCTGCCCGGGGGCGGCGCATACGTGATCCTGCCGTCGGCGACCCAGGCCTGGGCGCGCACGTCATCGGGTCCGGCGAGGATCGGTCCGCGGAGATGGAGCACGTCGGGCATACCCCCGAACCTAGAGGATGAACCTCCGCAGGGCGCCGATGACGATGTCGGGAGCCTCGGTGTGCACCCAGTGCCCGGCACCCTTGACCGTCACCTGCCGCACCCGGGGAAAGAGCGCCCGCATCGGCTCGACGTCGTGCTCGGTCACGTAGTCCGAGGCCCCGCCGCTGATCCACAGGACGAGGTGGGGGTAGGGCTCCGTGCCGTCGCGCACCGACCAGCCTGCCATCAGCCCGTCGGTCCCTGCCTCGATCTCGCCCGCGACGAGGTCGAGGTTGGTCTGCCAGCGCCAGGTGTCACCGTCACGGCGCAGGTTCTGCAGCAGGAACGCCTTGACCGCCGG
The DNA here is from genome assembly GCA_049582485.1 of Dermatophilaceae bacterium. Classification (GTDB taxonomy): domain Bacteria; phylum Actinomycetota; class Actinomycetes; order Actinomycetales; family Dermatophilaceae; genus F2B08. The sequence continues at coordinate 10,225 of JBAUUB010000244.1, forward strand.
GTTGGACTCGCGGAACAGCTCCTCGGCGTCCCCACGGGAGGTGACACGCTCCAGCGGCAGGCGCTGCATCTCCTCGACGTACTTCGAGAACCTGCCCATCCCGCCGTAGTCCCGCGGCGCCACGTCGACAACGCAGAGTCGCTCGACGAGGTCGGGTTGCTCCAGCGCGGCGATCATGGCCGTCTTGCCGCCGAGCGAGTGCCCGACCAGGGTCCACCGCTCCCCCGGCGCCTCGGCCTCCAGCGTCTCGACCACCGCGTCGGCGTAGTCGTGGAAGGAGAACTCCTCGGTCCATGGCGAACGCCCGTGGTTGGGCAGGTCGACGAGCAGGGCCCGGGTGTCCGTGCCGTCCGCTCCGCTGACCGCCTTGGCGATCTGCATCCAGTTGCGGCCCTGACCGAACAGCCCGTGCAGGTATGCGACACGCGGCCCCGCGGACCCGGTCGCCAGGGTGAACAGGGACATCGGCGCGAGGACCCGTCAGCCCTTGCCGCCGCCGAGGAACTTCTCGAACCCGGCGGGCAGCTGTCCGGGGTCGAGCGAGGAGAGGTCGGGAGCATCCTGGCCCCCGAAGGCGGCACCCGACCCGAACGCGCCGGCACCGGCTCCCGCGGTGCGTTCGCGCGCGGCGCGCTCCTCGGCGGCGCGCTTGGCGGGGTTGCCCGACTTGCCCTTCTTGCGCTGCTGAGGCTGACGGCCCTTGGCGCGCTTGCCGCCGCCTCCCCCGCCCATGCCGGGCATTCCCGGCATGCCGGGGATGCTCCCGCCGCGAGCGAGCGACTTCATCATCTTCTGGGCCTCGCCGAAGCGCTCGAGGAGCTGGTTGACCTCCGAGACGGTGACACCGGAGCCCTTGGCGATCCGGGCCCGACGGGAGCCGTTGATCTGCTTGGGGTGGTTGCGCTCGAACGGCGTCATCGAGCGGACCATCGCCTCCACGCGGTCGAACTCGCGCTCGTCGAAGGCGTCGATCTGGGCGGCCATCTGGCCCATGCCGGGCATCATCTTGAGCATCGACTTCAGCGAGCCCATCTTCTTGACCGCCGCCATCTGCTGGAGGAAGTCGTCGAAGGTGAAGTCCTCGGCCGCGAGGAACTTGCGCGACATCTCGTCGGCCTGGGCCTTGTCGAAGGCGCGCTCGGCCTGCTCGATGAGGGTGAGGATGTCACCCATGTCGAGGATGCGCGACGCCATCCGGTCCGGGTGGAAGACCTCGAAGTCCTTGACGTTCTCGCCGGTGCTCGCGAACATGATCGGCCGTCCGGTGACTCCGGCGACCGAGAGGGCCGCGCCACCGCGGGCGTCGCCGTCGAGCTTGGCCAGCACCACGCCGGTGAAGTCGACGCCCTCGAGGAAGGCCTCGGCCGTCTCGACGGCCGCCTGGCCGATCATCGCGTCGATGACGAACAGGACCTCGTCGGGCTCGATCCCGGCCCGGATGTCGGCGGCCTGCTGCATGAGGTCGGCATCGATGGCGAGCCGGCCCGCGGTGTCGACGATGACGACGTCGTGCTGCCGGTGCTCGGCCTCGCGCACACCCGCCCGGGACACGGCGACCGGGTCCCCGAACGAGCGGGTGCCCTCGCCCGTCGCGCCGACGGCGTCGTGGCCGCCGATGTTGCCGCGCTCGGGCGCGAACACCGGAACGCCGGCGCGCTCACCGACGACCTCGAGCTGGGTCACCGCGTTGGGACGCTGCAGGTCGGCCGCGACGAGGATGGGGGTGTGCCCCTGGCCCTTGAGCCAGTAGGCGAGCTTGCCGGCGAGGGTCGTCTTGCCGGAGCCCTGGAGGCCGGCGAGCATGATGACGGTCGGCCCGGTCTTGGCGAAGCGGATCGTGCGCGTCGACCCGCCGAGGATGCCGACGAGCTCCTCGTTGACGATCTTGATGACCTGCTGGGCCGGGTTGAGCGCGGCGGACACCTCCTCACCGAGGGCGCGCTCACGAACCTTGCCCGTGAACTCCTTGACGACGGGCAGCGCGACGTCGGCGTCGAGCAGGGCCATCCGGATGTCGCGGATCGTCTTGTTGACGTCGGACTCGGAGAGTCGGCCCTTGCCCCGCAGGTTCTTGAAGGTCGCGGTCAGGCGGTCGGAGAGGCTGGTGAACACCCCCATAGGCTAACCGCTGGCCCGTCGGGTCCCGACTCCTCGGTCCCCGACCGCACCGCTCCCGCGCTCTGCGGGCGCGCCGCTAGCGACAGGCCGCGGTCACGGCGTCGAGGAGGGCCTCGATCCCCGCCGACGAGGTCACCGATGCGCCGGCGGGCCGCACGAGCAGCAGGTCACGGGCCTGGCCCGCGTAGGTCCGGACGTCCGCGCTGCGGATCTCGAATCCAGCCCGTGCGATCGCGTATCCGAGGTCCGCGAGCAGCCCGCGCCGGTCGGCACAGCGCACGTCGAGGACCACGCCACCGCGTCCCGGGTCGGGGTGGGTCAGCACGACGGGGGCCGGCCGGTCCACGACACGCGCGCGGCGGGGTGCCGGCCGCACCGGCGGTGAGCCCTCGGCGAGCCGCTGCAGCGCCCGTCGCACCCGGTCCAGGTCGGGCGGACCGCTCGGGGATTCGACGCTCCACGTGTTGACCGCGAGGTCGTCCACGGTGCGGATGACCGCACCCCGCACGGTCAGCCCACTGGACGCCAGAGCACTCGCGGTATCGGCGAACAGCCGCGCCCGGTCGGGTTCGGCGACGTCGATCCGGTACCCGGATCCGTCCGGCTCCACGACGATCACCGGCTCCCCCGCCCTCACCCTGGCCGGGTCCACCCCAGGGACGGGGTATGCGGCGCTCGGCTCGGGCACGTCGCGCACCTGGGCGGGCACGACCAGGCCGAGTCGGGCCCGCAGGCCCGAGACGAGAGCCCGGAAGAGGGCCTCGCGCTGGCTGGTCCACGACGTGGCTCCGGCGGCGCGCGCGTCTGCCTCGGAGAGCGCGACGAGGATCTCGGCGAGCTCGTGGTCACCGGCGACCGCCGCATACGCCGCGTCGACCGTCTCCGGGTCGGTGGGGTCGCGGCGGGTGGCGAGGTCCATGAGGGTGAGGTGCTCGGCCACGGCCGCGGTGACGAGGCCACGGTCCCGTTCGGAGTAGCCCATCCTGCTCAGCACGGTCTCGGCGATCGGCACACCCGCCGCCGAGTGGTCCTCTGCGCCGGGGACCTTGCCGATGTCGTGGAGCATCGCCGCGAGGAGGAGCAGGTCGGGTCGGGCGACGGTGCGCATGAGCCGCCCGGCCTCGACGACGGTCTCGAGCAGGTGGCGGTCCACCGTGTGGCGGTGGATCGGGCTGCGTTGCGGGCGGCTGCGCACGGCGGTCCACTCGGGCACCCATGAGGCGACGAGCCCGATCTGGTCCAGACCCTCCCAGACGGTGAGCAGGCCTTCGCCGGTCGCCAGCAGGTCGGCCCAGAGCTCCCGGGCCTCGCGCGGCCACGGGTCACCGAGCTCATGCTCCATCCGGGAGAGCGAGCCCAGGGTCGCCGGTGAGATGGGCAGGGCGGCCCGTGCCGCGGTGACCGCGCACCGGAGGGGGGTCGTGGGGTGCTGGGCCAGGCCACGCGGACCGGCGACGAGCTCACCGTCGTTCTCATAGGTGCCGTAGCCGAGGGGCGCGAGCTGGGGTCGTCGCGGTCCCACCCGCAGCGTGCGTGCCCGCTGGGCCTGCCCGGCCCGGCGGATGGTGGCGTCCAGGCCGTATGCGATGGTCCGGCCCGCGGCGGAGATCTCGGTGAGCAGCTCGTCCCGGTCCCCCATCCCGAGGAGCGTGGCGACGTCGCCGTGGACGTCGCGGGTGAGGCGGGAGCGCCCCCGTCCCGTCGTGACGTGGACGGCGTCGCGCACGTCGAGCAGCAGGTCGGTCGCGTCGTCGAGGCGGCCGTGCGGCTGGTCCGCGAGCCATGCGGTGACGAGGGCGTGCACGACGTTGACGTCCCGAAGACCCCCGCGGGACTCCTTCAGGTCCGGTTCGAGGCTCTGCGCGAGGTCGTCGAAGCGTGCGTGCCGGACCCGCAGCGCGTCGACGAGCGCGGGCAGCCGGGTGCGGGCCGCCTTGCGCCAGTCGTGGTGCAGCGAGGCCCGCACCGATGCGCTGACCTCGGGGTCCCCCGCGACGTGCGCCAGGTCGAGGAGCGCGATCGCGGCGGACAGGTCGCCGCCTGCGACCTCCCGACACTGGGCCAGCGTCCGGACACTGTGGTCGACCCGGATGCCGCTGTCCCACAGCGGGTACAGGATCCGCTCCGCGAGGGACTCGATGTCGCGGCTGGCGCGCGAGCGGCCGTCGTGCAGGATCACGACGTCGACGTCCGAGCGCGGGCCGGCGTCGCCGCGGCCGATGCTGCCGAGCACGACGAGTGCCGCGCCGCTCGGCTCGGCGCCGTCGGTGGCCTCCGACCAGTGGCCGGCGAGCCAGCCGGTGAGGTAGGAGCTGATGGCCATTCTGCGTCGGGCGCCTGCTCCGGGAGCCGCGAACCCCTCGGCGAAGCCCTCGGTGCCGACGATCGCCTCGAGACCGGCAGGGCCCTCCCGGCCGGGGAGATCCCGGCCGGGAGGGCCCGTGCGGGCCACGTCAGATGGCAGCGACACCGCGCTCCCCGGTGCGGACCCGGGCGACCTCCTCGACGGGGAGGACCCAGACCTTCCCGTCTCCGATGCGGCCGGTGGAGGCGGCCTTGACGATGACGTCGACGACGGACGTGGAGTCCATGTCCTCGACGAGGACCTCGACCCGCAGCTTCGGCACGAAGTCGACGGTGTACTCGGCCCCGCGGTAGATCTCGCTGTGACCGCGCTGGCGGCCGTAGCCGGAGGCCTCGCTGACGGTCATCCCGGAGATTCCGTAGGCCTCCAGGGCCTCCTTGACCTCTTCGAGCTGGTGCGGCTTGATGACAGCGGTGACGAGCTTCATGCCCGAGCCTCCTCGCTGGTGGTGGTGGACGGGGCCGAAACCGACTCCCGCGGGGTGGTGCCTGATGCGGCCAGTCGCCCGCCGCCCGTGAAGTCGTAGGCCGACTCCGCGTGGACGCCCTGGTCGATGCCGGCGAGCTCGACGTCCTCGTCGACCCGCCAGCCCATGGTCACCTTGAGCAGCAGGGCGATGACCAGTGTGACCACACCGGAGAAGACGACCGCGACGAGCGCGATGAGGATCTGGACCGCGAGCTGCGAGAAGTCACCGCCGTAGAACAGACCGGTCTCGGTGGCCAGGAAGCCGAGGGCGACGGTGCCCCAGAGTCCGGCGACCAGGTGCACGCCGACGACGTCGAGCGAGTCGTCGTAGCCGAAGCGGTACTTCAGGCCGACCGCGAGGGCGGAGAGGGCACCGGCGATCAGGCCCAGGGGGATGGCACCGACCGGCGAGACGCCGCCGGCGGCGGGGGTGATGGCGACCAGGCCGGCGACGATACCGGAGGCGGCGCCGAGCGAGGTCGCGTGGCCGTCGCGGATCCGCTCGACGAGGAGCCAGCCGAGCATGGCGGCCGCGGTGGCGGTCGTCGTGTTGACCCAGGCCAGACCGGCGACACCGTCCGCGGCGTAGGCCGAGCCGGCGTTGAAGCCGAACCAGCCGAACCACAGCAGACCGGCGCCGGTCATGACGAGGGGCAGGTTGTGCGGCTTCATGCCGATCTTGCCGAAGCCCTTGCGCGCCCCGATGACGAGGGCCAGGACCAGTGCCGCAACACCTGCGTTGATGTGGACGACGGTGCCGCCGGCGAAGTCGATCGGCGCCGCGATCGAGCCGAACGGGCCCTCGTCGCTGAGCAGGCCGCCACCCCAGACCATGTGGGCCATGGGGAAGTACGCGAAGGTGGCCCAGAGGCCCGCGAAGACCAGCCAGGTGCCGAACCGCGCCCGGTCGGCGATGGCGCCGCTAATGAGCGCGACGGTGATCATCGCGAAGGTCACCTGGAAGCCGACGTCGACGATCGTGGGCAGGCCGTCGGAGACGATGTAGTTGCCCGCGGAGTCGGTGATGGTGTCCGCGAGGCCGAAGTGGGTGAGGGGGTTGCCGACGATGCCGAGGATGCTCTCGCCGCTGTACGACATCGACCAGCCCCACAGGACGTAGATGACGCCGACGACGCCGAGGGCGCCGTACGACATCATCATCATGTTGAGAACGGACTTGGAGCGGGCCATGCCGCCGTAGAAGAGGGCGAGACCGGGGGTCATCAGGAGCACCAGCGCTGCGCTCATGAGGATCCAGGCGGTCGTCCCCGTGTCAATTGCGTTTTCCATGGGTAGGACTCTGCGCCGGTGATGTTGCCGGGCGCTGCGCCCTGTGTGTCCGTCGTGTTACGCGTTCGCCGTCGATGTGACGGGTTCGTTGCATCCGGGGTCCGGTCCCACATGGTGGAACCCGAAAGCGGTCGGCGGATCCCGGGCCGGGCTTTCACCGGGCCGCCGGGCCGTCCGTGGTTCTCCTCAGCCGCCGAGGAGGTAGTCGAGCGCGTCCCGAGCGCCCCAACCGTCCGGGTGCCGGTCGATGAGGGCGGCCGCTCCGGTGAGGTCCTGGCCGAGGGTGAGGAGCGTCGCCTCGTCATAGCCGTCGCGACGCCGTTGACCGAGTCCGATATTGGCCATCAGCCCGTTGCACAGGCACTTGCGGCCCTGCGTGTCGGCGACGCTTCCGCCCTTGCGCTCGTACATGTGCACCGGCTCGGCGGCGCAGCGGTAGCCGATGCCTCCGTCCTCGCGCTCGTACGGCTGGCGCAGGTAGGACAGGTCACACAGCCGTGGGCGCTGCGCGTAGACCGCGGGCTCGCTCGCGCTGCCCTCGATGTCGGCGACCTTGAACGGAAACCCCGTCGGGCTGGCTCTGGGGTCGTTGCGCACGGTCAGCTCACCGCGGGCCAGCCGGTCGAGCATTCCTGCGCGGGTGTCCGCGGTCAGCCCGGACTCACGGGCGAGGGCGAACAGGGTGCCGACCTGGACGCCGACCGCGCCGGCCGCCCGCGCCTCCTCGACCGACTCGGGCGTGGAGTACGCCCCGGCCATCCAGAACGGCAGACCGAGGGCGGTCATGGCGTCCAGGCGCGCCTCGTCCCGCTCGCCGTAGACGGGGTCACCGTGCTCGTCGAGCTGCATCCGGCCCCGGGGAGGCGCCGAGTGTCCACCGGCGGGCGGGCGCTCGACGACGAACCCGTCGGGGCGGATCTCCGGGTCCCGGAACAGGTAGGACGCGAGCTGGTCGACCGAGATGATGGCGAGGAAGTCGGGTCTGGTCAGGGCGGGCAGGTCGGCTCCGAGGAGGTCTGCGGGGTCCACCTCGGCGAACCGGCGCAGCGAGCCGCCGGCGACGTCGACGGACACCCGCCCAGGCCGACCGGCCGCGAGGTCGCGCAGCAGGGCCGGGATCTCCCGCGGGATGCCGGCGCCCATGAGGACGTAGTCGACGCCCGCGAGCATCGCCCCGAACAGGGCCGCCGGCGTGGCCATCTGCACCTTCTCGAGGCAGTTGACCCCGACGACCCCGTCATGGCCCTCGGTGGCCAGCCACACCTCGGCGAAGTTGCCGACGACGGCGAGCTCGTGGGCGGCACGGGTCGGCTCGAGGCTCAGCTTGGGCGTCGGCCGGTACGGCGCATCCTCGGCTCGCCCCCCTGGCACGTAGTACTGGTCCAGCACGCGCTGCGCCATCTCGGGACGGGGGAAGGCGGCCAGGGCACGCCGGTAGTGGCCGCCCGGATCGCCGTCCTGCAGCACGCGTGCGAGGACGCAGTCCATGGCGGTCCCGGACACGACACCCAGATGTCCCGCCCTGGAGACCTCGCGGGCGAGCTGCCAGCCCGAGACGGCGACCCCCATTCCCCCCTGGATGACCGTCGGACGGGGACGGAGCGTCGAGGGGGCGGCGGCGTCGGCGCGGCCGGGCATGGTCGTCTCGATGGGGGTCGTCTCGAGGGAGGACATGGGCGGACCTTTCAACCGTAACCTACGCAACCGTAGGTTACGGTTGCGTAGGTAACGGTAGCGCGAATGGGCGACCACCGCATACCGGCCGCTCAGCACACCGGTGTGCACCCGGGCGACAATGGGGTATGCGGTCCGCACCCACCCCTGTTCCACGCACCCCTGACCCACGCCCCGGCCCTGACCCGTTCCCCGGCGAAGCCGACGGCGTTGCACCCCGCCCGGTCCTGGTCTTCGACGGCGACTGCGGCGTCTGCACCCGCTTCGCACGGCTGAGCACACGCCTACGGCGCCGCAGCGCAGACTATGCGGTCGCACCGTGGCAGACCCTCGACCTGACGACCCTAGGACTCACCCCGCAGCAGTGCGACGCGGCCGTGCAATGGGTCGCCGGGGACGGGTCGGTGTCGTCGAGCCAGGACGCCATCGCCCGGTCGCTGCTCGCGGCACGGGCGCCGGTCCGGCCGCTGGGTGCGCTCATCCTGGCGCCCGGTGTCAACACGCTCGCCGGTGTCGTCTATCGCTGGGTGGCCGCCAACCGGAGCCGGCTCCCCGGCGGGACACCGGCCTGCTCGCTGCCGCCTGCGCAGCGGCCGCGATAGGACCGCGGCGCAGGGGCGAGGCTACGCGAGGATCGCGTCGACGAACGCCTCCGGGTCGAAGGGGGCCAGGTCGTCCGGGCCCTCGCCGAGACCCACCAGCTTGACGGGCACCCCGAGCTTGCGCTGGACGGCCACGACGATGCCGCCCTTGGCGGTGCCGTCGAGCTTGGTCAGGACGATGCCGGTGATCCCCACCACCTCGGCGAAGACCTCGGCCTGGCGCATGCCGTTCTGACCCGTCGTCGCGTCGAGGACGAGGAGCACCTCGTCGATCGGGGACTGCTTCTCGATGACCCGCTTGACCTTGCCGAGCTCGTCCATCAGACCGACCTTGTTGTGCAGACGCCCGGCGGTGTCGATGATGACCGAGTCGGCCTCGAGCCCGGGGGCGGCGCGCACCGCGTCGAAGGCGACCGAGGCCGGGTCGGCACCGTCCTTGTCGGAGCGGATGGTGGGGACCCCGACCCGCGCCCCCCAGGTCTCGAGCTGGTCCGCGGCCGCGGCGCGGAAGGTGTCGGCGGCGCCGAGGACGACGTCCTTGTCCTCGGCGACGAGCACGCGGGCGAGCTTGCCGACCGTCGTGGTCTTGCCGGTGCCGTTGACCCCGACGACCATGATGACCGCCGGCCGGAGGTCGACCCTGCCGCTGGCCAGGGTGCGGTCCATCGTCGGGTCGACGAGGGTCAGCAGCTCAGAGCGCAGGATCGCTCGGGCCTCGTCCTCGGACGCGACGCCCTCCACCTTGACCCGTGTGCGCAGCCGGTCGACGAGCTCGGTGGTGGCCTCGACGCCGAGGTCGGCCTGCAGCAGGGTGTCCTCGACGTCCTCCCAGGCCTCCTCATCGAGTCCGCCCCGGGAGAGCAGGACGAGCAGGCCGCGACCGAGTGCGGTGTTCGAACGGGCCAGCCGGGCGCGCAGCCGCTGCAGACGTCCCGCGGGAGCCTCGGGACGCTCCAGCGTCGGGGTCGGCTCGCGGTCCGGGGCGAGGAGGTCCTCGGGCGCTTCGGGCTCGACCTCCACCGGCGTCCCGGCCGGTGGCGCCACCGTGTCGGTTTCGCCCTGCGCGGGCGCCGGGCGCAGGTCGGGCGTCGTCGTCCGCTCTGGGGCCTTCGCCTCGGGCGGGGCCCCGCCTCGGCCGCGCAGCAGCCCGACGAGAAGCCCCCCGAGGACGACGAGGACGCCGACGGCGATGGCGAGGTACATCCAGAAGGTGTCGTTCAGAGTCACCCGCTCATCCTCGCAGCCGCAGCGTCCAGCACCCAAAGCCGGCAACCGTCGCCGGGGGCATCACCGTCACCTCAGAAGACGGAGACCCGCTCCTTGGGAGCGAGCCACATCCCGTCGCCCTCGGTCACGGCGAAGGCCGCGTGGAAGGCGTCGACGTTGCGGACGGCGTTGGCCCGCTGGTCGATCGGGCTGTGCGGGTCGATCGCGAGCAGCCGCTTGGCCTCGGCCTCCCGGGTCTTGCCGCACCACACCTGGGCCCAGGCGAGGAAGAACCGCTGCTCGCCCGTCAGCCCGTCCACGACCGGGGGCTCACGACCCTCGTCGGCTCCGGTCGCGATGCGGTACGCCGCCAGCCCGATGTCGAGACCACCGAGGTCGCCGATGTTCTCACCCACAGTCAGGGCGCCGTTGATGCACTCTCCGGGAGCATCGCGCGGCTCGAGCTCGTCGAACTGGGCGATGAGTGCGGCCGTGAGCTCCTCGAACCGCGCCCGGTCCTCGTCGGTCCACCAGTTGACGAGGTTGCCGGCCCCGTCGAACCGGGACCCGGAGTCGTCGAAGCCGTGGCCGATCTCGTGTCCGATGACGGCACCGATGCCGCCGTAGTTGACCGCGTCGTCCGCGTCGACGGAGAAGAACGGCGGCTGGAGGATGGCGGCGGGGAACACGATCTCGTTCATCCCGGGGTTGTAGTACGCGTTGACCGTCTGGGGGGTCATGAACCACTCCCCCCGGTCGACCGGCCCGCCGAGCTTGCCCAGGTTGCGGTCGGACTCGAACGCCGCGGCCCGCCGCACGTTGCCCATGAGGTCGTCCGCCTCGATGCGCAGCTCCGTGTAGTCGCGCCAACGGTCGGGGTACCCGACCTTGGGCGTGAACGCCTCGAGCTTGCGGACCGCGGCGGCGCGGGTCTGCTCACCCATCCACGACAGCGAGGCGAAGGACCGCCGGAACGCCTCGACGAGGTTCGCCACGAGGGTCTCCATCGCCTCCTTGGCCTCAGGTGGGAAGTGCTTGGCGACGTAGAGCTCGCCGACGGCCTCACCGATCGAGCCCTCGACCACGCTCACTCCGCGCTTCCACCGCTCGCGGTTCTCCGGCACCCCGGACAGGGTCCGCCCGTAGAAGTCGAAGTTCTCGGCCACGATCTCAGCGGTGAGGTACGGGGCGCGCGCGTGCATCACGTGCCACGTCAGCCATTCGCGCCAGGTCGACATCGGCTCCTCGCTGACGGCCTGCGCGGCCGCGGTGAGGAAGGACGGTTGCCTGGCCACAACGGCCTCGAGGACGTCGGCGGGCGCCTGGAGCCCCCCGGCGTAGGCGGTCCAGTCCAGACCGGGGGTGAGGGCGGCCAGGCCGTCCGCGTCGACGAGGGTGTAGGTCTTGACCGGGTCACGGTTGGTCACCGTGTCCCAGTGCGCCGCGGCGAGCCTGGTCTCCAGGGCGATGACCCGGTCGGCGACCTGCTCCGCGTCCTCCTGGCCGGCGAGGGCGAGCATGCGGACCAGGTGGCTCCGGTACGCGTCGCGCACCGGTGCGTACCGCTCCTCGCGGTAGTACGACTCGTCGGGAAGCCCGAGCCCGGCTTGCTCCAGGTAGACGACGTAGCGCGTCGAGTCCCGGTCGTCGGTGTTGACGAACGGGATGACCAGTCCCGGGACGCCCTCCCGGGCGAAGGCTCCGAGGGTGCGCATCAGGTCGGTCGCGGTCTCGACGGAGCGCACTCGCTCGAGGTCCACGGCGAGGGGTTCGGTGCCGAGACGCTCGATCCGGTCCTCGTCCATGAACGACGCGTAGAGGTCACCGACCTTGGCGGCGACCGTCCCGGCGGCCGGGGAGCCCTGGGCGACCTCCTCGATGATCCCGTGGACATGCTTCTCGGCCTTCTCGCGCAGCATGTCGAAGGAGCCGTAGCGACCGCGGTCCGCGGGGATCTCGGTCTGCGCGATCCACCGGCCGTTGGCGTGGCCGAAGAGGTCGTCCTGGGGACGGACGTCGGGGTCGATGTGGTGCAGGTTCAGTCCGGAGCTGGAAGTCACCAGCCCACTCTATGCACGTGCACCCGGGTGCGCCTCAGGATCCGGCACACCCTGCCGCCCCGGGCTCACTCCTGCGCGAGGAGACCGTTGACGGTGGAGACGTACTCCTGCTCGGCAGCTTCGTTCGAGGTGCCCGAAAGGTCGGCCCACGCGTCGTACTTGGCCCGGCCCACGACGTCGAGGAACCCGGGACGTTTGCCGGAGACGTCTCCGGACGTGGCCTGCTTGTAGAGCCCGTAGAGCCGCAGCTTGACGTCGTTGCCGGGATCGCGGGACAGACCCTGGGCCGCGGCGACAGCGGACTCGAAATCGGTGACCTCGGCCATGCGCTCACTCTACGCGCACGCGGTCGTGTGCGGAGGTTCGACGGCGTCGCCCTCGCGGGATGTGTGGCGTCAGGTGCGCGGGCGACGCTCGCGGACCGCGCCGACGAGCTCTTCGCCCCGGTGCGTCAGGACCTCACGACCGTCGCGGCGGGCCGGGACCGCGACGAGGCCGACGACGGCGAGCGCGAGGGCGAGGCAGATCATCATGCCGAGGACGAGAGCGAACACGAGACAAGAGTGACCGTCCGACACCCCACGACTCAAACCGAACCACCCGCTGAGACCGAACTGTGACCAATGAGACGACTCGGCGCGTCTGATGGGCCCGATCGCCCTCGGCGGCGGCCCCTAAGGTTGGGGTCGTGTCCGACACCTCCCCAGGCCGACGTCCGGTGCCCAGCAGCCCCGCCGCGACCGGAGCCGGAGGTGGCTCACGGGGACGCCGACGTGGGCAGTCGACCTGGCGGCGGACCTTCCTGGAGGTCAGTATCGCGATCGGCATCCTGGCCCTCGTCCAGGGTCTGGTCGTCAAGGCCTACCAGATTCCGTCGGCGTCGATGGAGGACACCCTGATGACCGGTGACCGGATCCTGGTCAACCGCCTCGACGACAGCGTCGAGCGAGGTGACGTCATCGTGTTCGAACACGGGGACACCTGGGAGTCCTCGCGTCGCAGTCCGAGTGACAGCACCGTCGTCAACGCCCTGCGCTGGGTCGGCACCATCGTCGGCCTCGGGCCCTCGACCCGCGCATACACGGTCAAGCGGGTCATCGCGACCGGCGGTGAGACGGTCGCCTGCTGCACCGAGCAGGGCGAGGTGACAGTCGACGGGGTGGCTCTCGACGAGGACTACCTCGGGTCGAACCTGCCGTTCGAGCCTGGAGAGACCGACTGCACGACCACACCGAGATCCGTGCGGTGCTTCCCCGAGATCACCGTGCCGGGAGGTTCCCTGTTCATGCTCGGCGACAACCGGGCGAACTCCGCCGACAGCGTCGTCGCCTGCCGGAGTCGCGACGACGACGGTGGGTGCGCGCGGTTCGTGCGGCTCGACCAGGTCGTCGGCCCCGTCGTGGCGAGGTTCTGGCCACCCACCTCGATCGGCGGCATCGACCCCTAGCCCGGGAGCCTGTCAGGCGGACCGCTCGAGGTCGCGCAGGCGCTGCGAGACCACTGTCGTCACCCCGTCGCCACGCATCGAGACGCCGTACAACGCGTCGGCGACCTCCATGGTGCGCTTCTGATGGGTGATGACGATGAGCTGGCTGCTGTCGCGCAGCTCCTCGAACAGCGTGATCAGCCGCCCGAGGTTGGTGTCGTCGAGAGCCGCCTCGACCTCGTCCATGATGTAGAACGGGCTCGGGCGAGCCTTGAAGATCGCGACCAGGAGCGCGACCGCGACGAGCGAGCGCTCCCCTCCGGAGAGCAGCGACAGCCGCTTGACCTTCTTTCCCGGCGGGCGCGCCTCGACCTCGATCCCGGTCGTGAGCATGTCACCCGGGTCGGTGAGGAGCAGGCGCCCCTCTCCACCGGGGAAGAGCCGTTCGAACACCCGCTCGAACTGGGCGGCCGTGTCGTGGAAGGCCTCGGTGAACACCTGCTCGACCCGCTCGTCGACCTCGCGGACGATGTCGAGCAGGTCGCGCTTGCTCGACTTGAGATCCTCGATCTGCTGGGTGAGGAACGTGTGCCGCTCCTCGAGAGCAGCGAACTCCTCCAGGGCGAGCGGGTTGACGCGGCCCAAGGCCGCCAGCGCTCGCTCGGCCTTGCGCAGCCGCTTCTCCTGCTCCTCGCGGACGAAGGGCATCGGCTCCGGTACCTCGTCCTCGGCTCCGGGGCCCCCCTCACCGTCGGCACCGGGCGTCGGCCCGATGTGCGGAACCGGGCGATGGGGTCCGTACTCCTCGATCAGGACCTCGGGATCGATCCCGAGCTCCTCGACCGCCTTGACCTGGAGCTGCTCGACCCGGGCCAGCTGGGCCGCTCGGGCGATCTCGTCCTTGTGCACCGAGTCGGTCAGCTCGCGCAGCTCGTCCTGCAAGCCGCTGACCTCCGCGCGTACGCGGCCGAGCTCGGCGTCCCGCTCCGCCCGGGCCGTCTCGCCCTCGTCCCGCTCCCGGCGGGCCAGGTCGAGGGCCTGCGCGACCCGTTGCACCGCATACAGCGCCGCGACCCGCACCGCTGAGGCGACCTCGGCCTCGCGGGCGCGCCGCTCCCGCCGACGGCGCAGACGTTCGCGGGCCGCCAGCTCATTGCGAGCCGCGCCCTCCAGCGACTCCGCACGGCCTCGCACCGCCCGCACTCGCTCCTCCGTGGTGCGCAACGCCAGGCGCAGC
>JBAUUB010000245.1:0-4156 GCA_049582485.1 Dermatophilaceae bacterium
GGGCGAGGATGTCCTCGACCGGCGTTTGGCGCTCGGTATCGAGGAGGGACTTGGTGTGCGGGATGTCGCCACCGGTGGCGTGGTCGATCGCGGCGAGCAGGTCGGTGAGGAGCTGCCGGATGTCCCGGTCACCGTGATCGACGGACAGCCAGGCCACGGCCGGCGGACTCGGTGCGGCGCCGAACGCGGTCAGCCACTGCGTCAGCAGCGTCGTCTTCCCGAACCCGGCGGAAGCGGCGACGAGGAGGAGGCGCGGCATGCGGTCTGCGTCGGTGGGCAGCCGCCCGACCAGCCGGGTGCGCTCGACCAGCGCTCGCCGCGGTGGCGGGACGCGGAACCGGATGCCGGGGTCGGGCATGTGGCCACGCTACGCCCGGGGCTCAGTCCGGGCTAATGCCGGCTCAGCGGTCGCGCGGGCCTCCAGCGCGAGCTCCCGACCGCCGGGGCGATGAGCTGACCGATCCGACGGACATCGGCGCCCTTCCCCAGCGTGATCTTGATGTGGCCCGCACGAGTCCACAGCTCCATCTCCGCGTTGACGTCGAGGAACCAGGACTCCTTGACTGGAGGTATCAGCGGTCTCGTTCCGCCTGAACACCCATGAGTCCTGGCGTGGCGATGAACCAAGGAGTCGCGTACCCAAGAGAGACGACGTCTCACGGAGAGCCCACGCCACCTCGGGCGACCTCGACGACTCACGCGACCAGCGCATACCGGTCATCCGAACCTGCACACGACCTTCACGTTTCCTCCCCCAGCCGGCGACCCTTCGCTCCGTAGATTCCGAGAGACACCGTCGACACAGCGACCGAAGCGAGGGACGCCATGATCACAGTCAGGGGCCTGACCAAGCAGTACGGCTCGGTGCGAGCCGTCGACGACCTCACCTTCGCGGTCGAGCCGGGCAAGGTCACCGGCTTCCTCGGCCCCAACGGCGCGGGGAAGTCGACGACGATGCGGATGATGCTCGGGCTGGACCGCCCGAGCAGCGGGACCGCGACCGTCCGAGGCCGGCGCTACGCGGACTTCCCCGCACCGCTGCGGGAGGTCGGCGCCCTGCTCGACGCCGGCGCCATGCACCCCGGCCGCACCGGCCGGGCCCACCTGCGGATCGCCGCCCAGGCCAACGGCATCCCGGCCGCCCGGGTCGAGGAGGTCATCGACCAGGTAGGCCTGGAGTCCGCGTCCGGACGGCGGATCAAGGGCTACTCGCTCGGCATGCGACAGCGGCTCGGCATCGCCGCCGCCCTCCTCGGCGACCCGCCCGTCCTGCTCTTCGACGAGCCCGTCAACGGCCTCGACCTCGACGGCGTGCGCTGGATCCGCGCGCTCCTGCGCGGCTGCGCCGACGAGGGCCGCACCGTGCTCGTCTCGAGCCACCTGATGAGCGAGATGCAGCTCATCGCCGACCGGGTCATCGTCATCGGCCGCGGCCGCCTCATCACCGACACCACCACCTCCGACCTCCTCCGCGGGCTGGGCGCGGGGACCGTGCGGGTCCGCGGTCCGCGGCTCGACGAGCTCGAGCGCGCCCTCGCCCCGCGCGCCGAGGTGAGCCGGTCGGCACCGGACGAGCTCGAGGTGACCGGCCTGAGCGCCGCTGACATCGGCGACCTCGCGCACTCCCTCGGCCTCCCCATCCACCACCTGGCCGAGGCTGAGCAGTCGCTCGAGAGCGCATACCTGCGCCTGACCGAGGACCAGGTCGACTACCACGGCCAGCAGGCCGAGCCCGTCGGCAGCGGGGTGCTCAGATGACCGCCACGATCCTCGCCCGCACCTGCCGCGCCGAGTGGAGCCGTATGCGCTCGCTGCGGTCCACCTGGATCCTCGTCTTCGCCACGGCGACCGCCGTCGTCGGCCTCGGGGTGCTCATCGGCGTCGACACGGCGAACTCGGCCACCGCACCGCCACCGGGAGCGACGGCGTGGGAGGGGGCGAGCTTCACCGCGATGTTCGCCCTCTTCGGGGTCCTGGCGCTCGCGGTGCTTGCGAGCACCGCCGACCACACCACCGGCGGCATCGTGCCGACGCTGCAGTGGACACCACGACGTGGGGTGCTCCTGACCGCCCGGTCGGCGGTGATCGCCGCCGTCACCACGCTCATGGGGGTCCTGCTCGTCGGCGTGGCAGCTGTCGTCATCCGTTCGCTGGTGCCGGCCGTCGGCCTGCCGCTGAGACAGGGCCTGGAGAGCCTGGGCGGCCTGGCGTTCCTCTTCGGCACCGGCGCCCTGCTCGCGATCGGCATCGGTCTCGCTCTGCGCAGCACCGCCGGGGCGCTCGTCACGGTCATCGCGCTCATCCTTGTGCTGCCGCTCGTCCTGGGGAACCTGCCGCAGCAGTGGGCCCAGGACATCGCCGCCCTCCTGCCCGGCTCGAGCGTCATCTTCCTCATCTCCGGCGAGGGCCTCAGCGACGACATGACGCTCACCTCGGCGCGCACCACCATGGCCGTCTGGGCGGTCGCCGCCGTCGCCGCCGGCGGCTGGCGGCTGATCCGGACCGACGCGAGCCGATGACCATCACCGCCGGTTCCACCGAGCGGTTGTGTCATGGAGACACGCCGGTGAGAGACCCGCGGCTTCAGCGTGTCCCCATGACACAACGAACGGATGAGGATTGGCGAGGCGGGTGAGGGCGACAGCGTGAGCCGGCCGCCGCATACCGACGTGTGGGCATGGAGGTCACAGGTGCAGGCTCACGGCTACCCGCCCCCAGGGGCTGCGTCAGTGCTCTCCTGAGGGCCGAGAGATGCATGGGCCAGCTCGGTGCGCGAGGTCACGCCGAGCTTGGTGAACACGTTGCGCAGGTGGAAGTCCACCGTGCGAGGGCTGACGAACAGGGCGGTCGCCACCTCCCGGTTAGGCAGACCCCGCGCCACAAGGGTTGCCACGCGAAGCTCGGTGGGCGTCAGGCGAGCGCTCGACTGGTCCTCTACCCGCCGGCTGCGGGCCCGCTCACCCGAGGCCCGCAGCTCCTCAGCCGCCCTGTCCGCCCACCGGCGGGCACCGACGTCCTCGAACGTCTGCAGCGCGGCACGAAGGTGCGGTCGCGCATCGACCCTGCGTCGGCCACGACGGAGCCACTCCCCGTAGGCGAGATGCGTGCGCGCCGCATCGACCCGGCGCAGCGACCGTTCGTGCAGCGAGAGGGCGCGCACGAAGTGGGCCTCGACGTCCTGCGCGCGCTCGGCCAGGAGGGCGCGCCCGTGCTCGGTCACAGCACCGGCCCACGCTGAGTCGGCGCGGACGGCGAAGTCGGCCAGCGGCCCCAGCCATCGTTCGGCGAGGTCGGGACGGCCTGCCGCGACGGCGGTCTCGATCCGATCCAGGGCGACGAGGCGCTCGGCGAACCCGTGCGTCATCTGCTCGTAGTGGTGCACAGCCGAGGCAGGTGTGTCGGCGAGCAGAGCCCGGGTCCACAGGACCTGGTCGGTGACCGAGGCCCCGGCCGTCCCGAGCGGGCCCGACGCCACCGTCGCCTCCAGCTCGTGCATCAGCTCGACCCCTTCAGGCTCGGAGCGCAGGGCGCTGACCAGGGCGAGCCACGCCAGGGGCATGGCCTGCAGTGCCGGTCGACCCGTCGCACGCGCCAGGTCGAGGGACTCCCGAGCGCCGCTCGCCAGCTGGTCCCACCGCCCGAGCACCACGTCGAGACCGCCGCGGCGGGTCAGGGCATAGAGGGTCATGATGAGCGACCCCTGCTCGCGTGCCCGCTCGAGCAGCCCCTCGTGCAGCCGCAGGGCGACATCGTCCATCGCCAGGTGCAGAGCGGCGAGAGCGGTATTGGGCAGCGGGCCCTCCAGGGCAGCCTCGACGTCCTCGATGTCCGCTGCGGCGGCCGTCACCGCGTGGACCGCCTCGTGCCACCGGCGATGGGAGATGTGGACGAACGCCGTGAGGATCTCCCCGATGCACCGCTCCCTGGCAGTAGTCGGCTCGCCGACCAGGGTGAGCGGGTCGGTGTGTTGCTCGACGTGGGCCATCGCCTGCAGCGAGGCCGCGAACATCCCCATCTCCCTGGCTCGCGAGGCGTCATGCGGCGCCACGACCGTGGCCGCCTCGAGAAGCCGCCGGTATGCGGTGGTCACCGACCCCGTGTTCCACTCCACCCGCGCGCGGAGCAGCGCCGCGTCCGCCCGGTGCAGCGGGTCGAC
>JBAUUB010000246.1:0-1642 GCA_049582485.1 Dermatophilaceae bacterium
CTCCGCTTCGAGCTCGACCGCTACCTCGGGTGGCCGGGGCAGGCGCCGAGCTACAAGATCGGCGAGCGACTCTGGCTGCAGATCCGGGAGGAGCTGTCGGCCCGTGAGGGCGCCGCCTTCGACCTCAAGGCCTTCCACCGGCGCGCGCTCGACATCGGCTCCGTCGGCCTCGACGTCCTGCGGGAGGCGCTGGTCCGCTGACCGCTGTAACCGTTCACCGGAGCGCTGGGCAACACCGCGGCCACACCCATGAACGACGGTCTGTGCCGCGCTCATCACAGTTCCCGTGCGCGGGCTGAGCGCCCACTTACCCTGGAAGGTGGCAGGCAGTTCGAGGGACTGATCAGGATGGATCGTCAGGTCATGCTCGAGCGGCATCGTCGAGGTGGCGGGGATCGATGTCGCCGACCGCACCCCATCGTTCACCGGAGAGCGCCGTGAGCGGGGCGCGAACGGGACGCCGCGTGGTCCTGATCTTCCATGGCATCGGTGACGCTCCGCGCTGGGTGCCGTCACACGAGCGGCGTTTCTGGTGTCCGCGTCGGGAGTGGCCGGGCATCGCCGACGCTCTGGCGGACGCCTCCCTGACCGGCTCGAGCGTGGAGGTGACGTTCGACGACGGCAATGCGAGTGATGTCGTCGACGCGCTCCCGGCCTTGCTCGAGCGCGGCCTGACAGCCACGTTCAACATCTGCGCCGGCCGGATCGGACGGCCCGGATACCTGGATGAGCAAGCGCTGCTGCACGTGAGAGAGGCGGGCATGACGATCGGCAGCCACGGCTGGGACCACGTCGACCTGAGGACCCTTCCCCGCGCCGAGCTCGTCCATGAGACGCGTGACTCCCGGGATCGCATCGCCGAGGCCTGCGAGGGGCCTGTGACCGCCTTCGCGGTGCCGTTCGGCAGCTATGACCGGCGGGTGCTCCGCCACCTGCGCTCCTACTCGACCGTGTATACGAGTGACGCGACGAGCACACGAGGACGACCCTGGCTCGTCCCGCGCTGGACATACGTGCGGGGCTGGACGCCGGCGACCGTCAGCCACCTTGTCCACGAGGGCGAGTTGCCACGGCATCGGTTGCGGCAACGGACGGCGATGGTGGTGAAGAGATGGCGCTGATCCGCTCGCCGGTCTCGTCCCGCACGGGAAGAACCGAGTCGGGGGTCGACCGGGCCCACTCGAGGTCGTCCGGCCAGGGGGTGCGTCACGGGGGCCCCATCACACCCCGCCGTCGACGGCGAGCCCGAAGGGCGGCCGACGCGCGACTGGTAAGCACGGACGCGATGCTCCACCACATCTCCGTCGCCACCACGAGCGGCGAGAAGACGAACCTCCTCCAGGAGATTGCACGCGGCGACGGGCCGGTGGTGGTGTCCTTCATCAACGCCCACGGCGCGAACCTCGCCTGGTCCGACCCGGCCTTCAGGGATGCCATGCTCGCTTCGGACGTCCTGCTGCGGGACGGGGTCGGCATGTCGATGCTGATGCGGATGCTCCACCAGGATCCCGGGCTCAACCTCAACGGCACCGATCTCATCCCGGAGATCCTCCGAACGAATGCTCACCGCCGGATCGCTTTGGCCGGAACGACATCGACGTATGTCGAGACAGCCGCACGGCGGCTGCGGTCGCTCTATGGC
>JBAUUB010000247.1:0-2565 GCA_049582485.1 Dermatophilaceae bacterium
AGATGCCCTTGGCCAGCGGCTGGGCGTCCTGGAAGAGGCTGTTCACCCACGGGTCGAGGTAGTTCGTGAACGGCATCGTCGAGGCGTAGACGCTGCTGCAGCCGGTGCTGTTCGCGATGACGGTCGACGCCGGACCGTTGCCGGTCGGGCCGCCCTCGAGGAGGTAGAGCCGGCGCTCGAGCGTCGTGATCGCCTCGCGGATCCGGGCGCGACGCTCCTCGTCGTCGACGGTCGCGGCCTTGGCGTAGAGCCGGTCGACGAGCGCCATGAGCTCGCTGAGATGGGCGCGCCGCTTGCGCTCGCCGAGGGCGTGCGAGGTCGAGGTGACGAGCCGGATGGCCGTGACCTCACCGCAGCCGCGGCAGCCGCCGTGACCGCCGGTCGTCGCGTAGAAGTTGTCGTGGTCGAGCATGAGGCGCTTGATGTCGCCGTCCGGCTCGTCCGAGCCCTCGACGAACCGGTCCGGGGTGTTCGGCAGCGCCGTCATGAACGCGAACCGCTGCTGGAGACCGCCGAGGACGTCGGCGTCCTGGTCGATCGACGTCAGCGCGCCCGGCCCGCAGACGTCGATGCACTCGAGGCAGCCGGTGCACTTCCACGGGTCGACGGTCGCGGCGAACAGGCCGCCGGTGCCGGGCTCGTCCTTCTCCGGGGAGTCGAAGAACGGGCGGGTGCGGGCGACCGGGTAGGTCGCGAGGGTCGCGACGAGACGGTCGACGACCTTGGCCATGACCGCGTCGGTCGCGGCGGGCGCGGCCGCGGTCGCGACGATCTCGTGGAACGGCTGCTCGACGCGGTGCCGCAGCGCCTCGCGGGTGCGCTCGGCGATGCCGTAGACCGCGGCCCGCAGGGCGTCCTTCTGTCCGGCCGTCGCCTCGGTCCGCTCGATCGCGGTGAGGATGAGGTCGTGCACCTCGTGGACGGTGTTCGGGATCGCCGCGTCCGGGCACACGAGCGCGCAGTCGAGGCAGCCGGTGCAGACCGCGGGGTCGAACTGCGGGACGGTCCGCCGGAACAGGCCCTTGTCCTTGCCGGCACCCGTCCCGGGGGGCATGAAGAGGCCGGCTCCTGGGAGCACGGGAGCCTCCCCGATCGTGCCCTCCCGGAACGGGCGTGCCATGAGGTCCTCGTAGTACGCCGGGTCGAACAGCCCGCTCGTCCGCTCGGCCGTCGTGCTCGGGCACATCGACGCCGACAGCGCGACGGTGAGCAGCTGGGTCCGCTCGACCGGCCGCTCCTCGATCGCCAGCAGCGCCGGGTCGTCGTAGTCGACCCGCGAGGTCGCCGCGATGCCGTCGGCGACGACCGCCATGTTGCTCTCGACGATCTCGACGCCCTTGCGGCCGAACTTCTTCTCGAGCTGGGCACGGACCTTCTCGAGGATGTCCTCGCGGGCCGCGCCGTGCGCGACCCGGTCGACGTTCGCCGCGACCGAGCCGATGAAGGCGATGCCCATCATCCGCGTCTCGAGGTCGGGTGTCGGCGCGTGCCGCCGCGCGACCTCGAAGGCGTCGATCGTGAAGAACCGGATGCGCTTGTCGCGGATGGTGCGCCGCGCATACTTCGGCAGCTCCGCCCAGAGCTGCTCCGGGGTCAGGCTCGTCTGGAGGATGAACGTGCCGCCGTCGGCCAGCCCCTTGAGCGGGTTGGTGTGGATGAACGCCTTGTGGTCGGGCGCGATGACGACCTCGACCTCCTCGAGCTCGGCGTTGGTGAGGAGGATCGGCTCCGGGCTGAGGGTGATGTAGTAGTTCGTCGGGGCGCCGGACTTCTCCGAGCCGTACTTCGGCGCGGACTTGGAGTGCATCCCGAGGACGCCGGCGAGGATGTCGGTGAGGAGCTTGCCGGTCGCGATCGTGCCGTAGCCGCCGACCGAGTGGAACCGGATCCGCAGGGCGTCCTGGGGCAGCAGCCGCGGGTTGGTCCCGGTCCGCAGACCCATCAGCTCGGTCTCCGGGTATGCGGTGCGCAGCCGCTCCTGCAGGCTCGCCAGGGTCTCGCTGCCGGGGTCGTCGGTGAAGAACTGGCTGCCGAGGTAGATCAGCGGGGCGAGGGTGCTCGCGTTGGCCTGCTCGAAGGCGGCGATGAGGTGGCGTGGCTGGAGGTCATGGCCGCCGAGACCGAAGATCGCCGTCGTGAGGCGCGGTGTCTCGGTCATGGGTGGGATGCCGGGGTGGCGGTCTGCTGTGTCCATGGCGCCTGTGGCGCTGGCGTTCTCGCGCGCCTTGAACAGGGCCGCGGTGACGAACTGGGTCAGCGCGGTCTGGTCGCTGCGCTCCAGGACGATGACGGCCTTCGCGCCCTTGACCGCCTCGACGAACTCGGCCTCGGGGAACGGCTGGAGCAGCTTGACCGACACCAGGCCGGCCTTGATCCCGTTCGCGCGCAGGTGCGGCAGGACGGCGCGCACGTCATCCCCGACCGAGCCGAGACCGACCATGATGACGTCGGCGTCGTCGCAGTCGTAACTGAGGACCGGCGCGTACTCGCGGCCGGTGAGCGCCGCATACTCGGTCATCGCCTGGCGGACGAGCGCGGGGACGGCGGAGGCGAAGTGGGTGCGGT
>JBAUUB010000248.1:0-2413 GCA_049582485.1 Dermatophilaceae bacterium
GGGTTGTAACGGGTTACGTGCGGGTCGGAGTATGAGAAATCCCTTGTGGTGCAGGAGAATCGAAGTTCTCGACGCTTCTTTTCGACCTGATCACAAGGGACATCTCGTAGGTGCAACTCTCTCACACCCCTGCCGCGACGTCAGCGGTCTTCGATGACCCGAACTTGATCGGCGCCGCGGGGCTGGTCCCGCTCCTGCGGCTGGCGGAGAAGGCGGGCTTGTCCTCGCTGGCGGATGAGCGGTTGAGCGTGCCCACGGACAAGGGCGCCAACGCCGGCGTGAAGGTGACTGCACTGGTCGCGGGGATGGTCGCCGGCGCCGACTCCCTCGAGGACATGACCCTGGTGCGGCACGGCGGGATGGGCCGGCTCTTCGACCGCTGCTACGCGCCCTCGACGTTGGGTTCGTTCCTGCGCACCTTCACGTTCGGGCACGTGCGTCAGCTCGACGCGGTCGCCTCAAGGTTCCTGGTCGGCCTGGCCGAGGCCACCCCGGTCCTGGCCGGTGTCGGGGAGGTGGCGGTGCTCGACATCGACGACACCATCATCGAGGTCCACGGCTACGCCAAACAGGGTGCCGGGTTCGGCTACACACGAGTGCGCGGCCTGAATGCGCTCCTCGCGACCGTCTCCACCGACAGTGCTGCGCCGGTGATCGTGGCCCAACGGCTGCGGAAGGGGTCGGCGAACTCGGCCCGCGGCGCTCAGCGGCTAGTCCGCGACGCCCTGAAGACGGTGCGCACCCTTGCCCAAGACGAGAGCACGAGAGGCGGTCGGGTGCTGGTGCGGGCGGACTCGGCCTACTACGGGCGTCCCGTGATCGGTGCCGCGGTCAAGGCCGGGGCGGAGGTCTCGGTCACCGTCCGCCTCGACACGCGCGTCAAGGCCGCCATCAGCAACATTGCCGAGGACGCGTGGACCACGATCGGGTACCCGCGAGCGGTCTTCGACGAAGAGACCGGCACTTGGATCTCGTCGGCGCAGGTCGCCGAGGTGCCCTACGTCGCGTTCACCTCCAAGAACAAGAGCGAGCAGGTCACCGGCCGGCTCGTGGTGCGACGCATCCCGGACGCCAACGCGGAGAAGAAGAAGCGTGCCGGGCAGGACGGGCTGTTCGAGCTGTGGCGGCACCACGCGTTCTTCACCACCACCGAGGAAGACATCGCCGACACCGTCGCCGCCGACAAGGTCCACCGCGCCCACGCCGTCATCGAACAGGTCCACGCCGACCTGAAGAGCTCAGCGCTGGCGCACCTGCCGTCGGGGAAGTTCACCGCGAACGCCGCCTGGCTGGTCCTGGCGGTCATGGCGTTCAACCTCACCCGCGCCGCCGCCACCCTCACCGGTGTCCGTCGACTCTCGAGAGCGACGACAGCGACAGTGCGCCGCACCTTGATCGCTGTCCCGGCGAGGGTCGCGACCTCCGCCCGACGGATCGTCCTGCACCTGCCTCAAGCCTGGCCCTGGGCGCACGCGTGGACAGCCCTCTTCGAGCGCGTCCACGCACCACCGGTCACCGCTTGGACCTGACCACCCAGCCGTCCCCGACGGCGCAACCCAAGGACCCCCTCGTGGAACATCCCGGCAGCGAGGCCGGCTGCTCACCCCTGCCCCAACACCGTCAACCAAACCTGACCGTCACGGCGCCGACATCCAAAACGTCATCGGTGGATCCGGGCTTAGGGCCCTCCACCACCTTCACCGATGAACGGGCGGGGGGCATAGACGGCGCGACGACCACCCAGCCTGCAGTCATCGAACGACGTGGATGCCAGGCAGCCAAGTACGCCCGGCTGCCGGCGGTAAGACGCAGGTTGGGAGGCGTCCTCACGTGCTTGCTTGTGCGCGGTTGGGCATCGATGCGCGAGTCAGCGCGAGCGCACGCGTCGGACGAGGTCTTCGGCTGCCTCGGGCCAGTGCGGGTACTCGAATTCGAGGCCGGCGTCGAGCAGTCGGCCGGGCACGACCCGGCGGCTCTTCAGTAGCAGTTCGGTGTCGCTGCGCAGCGCCCACGCCCCGATCTCCGCCATCCACGCAGTGGCCGGAAGCCCGAACCGTCTGCCCCAGGTTTGGCGTAGGACGCGCATCAGCTCGCACTGCGGGAGCGGACCTGGCGCGGCCAGGTTGACCGGTCCGGTCAGGTCGTCTCGCTCAAGCAGAAGCTCGGTCGAGGCGACGAAGTCCTGATCGTGGATCCAGGACACGTACTGGCCGCCGCCGGCAACGGGCCCGCCCAGCCCGAGCCGTGCCATGCGCAGCAGGACGTCGAACACCCCGCCGCGATCCGGGCTCATCACCATCGCCGAACGTAAGGCGACCCGTCGCGTGTCCGGGACCACCGCCTCCATCTGGGCAGCCTCCCAGCAGCGGGCGATGCGCACGCTGTACTCCCAATAGTCCGGTACCCCTGGTTC
>JBAUUB010000249.1:0-6063 GCA_049582485.1 Dermatophilaceae bacterium
GACCAGGCCGGGGCCGGCCTCCCGGTGCGCTGGGCCGACGCGGTCGCCGACGCGGCCAACCCGCAGGGCGATCTCATGGCCGACCGGCTCGACCATGCGGTGGTGCGCACGTCGCTGCGCGCGCGAGACCCGTTCTGGTGGACCGTGCTCGGGCTGCTCCAGATCCTGCTGGCGATCACGGTGATCGCCGGGTTCGTCTGGCTGGCTGTGCTGTTCGCTCTCGGCTGGCTCCAGATGGACGCCCTGTTCGAGACTCCGACCTGGGGTCCGGTGCCGATTCCCGCGCTGATGTTCGTCGGCGGACTGCTCGCCGGCGTGTTCCTGGCGGCCCTGGCGCGCTTCCTCGCCGCGTTGGGCGGCCGTCGACGCGCGCGGACGATGGACCGGCGACTGCGGGAGTCGATCGAGGCGGTGGCGACCGAGACGGTCGTCGACCCGGTGCGCGCCGTCCTCGACCGGCACCGCCGCACGCGAGAGCTGCTCGACTCCGCCATCCACTGAGCGCTTCACATCCGGATGCTCGTCGGGCGTGTCGTCCACACCGGCCGAACACAACATGGCGGCCGTGGGACGGCTCGTCCTTGACTGGATCGCAGACCCGGACCGACCGGGTCACGGTCGCGACAGATGTCGCGCCGGCATCCGTGAGAAGGGACGCCGATGAACGAGAACACCATCACCGTGTCCGGCAACGTCATCGCCGAGCCGGAGATGCGCCAGACGAAGGGCGGGCATCCGATGCTGACCTTTCGG
This sequence comes from Dermatophilaceae bacterium, assembly GCA_049582485.1. GTDB lineage: Bacteria > Actinomycetota > Actinomycetes > Actinomycetales > Dermatophilaceae > F2B08. Next base: position 754 of record JBAUUB010000249.1, read on the forward strand.
GTCGCCTCCAACCACCGCTACTTCAACAGCCGCACCGGCCAGTGGGAGGAGGGCGTGACCAACTACTACGACGTCGTCGCCTTCCGCCAGCTCGCCCTGAACACCGGCGCGTCGCTGCACAAGGGGTACGCCGTCTTCGTCCAGGGCCAGCTCCGGCAGCGCCGCTTCACGAGGCAGGACGGCTCGTCCGGCATGAGCTGTGAGATCGAGGCGCGCACGGTCGGACCGGACCTCACCTTCGGCATCGCCCAGTGGATGCGCCGGCCCAAGGCGGCGACCCCCGGGCAGCCGAGCGCTGGAGGGGAGGGGCAGCCCTGGGGGCAGCAGCCGAGCGACGCGGAGCCGACCGGCCTGCCCGACCCGGAGCGGGTCGGCTTCGTCGCCCGTCGCGACGACGACCCCGAGGAGACCTACGACGAGGTCCGGGTCGACGAGAACGGCGTGATCATCGACGACTCGGCGGCGCGCACCGACGAGGACATCGAGGAGCCGGCGGCCTGAGGAGCGCGCGGGCGCGGGCTGGGACACGGGAACGATGGAGGCGCCCGAGAAGGATTCGGAGGCGGGCCGGGTCGACAACTACCCTGGGCCGCATGCCCGAGTTCATCTACACCATGACCCGCGCCCGCAAGGCGCACAACGAGAAGGTCATCCTCGACGACGTCTCCATGTCCTTCTACCCGGGGGCCAAGATCGGCATGCTCGGGCCCAACGGCGCAGGGAAGTCGACGATCCTGAAGATCATGGCCGGCCTCGACCAGCCGTCCAACGGCGAGGCCCGCCTGGCCGCCGGTGCCACGGTCGGCATCCTGCTGCAGGAGCCGCCGCTCAACGAGGACAAGACCGTTCTCGGCAACGTGGAGGAGGGTGTCGGCGAGATCAAGGCCAAGCTCGACCGCTACAACCAGATCAGCGAGGAGATGGCCGAGCCGGACGCCGACTTCGAGGCCCTCATGTCCGAGATGGGCAAGCTGCAGGAGGACATCGACCATGCCGACGCATGGGACCTCGACTCGCAGCTCGAGCAGGCCATGGACGCTCTGCGCTGCCCGCCACCGGACGCCGACGTCAGTGTCCTCTCGGGTGGGGAGCGTCGCCGCGTCGCTCTCTGCAAGCTGCTCCTGAGCCGTCCCGACCTGCTCCTGCTCGACGAGCCCACCAACCACCTCGACGCCGAGTCCGTGCTGTGGCTCGAGCAGCATCTCGAGTCCTACCCGGGCGCGGTCATCGCCGTGACGCACGATCGCTACTTCCTCGACAACGTCGCGCAGTGGATCGCCGAGGTCGACCGCGGCCGGCTCTACCCCTACGAGGGCAACTACTCCACCTATCTCGAGAAGAAGGCTCAGCGCCTCGAGGTGCAGGGCAAGAAGGATGCCAAGCTCGCCAAGCGCCTTGCCGGGGAACTCGAGTGGGTCCGCTCCAACGCCAAGGCGCGCCAGACCAAGAGCAAGGCGCGGCTGGCCCGCTACGAGGAGATGGCCGCCGAGGCCGAGCGCACCCGCAAGCTGGACTTCGAGGAGATCCAGATCCCGCCCGGTCCGCGCCTGGGCAGCGTCGTCATCGAGGTCGAGAACCTCACCAAGGGCTTCGACGACCGCGTCCTCATCGACGACCTCTCCTTCTCCCTCCCGCGCAACGGCATCGTCGGTGTCATCGGCCCGAACGGCGTCGGCAAGACCACGCTCTTCAAGACGATCGTCGGGCTCGAGGAGCCGGACTCCGGTGAGGTCAAGATCGGCGAGACCGTGCAGATCTCCTACGTCGACCAGTCGCGCGCCGGCATCGACCCCGAGAAGTCGCTGTGGGAGGTCGTCTCCGACGGTCTCGACTTCATCAAGGTGGGCCAGGTCGAGATCCCGTCCCGCGCATACGTCTCGCAGTTCGGCTTCAAGGGTCCCGACCAGCAGAAGAAGGCCGGCGTCCTGTCCGGCGGCGAGCGCAACCGGCTCAACCTCGCGCTCACCCTCAAGCAGGGCGGCAACCTGCTGCTCCTCGACGAGCCGACCAACGACCTCGACGTCGAGACTCTCGGCTCGCTCGAGAACGCACTGCTCGAGTTCCCGGGCTGCGCGGTCGTCATCAGCCACGACCGGTGGTTCCTCGACCGCGTCGTGACCCACATCCTCGCCTACGAGGGCGACGAGGCGAACCCGGCCAAGTGGTACTGGTTCGAGGGCAACTTCGAGGCCTACGAGAAGAACAAGATCGAGCGCCTCGGGGAGGAGGCGGCCCGGCCGCACCGGGTCACCTACCGCAAGCTCACCCGCGACTGACCGGCCGCGCCGCGACGAGCACCGAGGACCCGAACGGCAGGTCGGTCGCGGCGAGCAGCCGCTCGTCGAGGCGGCACAGGCCCATCAGGATGTGGTGCAGCGGCCGCGGCACGGCCGGGACGGTGGCGATGTCCGCCGCTTCGGCCGTGCGGCCACGGTCGCGGACCCGGCGGGCCAGGCGCTCGGCGACGAACATCGGGAACACCGACGTGAAGGCGTACGTCGCCCGGTCGACGGTGAAGCCGGCCGCCGTCAGCGCGTCGACGATCCGCTCCCGCGTGTAGCGCCGGTAGTGGCCGTTGGCGACGTCGTGGTCGGTCCAGGCCCACTGGTATGCCGGCACCGAGAGCACGAGCACCCCACCCGGACGCAGCACCCGGCGCATCTCGCGCAGGGCCAGGGACTCGGGGTCGCAGTGCTCGACGACATCGAAGGCGGACACGGCGTCGAAGACCCCGTCCGCGAACGGCAGCGAGGTGGCCGAGCCGCACACCCCGTCGGCACCCAGGCCCCGGGGGTCGACGTCGAGTGCCGCGGTCGCCGCCGCTCGCTCCCGGAACCACGACGCGCTCGGGCCGTCGGCGCTGCCGACGTCGAGCACCCGGCCTCCCGGCTCGACGAAGCCACCGAGGGCCTCCTCGAGCAGCCGGGTCCGCGCCTCGTACCACCAGTAGTCGGGGACCGCGATGGACGGGGATCCGCCATGCCCGCTGGTGTGCTGCTCCGTGCCCTGCGCGCCGAGGCTCACGCCCCGCGCCTCGAGACCAGCCGGACCGCGAGCTCGCCGTAGTCGGTGCCGATGCTCTCGGGGCTGCGCCGGATCTCGGAGTCGTACCAGCGGCACACGTCGACGGCCATCGACAGGACGGCGAGCGTCGTGGCGGGCACGTCGTCGACGTCGAAGTGTCCGCTCTCGACGCCGGCGGCGAGGATGTCGGAGACCACCCGGTTGATGTCCTTGCGCAGGTCGAGGATGTGCTCGCGGTGCTCGTGCGAGAGATGCGGGAACTCGTACTGCACGACGCGGGCGTCCTGAAAGCGTTCGGCGTGCCACTGCGCGAAGGTGCCCACGGTGGTGCGCAAGGCGTCCGGGGGCGTGCCGGCGTCCTCGGCCGCCTCGCGGAGCATCTCGAGGGCGGCGGTGTGTCCGTCGACCGAGATCGCGTAGAGCAGGTCCTCCTTGGACGGGAAGTGGACATAGACGCCCGCGGGGGAGAGGCCGGCCCGGGCGGCGATGTCACGGGTGGTCGTCGCATGGAAGCCGCGCGTCGCGAACTCGACGACGGCGGCCTCCTTGAGCCGGTCGGGCGTCGAGGTCCCGGCCCGCGGAGGTGGCCTGCGTCGTGACGACATCGATGTGGGCAACGACATGTTGACAGCATGGCGCAGCCGACCGAGACTAAGCAAGCGCTTAGTCCGCTTCGGACATCAGCACGGTCATCACACGAGAGGTCGTCCATGCCCCGCAACGTCTACAGCCCCGACCACGAGGCCTTCCGCGACTCGGTGCGCGAGTTCGTCCAGCGCAGCCTCGTCCCTCGTGCCGAGCAGATGCTTCAGGCCAAGTCCATCGACCGCGACATCTGGGTCGAGGCCGGCAAGCAGGGCTTCCTCGGTCTCGACATCCCCGAGCAGTACGGCGGCGCGGGCGCCGAGGACTACCGGTTCAACGCCGTCTTCGCCGAGGAGATCTCCCGCTTCAACGCCGCAGTCGCCTCGTGCTTCGGCATCCACGCCGACGTGTGCCCGCCCTACATCGTCGACCTCGGAACCGACGAGCAGAAGCAGCGCTGGCTGCCGGGGATGGCCAGCGGCGAGAAGATCGCCGCCATCGCCATGACCGAGCCCGGCGGCGGCTCAGACCTGGCGGCGCTGCGCACCACGGCCGTGCGCGACGGCGACGAGTGGGTCATCAACGGCAGCAAGACCTTCATCACCAACGGCTACCAGGCCGACTACGTCATCGTCGCGACCCGCACGGACCCGACCAAGGGCGCCAAGGGCATCACCTTGTTCATGGTCGAGACGGGCATGGAGGGCTTCACCCGCGGTCGCAAGCTCGACAAGGTCGGCCAGGAGGAGTCGGACACCGCCGAGCTGTTCTTCGAGAACGTCCGCGTCTCCGATGAGCAGCGGATCGGTCCTGAGGGCATGGGCTTCATCGCGATGATGCAGCGCCTGCCGCAGGAGCGGGTCGGTGCGGCGGTCTCCAACGTCGCCCACGCGAAGGCGATCCTGGAGGAGACGATCCAGTACGCCAAGGACCGCAAGGCGTTCGGCCAGCCGATCGGTGCGTTCCAGCACAACAAGTTCAAGATCGCCGAGCTCGTCACGGCGATCGAGGTCGCCGAGGCCTACGTCGACGACTGCGTCGCCGCGCACGCCGCGGGCGAGCTCACGGCGGTCGACGCAGCCAAGGCGAAGTGGTGGAGCGCCCAGGTGCAGAACGACGTCCTGGACGAGTGCGTCCAGCTGCACGGCGGCTACGGCTTCATGAACGAGTACCGCGTCGCCCGCGCCTGGCGGGACGCCCGGGTCACGAAGATCTGGGCCGGCAGCAACGAGATCATGAAGGAGCTCATCGGCCGCGACCTCGGCTTCTGAGAGCAGGACCGCCGGAGCAGGACCGCCTAGGACCGCTCAGAGCGAGGTATGCGCGACTCGCCCGTCGATGACCGTCAGGACGGGCGCGATCTCCCGCAGGCGCCGAGCCTGGTCCGCCGTGCCGGTCTCACCGGCCGAGGCCAGCGGGTCGGCGTCGAGGGCGACGAGGTCGCCGGGCATGCCCACGTGGACCGTGCCCTGGCCGTCCACCGAGGCAGCGAGGGCCTCGGCGACGGTGAGCGCCTGCTCGCCGTGCCACGGGTCGCGGTCGTCGGCTGAGCGGTGCACGGCCGCGGCCATGGCCAGCCACGGGTCGAGCGGGGCGACGGGCGCGTCCGAGCCGAGTGCCAGCGTGACGCCGGCGTCGAGCATCCAGCGCAGCGCGAAGCACCGCCCGGTCCGGTCCGGCCAGTTCTGCTCGGTCGGGTCC
>JBAUUB010000250.1:0-1751 GCA_049582485.1 Dermatophilaceae bacterium
GAGCGCGCCGGCACCGCGCTGCGGCCGCTGCTGCGCACCCGGCGGACGCGGCGCCCGGCGGCGAGGTTGCGCATGGTGGAGTACCGCGGCGTCGTCACGGGGACGATGATCTACGACGCCCTCCCGATCAAGGACCACTTCCGCGCCGTCGACGACGACACCCTGCTCGGGGCGATGGACCTGCGAGGGTTGGAGGACCCCTTCCTTTTCGTGCTCCGACGGGAGTGATGCCGCGGACGGCCGGTCAGTGCCACATCTTCCTCGGCTTCTCGCGCATGATCTGCTCGATGGCGCCGGCAAGGGACTGGCCACGCAGCCCGCCCAGTTTCGTCTCGACCTCTTCGAGGTCCCGGCGCATCTCGGCGTCCTCGGTCCGTTCGATCAGAGCCCGAACGAGACGCACTGCGCGACCGATGTCCTTCTCGGTCAATCTCTTACGCTGGTTCCCGCTGAGCTCGGCAGCACGCCCGATGAGGCCGGCAGCCTCCGTCATCAGGTCCTCGTCACCCATCAGCGTCGTGAGCACCGGCCCCTGCACACGCTCGAAGAGGGCGATCCACCGGCGGCCGGCCTCGGTCGTGGCGAGGAGCTCGTCGCGCACGGACCGCAGCTGGTCGACCTCTGCGTCGGTGTCGAAGAAGCGGGCGCCGATGAGCTCGATGGCGCAGACGCACTGCTGCATCAGCGCGATCATGCCCGACTTGGCGTCCCGTTTGACCAGGGTGGGGTCGGCCGGCTGGAACGAGTCCTGGGCGCTCCCGGTGGACGGTCCGGTCTCGAACGTGAAGCCGTAGGTCTTGCGCAGGGCCGGATCGGCGATGTGCCGGCTGTAGACGTAGTCGCTCTGGGTGCCGGTCGTCGCATACAGGCCGATGCCCGGCTCACTGACATAGGACCGCCCCCGCACCGCCGCGATCGCGTCGCGGATCCGGAGGCCGACCGTCTCGAACCGTTGCCGGTCGCGCGCCGGAATGTACTCCTGGTAGCCCGCCTGTGGGATCGGCGCGCAGGTCCCGTCGGCGAGGGTCGTGAAGCGCTTGGACGAGTCGGTCGACTGGCTCGGGGCGTGTCCCCACGGCCACAGGATCAACTCGGAGAAGGAGTGCACGTCGGCGAAGCAGTCGATTCGACGGGTATCGAGAAGGTGCTTGATGTTCCGGGTCTCGGGCTCGCTGAAGGCCGACGGTCCTGCATAGACGTCGCTGCACGGCGAGCACGACGTCTGTCCCTGCGTGACACCCCAGAGAAGGTCGAAGTTGCGGTTCAGGTCCACGCCGTCGCAGGTGGTCCTCGGGTTGTCTCGCCGGTTCTTGCGCCACATCGCGTCGCTGGTCATGCAGTGGTTGCGGCCGTCCGGGTTCATGCATGGCACGAGCCACAGGTCGAGTGACTCGAGGATCAGTGCGATGTCCGACGCGGCCCACCGCTTGCCGCCGTAGACGATGTCGGTGCCGTTGCGGTAGCTGACGAACAGGTCGACGGCGAGCTCGATGATGGCGTCTGGGTTCATCAGCTCGCGAGCGTGGGTGCCGCCGACGAGCAGGACGCCGCGTCGTTCGCCGCCTCCTCCGGCGCGCAGACGCAGGGCATACACCGTGCGTCCTTCGACGGACTGTTCGGGAAGGGCGATCCGGGTGAAGTAGGAGGGGAACCACGTGGCCAGCAGACTCCCGATCGAGTCGAGCTGGGCGATGGTGCGGTACATCACGACCCCTCCTCGCGTGGAAGGCCCTCGACCATCTCCTCGAGCC
>JBAUUB010000251.1:0-20244 GCA_049582485.1 Dermatophilaceae bacterium
GCATGATGGCCGCCGAGTACGCCGACGCCGGCGGGATCGATGCGGGCCGACTCCTCCGCCACCGGTCTCGTGGGCCGATGCTCGGGGAGGTGTGTGCGAGTGCCCACCGCGGCATGGTCGTGACGACGGTGCTCGACCCCTGCGAACAGCCGTTCCTCGACGACCACCGCATCGACGGCACGCCTGTGCTACCCGGGGTCATGGGGATGGAGGCCTTCGCCGAGGCCGCTGAGCTCGTCGCCCCGGCCGGATACCGCGTCGCGGAGGTGGCGGACGTGGCCTTCCACGCCCCGCTGAAGTTCTACCGCGACGAGCCCCGCACGGTGACGGTCACCGCACAGGCACACCCTGCGCCCGACGGTGACGACCTCCTCGTCGAGTGCACCCTCACCGCCGAGCGGAGCCTGCCGGGACATGACAGCCCCACGCTGACGACGCACTTCACCGGGATCGTGCGCCTCTCTGCCGCCGCCCCCGCCGAGGAGACGGTCGAGCCGGTCGGTCCGCCCGAGGCGGGTGAGCTCTCCCCCGAGGAGGTCTACCGCCTCTACTTCCACGGGCCGGCCTACCAGGTCGTCGGTGCGGCATGGGCCTCCCGGGGGACCGCGGTGGCGCGGCTCGCCGAGGGCCTGCCCGACAACCATCTCCCGGCCGACGCGCCACTCGTCGGCGCCCCGCGTCTCGTCGAGCTCGCCTTCCAGACCGCGGGTCTGTGGGAGGCCGGCCGAGACGGCCGCCTCGGGCTGCCGCACCGCGTCGGGTCGCTGCGGGTCCGACCGGCCACCAGTGATGGGCCGGTGTATGCGGTGGCCCGCCAGAGCGGCGAGTCCAGCTTCGACGTTCGCGTCGTCGACGAGGACGGGCAGGTCCTCGTCCGACTCGACGAGTACGTGAGCATCCCGCTTCCCGCACCGATCGACCCCGAGGTGCAGGGACCGCTGGGCGAGGTGTTCGGCGCATGAGGTCTCCCTCTCCGCACTCGGCTCCGGCGACAACACCCTGAGGAGGAGGAGACGACGATGGAGCAGTCGATCCGGTTGGCCGTGCTCGACCGGGGAGAGCCCGCCGTGCGGCTTCTCGCCGCGGTGGGGAACGTCGAGCGCGGTGACCGGGAGGCCCCCGTGACGAGCATCAGCGTCCTCACCGAGCCCCGCCAGCGGGCCTGGTATGCGCGGGAGGCCGACGAGACCGTCGACGTCGTCGTCGTCGACGGGATGGTCTCGACGGACGCCGTGCTGGCCGCCCTGCGCGCGGCACGGATCGACGCCGTCTGGATCGGCCAGGTCCCGTGCCACGACCAGCTCGCCCTCGTCACCGCCTGCGAGGAGGCCGGGATCGCCATCGTCGGTCCGGACAGTGCGACGGTCCGACGGCTAGCCGACCCGCTTGCGCTCGAGCGAGCGGCCCATCGTGCCGGCGTCTCGGTCGATGCGGCCGGCATGCCGGTCGGTGGGGAGCCGGCGCGAGGCTACTCCTCCCACTCCTTCGGACGTCGCCGCATCGAGGTCGACGTCCTCGCCGATGCCGTGGGCACGGTGTGGGCCCTCGGGGCGCGCGACGTGTCGGTGCACCGGGGCGAGCACCTCATCCTCGCCCAGCTGCCCGCCCCCGGCCTGTCCGAGGAGACGGCGGGAGCGCTCCTCGTCGCCGCTCGCACGATCACACGGGCGCTCGGGTACCGGGGCGCGGGGGTGCTCGTCTTCAGCACGGCACTGGACGGCAGCGACCCCCGCCTCGTCGCGATCGACACGCTCGCCCGCGCCGAGCACTCTCTCCTCGAGGAGAGCACCGGGTCGAGCTTCCTCCGGCTGCGGCTGGCGATCGCCCAGGGCGACCTGCTGGTGCACACCGAGCCGGTCATCGAGGGACACGCCCTCGAGGCCCGGCTCCTCGCGGAGGACCCCGAGCGCGGGTTCGCCCCGACCGGAGGGGCCGTGCAGCTCCTCGCCCAGCCCGTCGGGACCGGCGTGCGCATCGACGCGAGCCTGCGCGAGGGGGACGTCGTCGACGCGCGCACCGATCCCCACGTCGCGACCTTCACCTCCTGGGGGCACACCCGCGCCGAGGCGCTGGGGCGGATCCGCCGGGCTCTGGAGCGAACGCTCGTCGTCCTCAGCGACGGCCCGACCAACCGCGCCGCCCTCCTCACCCTGCTCGGCCGCCCAGAGATCGTCGCCGGTGCCGTCGACGCGTCATGGTGGGAGGGCATCGCCAGGAGCGAGGAGGCCGTCGCCCCGGCCGATCCCGTCGCCGTCGTCGCCGCAGCCGTGGAGACCTACGAGGCGGACCTCGCGCTCGTGCAGCAGGCGTTCCTCGCCACCGCGGCCCGGGGCCGACCCGAGCACCCCGAGGCCGTCGGCACCCTCGTCGCCCTGCAATACCGCGGCGTCTCCCACCGGCTCCGCGTCTACCGCACCGCGGCGGACCGCTACCGCATCCACGACGGCGTCGTCCTCGACGTGCACGTCGAGCGGGTCGGCCCCTACGAGCGCCGCATCTCCGTCGGCGGCCGCCGGCACCGGGCCCTTGCCGTCGCCCAGGGAGCCGGGTTCCGGCTCGAGATCGACGGCTCCGCGCATACGGTCGAGCGCACCGACGGCTTCGTCGTGCGGGCCGGATGGCCGGCCCTCGTCGCGAAGATCCTCGTCGCCGCCGGGGACGAGGTCGAGACCGGCGACGAGGTCGCCGTCCTCGAGTCCATGAAGATGGTCACGACCGTGACCGCCCCGTATGCGGGGGTCGTCACCTCGGTGGCGGTCGTGGCCAACTCCCAGGTGGAGCGGGGCGCGCCCCTGCTCAGGATCCGCGCCAAGGACGCCCACGAGCCGGAGGGTGTCGAGCCGGTCGCAGCCGGCGACGTGGCAGCCGGCGCCGACGCCGAGACGACCCGGGTCTTCCTCTCGGACCTGGCCTCCGCCGATGCCGAGGCCGCCACTCCCTCGCTCACGGACGTGTTCGGCCGGCTCACCCAGTACCTCCTCGGCTACGACCGCGACCCCGCGGAGGTGCGCGATCTCCTCGCGGCCCTGCGGGCCGAGGCGGCGCGCCGGCCCGCCGACGACCCCGAGCTCTCCCGGCTCGAGGACGAACTGCTGGACCTCTTCGCGGAGACCGCATCGCTCTACCGGCCGCGGACGGAGGCCGGTGAGGAGTTCGAGGCCAACACCCAGGAGTACCTCATCGACTTCCTCACCGACCTCGACGCCGACCGTGCCGGGCTCCCGGAGGGCTACCGCGCCCGGCTCGAGCGCGCCGTCGCCCGCTACGGGGTGACGGGGCTGCGGCGCGGTCGCGCCCTCGAGGCTGCCGTGACCTGGCTCTTCCGCTCCTTCGAACGGGTCCCGGCGCTCGCGCCCGCCGTGACGACGATCCTCGACCGCCGCCTCACCCACGTCCAGACCCTGCGCCCCGGCGCCGACCAGGAGCTGCGCTCCCGTATGGACCGGCTCGCCCGCGCGGCCGAGGGCCGCCAGCAGCCGATCGCGGACCTCGCGAGGGACGTCGTGTTCCACTACCTCGACGCACCGCTCCTCGACACCGTCCGTGGGGAGGTCGAGACGGCGATGCGGGAGCGGCTGGCCGCGCTACGTGAGGACGCGCAGCGACCCGACCGCGAGGAGCACATCGCGGCCCTTGTGGCGTGTCCACACCCCCTGCGCGCGCTCATGCTCCAGTCCTGGCTGGACAGCCGATCCGACCCGCGGCTCTCTGCCTTCCGCGACTGCATCCTCGAGGCCTACGCACGACGGTTCTACCGGATCCGCAAGCTCACCGACCTGCGGCCCGCCGAGTCCGCACGGCTCCAGCTCATCTCGGCGGGCTACGAGCACGAGGGGCGGCCGATTCATCTCGTCGTCGCCTACGTCCCGTGGGACGAGCTCGCGTCGGCCTCACGCTCCCTGGCCGAGCACATCGGCACCCTGCCCGAAGACCTCGAGGTGACCGTCGACCTCGTCCTCTGGCGCGACGGCGCCCGACCGTCGATCGAGGAGCTCGCCGCCGATGCGGGCGAGGTCCTGCGGACGTGCGACTTCGGGCGCAGCCTGCACCGGCTCGATCTCACCGTCACCTCGCTCGACCGGACAGCGGAGAACCAGGCCGGGACGACCGGTGCGGCCGGCACCCAGCACCTCACCTTCCGCAGCGAGGCAGACGGGGGGTTCGTCGAGGACCTCGCCTACCGCAACCTGCACCCGATGCTCGCCAAGCGGCTCGAGCTCTGGCGGCTCTCGACCTTCGAGCTCACCCGGTTGCCCTCCCCCGAGGACGTCTACCTGTTCTCCGGGGTCGCCCGGGACAACCCCAAGGACCACCGTCTCTTCGCCCTCGCCGAGGCCCGGGACCTCATCCGGGTCACCAACCCGACGACCGGCGCGGTGGACTACCCGGGTCTCGGTCGCACGGGCCTGCGGGCGCTGGCGGCGATGCGGGACGCGCTCGCCGCATACCCTCCGCGACAGCGACCGGCAGCGAACCGGATCATCATCTGGGTCCGGCCACTCTGGGACATCCCGCGCACTGAGCTGCCGGCGCTCGCGGCGCAGTACGAACCACTCGCCCGCAACGCCGGCCTCGAGAAGCTCGTGCTCCACATCTCCGTGCCGAGCACGCACGCCGATGGCCACACGACCGTCGTCAGCAAGGTCATCCACGTCGAGGGCATGGGCCGCTCCGGGATGGTCATCCGGGTCACCGACCCGGGGGCCAATGCGATCCGCCCGCTGACGAGATATGCCCAGAAGCTCCTCACCGCTGCCCGGTTCGGCTCCCCCTACCCCTACGAGACGATCCGGATGCTCACCCCCGGCGAGAAGGGCACCTCGGTCTTCCCCCGGGGCGAGTTCACCGAGCTCGAGCTCGTGGAGGCGGCGCACTCCGCCGACGACCGGCTCGAACCCGTCGTGCGACCCCCGGCGGAGAACACCGCCCATCTCGTCGTCGGCCTGCTCACGTCCTACACCGACGTCGTTCCCGAGGGCATGGTGCGGGTCGCGATCCTCTCCGACCCGACCCAGGGCCTGGGCAACCTCGCCGAGCCCGAGTGCCGCCGCATCAACGCCGCCCTTGCCTACGCCGCCGCACACCGCCTCCCGGTGGAGTGGTATGCGGTCTCCTCCGGTGCCCTCATCGCCATGGACTCCGGGACCGAGAACATGGACTGGATCGCCCTGACCCTGCGCCGAATCATCGAGTTCACCCAGGCCCGCGGCGAGATCAACATCATCGTCACCGGCATCAACGTCGGCGGCCAGCCGTACTGGAACGCCGAGGCGACGATGCTCATGCACACCCGCGGCATCCTCGTCATGACTCCCGCCTCGGCGATGGTCCTCACGGGCAAGCAGGCGCTGGACTTCTCCGGGGCGGTCTCGGCCGACGACAACTTCGGGATCGGCGGCTACGACCGGGTGATGGGGCCCAACGGCCAGGCGCAGTACTGGGCGCCGAGCTTCCAGGAGGCCTGTCTGCTCCTCCTGCGGCACTACGACTACACCTACGTCGTGCCGGGAGAGCGGTTCCCGCGGACGCGGCCGACGGACGACCCGGCGGAGCGTGACGTGCGAAGCGCCCCGCACGAGACGGTGCCGGGCTCGGACTTCACGACGGTCGGCGACGTCTTCGACGCCACGGCCAACCCCGACCGGAAGAAGCCGTTCGACATGCGCTCGGTCATGGGCGCCGTGGCCGACAACGACTGCGCGCCGCTCGAGCGGTGGCGTGACTGGCGTGACGCGGACACCTCCATCGTCTGGGACGTCACGATCGGCGGCATACCGGTGTGCATGATCGGGATGGAGTCCCGCAGCATCCCCCGCCAGGGCGCCGTACCCGCGGACGGCCCCCCGTCGTGGACCTCGGGCACGCTCTTCCCCCAGTCCTCGCGCAAGACGGCCCGGGCGATCAACGCGACCAGCGGCAACCGGCCGCTCGTCGTCCTGGCCAACCTCTCCGGCTTCGACGGCTCGCCGGAGTCGATGCGCCGCTGGCAGCTCGAGTACGGAGCCGAGATCGGGCGGGCGGTGACGAACTTTCGCGGCCCCATCGTCTTCGTCGTCGTCTCGCGCTACCACGGGGGTGCGTTCGTCGTCTTCTCCAAGGCGCTCACGTCGTCGATGGAGATCGCGGCGGTGCAGGGCGCCTATGCCTCGGTCATCGGTGGCGCCCCGGCGGCGGCCACCGTCTTCGCCCGCGAGGTCAAGCAGCGCACCGAGCGGGACGAGCGGGTGACGGCGGCGATGGCCGGGAACCGAGCCCATATCGCGGAGGTCACCGCGCGAGTGCGATCCGAGAAGCTGGGTGAGGTGGCCGACGAGTTCGATGCCATCCACACCATCGAGCGAGCTCGCCGGGTGGGGTCCGTCGATGCGCTGATCGAGCCAGAACGGCTGCGCGGATGGATCATCGAGGCGCTGCAGCGCGGCATCGCCCGGGAGGAGCACGCCGCCCACGCCGATGCCTGACGGAACCGGCTCAGGCGAGGGGTGAACGCCCCATCCAGCTGTGCACAGGCACCGCACTGACCAGATCGACGCCCCCCGGCACGACGACGGGCGGCCCCGGACGAGTCACCCCGGGCGGGTAGGCGACCGTGAGGAGGAAGACCCCGTCGCGCCGCCACCAGCCGGGCATCACCCCAGCGGCAGAGGTCAGGACCAGGGAGGCCCAGCCATCGGCGCGGGGGCTCTCATCGACGACCACCTCGACGGTGCGGGTGTCGGCCCGGAGACCTACTCGCAGCACCTTCAGCGCAGCCTCCTTCGCGGACCACGTGAGGTTGGCCGCCTCCTGCCAGCCGTCCTCGCCGTCGCGGAGCCGTCGATCGTGCACCCAGGCTCGCTCCGCCTCGGTGAGGAAGTCGTCGACGAACCCGGCACTACGCGACTCGACGATCTCGAGGTCGATGCCCAGACTCGCCGGACCGCTGCCCGTCGCTCCGACCAGGGCGACGGCCGTGCCCGCCCGGTCACTGAGCGAGACATCGAGCTCGGTCGGCCGTCCGTCGAGCTCGACATAGGGCGCGCCGGTCACGTGGTTCAGCAGCTCGACGCGCCTCACGGTCGCGCTGTCGGTGGTCCATCCGACGGATCGCGCAACCGCAGACTTCCCCGCCCAGCGGCGCAGGAGGTACTCAGTGCGACGCTTGGGGAAGCGGAACCGCTCGAGCCGGGTGAGCTCGCGCGGCGACAGCCAGTCCAGTCCCGGCGGCATCGTGGCCTCGTTCTCGGCGAGCCAGCGTGGAATGTTCTCCACCCGCCCACTCTAGGACGAATGCGCATGGCCGTTCGCGTCGGGCCGATGTCGCCAACCCGTCGGCGGCGATGGTCGGTCAGTGGGCCGCTGCCCGTCAGAACGTCACGTCAGCGGTCTTGACCACGAACGCCTGGCGGCCCGGCCCGTCCTGGTCCTCCCAGTACCCGTTCGTGTGTGCGATGACCGCCTCGGGCGGGGGCATCCCCCACTCGGTGAAGTCCTCGGTCGTGTGGGCATCGCCGACCAGCGTCACGTCGTACCCCCGCACGAACGCGCCGTGGATCGTCGACCGGATACAGGCGTCGGTCTGGGCCCCGGCGACGACGAGATGACCGACACCGCGCGCCGCCAGCTCCTCCTCGAGTGCTGTCGCCTCGAAGGAGTCACCGTAGTGCTTGGCCACGACCGGCTCGTTCTCCGCCGGCGTCAGCTCGCGCACGATCTCCCAACCCTCGCTCCCCCGGACCAGCCCGTCGTCGTCGTGCTGCACCCACACGACAGGCACATCCGAGTCGCGGGCCCGGTCGACGAGCTCGGCGATCCGACTGACGACGGCGTCGCGCTCATGGGCCTCGGCCACGACGCCCTGCTGGACGTCGACGACGAGGAGTGCGGTGCCGTCTCGGGAGAGAGTGCTCATGGCGAGCACCGTACTCCTGGCGCCGCGACGCCGCATCCGTAAAACGCCCAGGTCAGCCCTCATCCTCCTCGGTGATGGGTGTGCGCTCGGCGTGCTCGCAGATCAGGTGGGCGACCAGGGCCGTCCAGCCGGTCTGGTGGGTGGCCCCCAACCCCTCGCCGGTGTCGCCGTCGAAGTACTCGCAGAAGAACGGGTGGTCAGTCCACAGTGGCCCATTGCCCTGGTCGTGCGGGTCGCCGGCACGGACCCCGTCGGCATCCGGCTCGAAGAGCGAGATGAGTCGGTCCTCGAGCTCGTCGGCCACCTCCTGGAGCGTCAGGAAGCGCCCCGACCCGGTCGGCATCTCGACGTGGTCGTCGCTTCCGACGCCGCCCGCATACACGCGCAGGGCGTCGATGAGGAGGACGTTGACGGGGAACCAGACGGGACCGCGCCAGTTGCTGTTGCCGCCGAACAAGCCTGAGTCGGACTCTCCGGGCACATAGCGGAGGGACATCTCGACGCCCGCAACGTTGGCGGAGTAGCCCCCGCGGTACGCAGCCGACATCGACCGCACGCCATGGCCGGCGAGGAACTCGCTCTCGTCCAGCATCCGCGTGACGAGCCGGAGGTACCGGTCGGGACTGGTCAGCATGACCGTGACGGCGATGTGGTCCGGACCGCGGGTCGGGATGAGCGCCTCGGTCTGCTCGGGCCGGTGGCGGCGCAGCCACGCGAGGCGCTCGGTGAAGTCGGGCAGCTCGCGTGGCACCCACTGCGGCGCCAGAGCCACTCCGAGCAGCGGAAGCAGGCCGACGAGCGAGCGGACCCGGATCTGCTCCGAGCCGCCGTCCGGCGCGATGAGCGCGTCGTAGTAGAAGCCGTCCTCCTCGTGCCACAGGGAGACTCCGTTCGTGCCGCCGGTCTCCATGGCCGTCGAGATGGCCAGGAACCGCTCGAGGAAGGTCGTGGCGATGTCGTCCCAGGCGGCGTCCTGCCTGGCGAGCTGCAGCGACATGCGCAGCATGGCCAAGCAGAAGAAACCCATCCACGCGGTCGCATCGGCCTGCTCGAGCTTCCAGTCGTCGGGGACCGCGTTGGACCGGTCGAACAGCCCGATGTTGTCCAGCCCGAGGAAGCCACCCTCGAAGAGGTTGGAGCCGTCCTCGTCCTTGCGGTTGACCCACCACCCGAAGTTCAGCAGCAGCTTGGTCACGATGCGCTTGAGGAAACCGAGGTCCCGCTTGCCGTCGATCTCGAAGACACGCCAGGCGGCCCAGGCGTGCACCGGCGGGTTGACGTCGGAGAAGGCCCACTCGTACGCCGGCAGCTGGCCGTCGGGGTGCTGCGACCACTCCCGGCAGATCAGGACGAGCTGCTCCTTGGCGAAGTCGGGGTCGATCCGCGCCAGCGCCACGCAGTGGAACGCGAGATCCCAGGCGGCGAACCACGGGTACTCCCACTCGTCCGGCATCGAGATGACGTCCGCGAGGGCCAGGTGACGCCAGGACGTGTTGCGGCCGGCGTGCTCCGGTGCGAGGCGGCCGTCCGGAGGTGTCGGCTGGCTCGGGTCCCCCTCGAGCCACTGCTCGACGTTGTACCGGTACAGCTGCTTGCCCCAGAGCAGCCCGGCATAGGCACGCCGAGCGACGTGCCGACGCACCGGAGACACGGCCGGCGGGATCACCTCGGCGTAGAACTCGTCGGCCTCCCGCCGCCGCTGTCGCAAGACCGCGTCGAAGGCGGCGCCGAACGGCCGGTCGGGTGCGGGGCCGGCCTTGAGCCGGAGCCGGACCGTGACGCTCTCTCCTGGCGCGACCTCGCCGCAGTCGTAGTCCAGCCCCACCTTCGTGCCTCGCCCGGCCGGGTTGAGCAGGGAACGGTCGCCGTGGACGACGGCGCGGTCCACCGCGTCCTTCGGGTATGCGGTGCGCCCCTCGGTGCCCCACAGCGCCCGGTCGTTGGTCTCGTTGTCGCAGAACAGCGGACTCGGCACGATCCGCCGCCGGTCGCCTGGTCCAGGTGAGTCGTCGGCGAAGAGGCGGTACGTGCCGAGCCAACCGTGTCGAGCCTCGATGGCGACCAGGTCGCCGTCGTCGTGTTCGGGCGGCTCCACGAGCCGCAGCGACGGCATCCGGTCGTCCCGGCCCCACGCCCACGTGTTGCGGAACCACAGCTGGGGCACGATGTGCAGGGGCGCCGCGTCCGGGCCATGGTTCGTCGCGGTGATGGTCAGGCAGATGTCCTCGGGAGAGGACTTCGCGTGGCTGACGACGATGTCGAAGAAGCGGTCTCCCGCCAGGACCCCGGTGTCGGCGAGCTCGAACTCCCGGTCGCCGAGGCCCCGTTCGGCGTTGCGCGCGACGAGCTCGCCGTACGGGAACGCCGCCTGCGGGTAGCGGTACAGCCATGACGCGAACGAGTGTGTCGGCGTGGCGTCCAGGGGCCACCAGTACTCCTTCACGTCCTCGCCGTGGTTCCCCTGCGGGTTGGTGAGCCCGAAGAGCCGCTCCTTGAGCCGGTCGTCACGGCCGTTCCAGAGCGCCACGGCGAGGTTGAGAAATCCGAAGCGGTCGGTGAGTCCGGCGAGGCCGTCCTCCCCCCAGCGGTACGCCCGACGGTGGGCGTGGTCGAAGGGGAAGTACCCCCAGGCGTCACCGTCCGCGCTGTAGTCCTCGCGGACCGTTCCCCACTGACGGGCACTGACGTAGGGACCCCACAGGCGCCACGGGTCCATGTCGTCCGGGCTCTCCGCCAGACGGGCGTGCTCGGCGGTCGACGAAGGACGGGGGGATCCGGCGGGGGTGGGCATGCTGTTCAGTCTGGTGGATCACTAGGCTGAACGGACGCAAGGCAGCGCGCAAGGAGATCTCATGAGCCTCGAGACGAGCAACTACATCGGCGGCGTGCACGGGACCGGTCCCGGGCCCGAGCAGACGGTCATCGACCCCTCGACGGGACAGCCGATCTGGACCTACCGAGCCGACGACGAGAGCACCGTCGCGGCGGCGATCTCCGCGGCCAGAACGGCGTTCCCGGAGTGGTCGGGTGCGACCCCGGCGGAGCGTTCCGCCGCCCTGTACGCACTGCACAGCGAGCTCGAGGCCGTCGCCGAGGACCTCGCCCAGGCGGAGACCTCGCAGACCGGCAAGCCGATCCGGCTGGCCCGCGAGTTCGACGTGCCGGGGTCCGTGGACAACGTCGCCTTCTTCGCGGGCGCAGCGCGACACCTGCCCGGCCACGCCACCGCGGAGTACTCCGCCGACCACACGTCCTCGATCCGACGTGAGGCGATCGGTGTCGTGGGATCGATCTCGCCGTGGAACTACCCCCTGCAGATGGCGGCATGGAAGATCCTGCCTGCGATCGCAGCGGGGAACACGATCGTCCTCAAGCCGGCCGAGATCACGCCGCTCACCACTCTCATGCTCGCTCAGGCCTGCGACCGGGCCGGTATACCGGCGGGCGTGGTCAACGTCGTCAACGGTCCCGGTCCGCTGACCGGTGAGGCGATCGTCGCCTCTCCCCAGATCGCCATGACGTCGTTCACGGGGTCGACCGCGGTGGGTCGGCACATCGCCGGCCTGGCCGCGGTGAACGGAACCCGACTCCACCTCGAGCTCGGCGGCAAAGCCCCCTTCGTCGTCTTCGACGACGCCGACCTGGACGCCGCGGTCCACGGCGCCGTCGCAGCCAGCCTGATCAACACCGGGCAGGACTGCACCGCGGCAACCCGCGCATACGTCCACCGCTCCCGCTTCGACGACTTCGTCTCCGGCGTCGCCGAGCTCATGGCATCGGTCCGGCTGGGTGTGCCGACCGACCCGGAAACCGACCAGGGGCCGCTCGTCTCGTTCCGCCAGCGGGACAAGGTGGCCGCCATGGTCGAGCGTGCCGTTCAGGCCGGAGGACGGGCCCTCACCGGTGGCCGAGCCCCCGGAGGCGACCTGTCAGCCGGGGCATACTTCGAGCCCACCCTGCTCGTCGATGTCGAGCAGAAGAGCGAGATCGTCCAGGACGAGGTCTTCGGTCCCGTCCTGGTCGCCCTGCCCTTCGACTCCGACGAGGAGGCCCTGGAGCTGGCGAACGACACCCCCTTCGGACTGGCGGCCTCGGCCTGGACCACGAACGTCTTCCGGGCCCAGGAGGCCGCACGCCGGATCAGCGCCGGGACGGTGTGGATCAACGACCACATCCCGATCATCTCCGAGATGCCCCACGGCGGCATGAAGGCCTCCGGCTACGGGAAGGACATGTCGACGTACTCCTTCGAGGAGTACACCCAGGTCAAGCACGTCATGGCCGACCTGACCGGCAGCACCGCCAAGGAGTGGCACCGCACGATCTTCGGCCTGCGCTGACCCGTCAGCGCACCGGCTCGGCGGGCGCGGTGGCCTCCCCGGCGACCCGACCGGACACCGCCGAGTCGGTCGCGTCGAGCTGGTCGAGGACGAAGGACCACTCCCACGCGGTCTGCTCCCAGGCGGCGTAGCGGCCGCTCCGTCCGCCGTGACCGGCCACCATCTCGGTGCGCAGCAGGATGGGTCGGCTGACCGGGTCGTTGGTGACGGTCGCCCGCAGGGCAGCCACCCACTTGGCCGGCTCGACGAAGTAGACCCGGGTGTCGTTCAGACTCGTCGTGGCCAGGATCGCGGGGTACGCCGCCGCCGCGATGTTCTCGTACGGCGTGTAGGAGCGCATGTACTCGTACACCTCGGGGTCGTGCAGCGGGTCGCCCCACTCCTCCCACTCGACGACCGTCAGCGGAAGTGACGGGTCGAGCATGGTGGTCAGTGCGTCGACGAAGGGCACGTCGGCGTGGACGACCCGGAACGCGTCGGGAGCGAGGTTGACCGCCGCACCGATGAGCAGACCGCCTGCGGAACCGCCCCATGCGGCCAGCCGGTCCGGTGCCACCCAGCCCGAGTCGACCAAGTGGCGGGCCGCGGCCACGAAGTCCGTGAAGGTGTTGCGCTTGTGGTTCAGGCGCCCCTGTTCGTACCACTCGCGACCCATCTCTCCACCGCCTCGGACATGTGCGACCGCGAACGACAGGCCGCGCTCCAGGAGGCTCAGGCGAGGGATCGAGAAGTAGGGGTCGTGGGAGTGCTCGTATGAGCCGTATGCGGTGAGGAAGCCCGGGTGCGTGCCGTCCGGCTCGGCGTCGGCGCGGGTGACGAGCGAGACGGGGACCTCGACTCCGTCCGGCGCGCTGACCCAGAGTCGTCGCTGCACGTAGGTGGTCGGGTCGTAGTCGCCGAGAACCGGCACGCGGCGCAGCACCTCGCGCTCGTCGGTGCGCAGGTCGATCTCGAGGACGGTCCGCGGCGTGAGGTACGACTCGTAGACGACGAGCACCGACTGGGTGCCCACCTCGGCGTTGTCACCGAGGCCGACGGTGTGGATCTCCTCCTCGAAGACGAGGTCGCGCCCGAGCCGCCAGCCCGCGTCGACCGAGTCGTCGCGCTCGAGGATCCGCAGGGCCGTCAGCCCGGCCGAGCGCATCGAGAGCACGCAGTGGTGGCCGAACGCGTCGACGGCGGAGAAGCGCTCGCCGGCTGCACTCTGCAGGAGGGGGCGCCAGTCCTCGTGAGTGCTTGCCGAGAGCGGTGCCCACGCCAGGTCGCTGTTCCGGTTGTCGGCGTTGTGCACGATGAGGAGCCGGTCCGCGGCGACCTCGATGTCGTACTCGACGCCGTCCCGGCGAGGTGCCACGCAGCGCGGGCGCGCACTGGGGTCGGAGGCGTCGACCAGCCAGTGCTCCGAGGTCGTCTTCGAGCCGAGTCCGATCTGGATGAAGCGGTCATCGCGGCTTGCGCCGATACCCAGCCAGAACCGCTCGTCGTCCTCGCGCAGCACGAGCTCCCCGTCCGCCGTGGCGTCCGGGGAGCCGCCACCCACCCGGTGCCGCCAGACCTCGTGGGGACGCCACGCGTCGTCGACGCGGGTGACATAGACGGTCGAACCGTCCGTGGTCAGCTCGGCGCCGTAGCCGACCCCGCGGATGGAGTCGTCGCGAACAGAGCCGGTCTCGAGATCGACGACCACGAGGTCGAAGCGCTCATCACCGGAGACGTCGACCGAGTATGCGAGGGTCCCGTGGTCGGCGCTCACCGAGAAGGCGCCGATCGCGAAGTAGTCGTGCCCGGCGCCCAGCGCGTCGGCGTCGAGAAGCACCTGTTCGTCGACTACGGGGCGTCCGGTGCTCAGGTCCGGGCGAGGCCCGCCCGGAGTGCGTGGCGAGCGGGCGTGGATGCCGTAGGCCCCACCCTCGACCATCCGGGTGTAGTACCACCACGGCCCGCTTCCGACGGCCACGCTGGCGTCGGTCTCCTGGGTCCGCGAACGGATCTCGTCGTAGATCGTGCGTCGCAGCGGCTCCAGGTGGCTGGTGCGGGCCTCGGCATAGGAGTTCTCCGCCTCCAGAAAGGCGATGACGTCCGGGTCGGCCTTGTCCCGCAGCCACTCGTAGGGGTCCTCGAAGGAGTGCCCGTGATGCGTACGGGTCCGGGGTCGTCGCGGGGCCGACGGCGGCTCGGGAAGGGTCATGGGCGCCAAGCCTATGACCCCGCCGATCAGGCGCCCAGACAGCCCGGACCGAGAAGCGCCTTGAGGTCGCCGAACAGCGCTTCCGACGCGGTGACGCGGTGACGGAGTCGCAGGGTCGTCGAGCGCCCCGGCTGACGCAGGCGGAGCTGGACCTCGGTGACCCCGGGGTGGTTGTCGAGGACCTCGCGCAGCTCTTCGATCCGGCCGGCCGTCGCCCGCATGGTGTCCATCTGGAGGACGACCGGGCCCCGCGGCCCATCGGTGAGGTCGGGGAGGGTGACGTCCGAGGCATAGATCGAGACCGTCTCGTCGCGCTTGTTGACGCGCCCCTTGACGACGCACACGACGTCGGTCGCGAGCATCGTGCTGACGGTCATCCAGGTCTTGGCGAAGAAGAACACCTCGACCGCTCCGTCGAGGTCCTCGACGGTCGCGATCGCGTAGAGCTCGCCCTTCTTGTTGCGCTTCTGGGTGAGCGAGGTGATCAGGCCCGCGATGGTCACCACCTGCCCGTCCGCGCGGCCCTCGTCCTGGGTCAGCGCTGAGATCGGGGTGTCGGCGTGCCGGTCCAGGACGTGCTCGATGCCGAGCAGCGGGTGGTCGGAGACATAAAGTCCCAGCATCTCCCGCTCGAAGGTCAGCAGGGTCGCCTTGTCCCACTCCGTCTGCGGGACCGGTGGCAGGCCCATGAGCCCGTCCGAGCTCGCGTCGTCGTCCATCCCGAGGCCACCGAAGAGGGAGTCCTGACCGATCGCCTCGGCCCGCTTGATCGCCACCGTGGCGTCGACGTACTCCTCGTGGATCCGCAGCAGGCCCATCCGGGGTTCGCCGAGTCCGTCGAAGGCTCCGCCCTTGACGAGCGACTCGATGGTGCGCTTGTTCGCCACGACCAGGGAGCACTTGGAGAGGAAGTCGCGGAAGGAGGCGAAGCGGCCCTTCTCCTGGCGGGCCCGGATGATCTCGTCGACGACGTGGTGTCCCACGTTCCGGATCGCCTGCAGCCCGAAGCGGATGTCGGAGCCGACGGCGGCGAACCGGCCCACGGAGTCGTTGACGTCGGGGGGCAGCACCTTGATACCCATCCGCCGGCACTCCCCGAGGTAGAGCGCGGACTTGTCCTTGTCGTCACCCACGCTCGTCAGCAGGGCGGCCATGTACTCGGCCTGGTAGTTCGCCTTCAGGTATGCGGTCCAGTAGGACACCAGGCCGTAGGCGGCCGTGTGCGCCTTGTTGAAGGCATAGTCCGAGAAGGGGACCAGAACCCCCCACAGTGCAGCGATCGACTCCTCGGTGAAGCCGTTGGCCTTCATCCCCTCGGAGAAGGGGACGTACTCGGCGTCGAGGACGCTCTTCTTCTTCTTGCCCATCGCGCGCCGGAGCAGGTCGGCGTTGCCGAGCGTGTAGCCCGCGAGCTTCTGGGCGATCTCCATGACCTGCTCCTGGTAGATGACCAGGCCGTAGGTCGTGCCGAGGATCGGCTCGAGGGCCTCGACCATCTCGGGCTGCAGCTTGCCCTTGAGCTGCGGGTCGAGCGGAATCAGCTCCTGCCTGCCGTTCTTGCGCAGGGCGAAGTTCGTGTGTGCGTTGACCCCCATCGGGCCGGGACGGTACAGAGCGAGGGCGGCCGAGATGTCCTCGAAGTTGTCGGGCTGCATCACGCGCAGCAGCGAACGCATGCCGCCGCCGTCGAGCTGGAAGACGCCGAGGGTGTCGCCGCGGCCGAGCAGCTCGTAGGTCGCCGCGTCGTCGAGGGTCCGGGAGAGCTCGTCGAGGTCGATCTCCTCACCGCGGTTGTCGCGCACGTTGGCGATCGCGTCGTCGAGGATCGTCAGGTTGCGCAGGCCGAGGAAGTCCATCTTGACCAGTCCGAGCGACTCGCACGTCGGGTAGTCGAACTGGGTGATGATCTGACCGTCCTGCACCCGCTTCATGATCGGGATCAGGTCGATGAGCGGCTCGCTGGACATGATGACGCCGGCGGCGTGCACGCCCCACTGACGCTTGAGACCTTCGAGGCCCTTGGC
This sequence comes from Dermatophilaceae bacterium, assembly GCA_049582485.1. Taxonomy (GTDB): domain Bacteria; phylum Actinomycetota; class Actinomycetes; order Actinomycetales; family Dermatophilaceae; genus F2B08. Next base: position 16,444 of record JBAUUB010000251.1, read on the forward strand.
GGTGGCGACGATCTCCTGGAGGTGGCTCTCGGTCTCGACGAGCTCTCGGAACTCCTTGCCCTCGCCGTATCGGGCGTGCTCGGGATCGTAGACCTCCGAGAGGGACACACCCTTGCCCATCTGGTCGGCGGGCATCGCCTTGGTCAGCGACTCGCCCACGACGAAGGGATGGCCCATCACCCGCGCGGCATCCTTGACGGCCTGCTTGGCCTTGATGGTGCCGTACGTGACGATCTGTGCGACGCGCTCGGAGCCGTACTTCTCGGTGACGTACTTGATGACGTCCCCTCGACGACGCTCGTCGAAGTCGACGTCGAAGTCCGGCATCGACATCCGCTCCGGGTTGAGGAACCGCTCGAAGATCAGACCGTGCGGGACCGGGTCGAGATCGGTGATCTTCATGGCATAGGCGCACATCGACCCCGCGCCGGAACCGCGCCCAGGCCCCACCCTGATCCCGTTGTCCTTTGCCCACGTGATGAAGTCGGCGACGACGAGGAAGTATCCGGCGTACCCCTTGGAGACGATGACGTCGATCTCGAAGTCGGCCTGGGTGCGGGCGTAGTCCGGGACGCCGCCGGGGAAGCGGTCCTGAAGTCCCCGGTAGACCTCCTTGACGAACCAGCTCTGCTCGCTCTCCCCCGGCGGGCACGGGAACTTGGGCATGTAGCGGCCCTCGCCCTCGGTGAACTCGACCTCGCAGCGCTCGGCGACGAGCAGAGTGTTGTCGCACGCCTCGGGCAGCTCGCGCCAGGTCCGCCGCATCTCCTCCGGCGACTGCAGGTAGTAGCCCTCGCCGTCGAACCTGAAGCGGTCCGGGTCCATCAGCGTCGACCCGGACTGGACGCAGAGCAGAGCCGCGTGGGCGGTCGCGTCGTCGGGGTTCGTGTAGTGCGAGTCGTTGGTCGCCAGGAGGGGCAGGTCGAGGTCCTTCGCCAGGCGGAGGAGGTCCTTGATGGTCCGGCGCTCGATGTCGTTGTTGTGGTCCATCACCTCGCAGTAGTAGTTCTCGGCGCCGAAGATGTCCCGGAACTCGGCGGCCGCGGCTCGGGCTGCGTCGTACTGACCGAGCCGCAGGCGCGTCTGGATCTCGCCCGACGGGCAGCCCGTCGTGGCGATCAGGCCCTCGCTGTAGTGGCCCAGCAGCTCACGGTCCAGCCGTGGGTACTTCGCGAACTCCTGGTCCAGGGAGGCCTGGCTGTCCATCCGGAAGAGGTTGTGCATGCCCTCGGTCGTGCGGGCCAGCAGGGTCATGTGGGTGTACAGGCCGCCTCCGGAGACGTCGTCGCCGCCTCGCGTGCGCTCGTCACCCCACTTCACCCTCGTCCGGTCCGACCGGTGGGTGCCCGGTGTGACGTAGGCCTCCAGCCCGATGATCGGCTTGACCGACGTGTCCTGGGCCTTCTTCCAGAACTCGTGCGCACCGAACAGGTAGCCGTGGTCCGTCATGGCGACCGCCGGCATCCCCAGCTGCTCGGCCTTGGTGAAGAGGTCACCGATCCTCGCCGCCCCGTCGAGCATGGAGTACTCGGTGTGGACGTGCAGGTGGACGAACGACTCAGACTTTCCCATGGCTGGACCATCGTAGGTCGCCCGTCGGACACTCCTCGGCGTGTCGTCGCGGGGTGTCGCCGATCACCGGACCTCGAGTCGCTCCAGCGCTGCGGCGAGGTCCTCCGGATAGGTGCTCTCGAACGTGACCCAGTCCCCCGAGCCGGGGTGCTCGAAGCCGAGTCCCACGGCGTGCAGCCACTGCCGGTCCAGGCCGAGGCGCGCGGCGAGCCGGGGGTCGGCGCCGTAGAGGGGGTCGCCGACACAGGGGTGGCGGACCGCCGCCATGTGCACGCGGATCTGGTGCGTCCGGCCGGTTTCCAGACGCACGGTGAGCAGCGACGCATGCCGGAAGGCCTCGAGCAGCTCGTAGTGCGTGACCGCCGGCTTGCCGGAGTCCATCACCGCGAACTTGTAGTCGTGCCCCGGGTGGCGGCCGATCGGGGCGTCGATGGTGCCCACCACGGGATCGGGAAGACCCTGGACGAGGGTGTGGTAGGTCTTGTCGACCCGCCGCTCCTTGAAGGCACGTTTGAGGATGGAGTATGCGCGCTCGCTCTTGCAGACCACCATCAGACCGGAGGTGCCCACGTCGAGCCGACTGACGACTCCCTGACGCTCGCTCGCCCCGCTCGTGGCGATGCGGTACCCGGTGGCCGCCAGTCCCCCGACGACCGTGGGCCCGCGCCACCCTGCACTGGGGTGTGCGGCCACGCCGACCGGCTTGTCGACGACGACGATGTCCTCGTCGTCGTGGACGATCCGCATCCCGGGCACCGGTTCTGCGATGACCTCGACCGACGGAGACTCGGGGGCTCGGGGCAGCTCGACCTCGAGCATGGCGCCCACGGGCACGATCGCCGACTTGGCGACCTGGACCCCGTCGATGCGGATACCTCCTCGGGCCGCCACGTCGGCGGCCTTGGTTCGGGACAGCCCGAAGAGCCGTGCGACCGCAGCGTCGACTCGGCTGCCCTCGAGACCGTCCGGGACGAGCACCGTGCGTACCTGACCGCCAGTCATGCGTCGTCCGCCCGACCGGCCGCTGACTCCGTCGACTCGACGCCACCGGTCTCGCGGGTCTCGCGGGTACCGTCCAGCCCGATGCCCTTCCAGGCGAGCAGGGCGATGGTCACGGCGGCGACCACGATCGCGATGTCCGCAACGTTGCCGATGAACAGGCCTCCGTAGTCGATGAAGTCGACCACATGCCCACGGCCGACCCCCGGCTCGCGGACGAGTCGGTCCACAAGGTTGCCGACGGCTCCGCCGAGGAGCAGACCCAGGCACAGCGCCCACCCGAGGTGACCCAGTCGCCTCAGCGACCCGAGCACGACGGCGAGGACGACGACGGCGACGAGGGTCAGCAGCCAGGTCGCCTGGTTGCCGATGGAGAACGCGGCGCCCGGGTTGCGGATGATGGTCAGCTGGATGAGCTCACCGATGACGGGAACCGATTCCCCTGGGGTGAGTGCTCGCAGGGCCCAGATCTTGGTGGCCTGGTCGATGACGACCACGCCCAGAGCGACGAGCAGCGAGATCCACGCGAGACGTGGGACGCGTCGAGCGGTCAGCGACGCTCCTCTTTCTTCTTGCATGGCATGCATAGGGTCGCACGAGGTGCGGCCTGAAGTCGAAGTTTGCCGATCGGGTTGCCGCAGTTCTCGCAGACTCCGTACGTGCCATCGGCCATTCGCTGGAGCGCGCGTCGGTTCTGGTCGAGCAGGTCGCGCGCGTTGTTCGCGAGCGAGATCTCCTGCTCCCGTTCGAAGGTCTTGGCTCCAGCGTCGGCCTGGTCGTCACCGGCTCCGTCGCCCGCGTCCAGCATGAGGTCGTGCAGCTCGGCCTCCGCCGTCGCGATCTCACTCTCGAGCTGGGCGATGTCGGACTCGACCTCTGCCCGGAGCTCGGTGAGCTCGGTCTCGGTCCATGGTTCCTCGTCGTCGCGAACCACCATCGTGGCGGCCTGCGCGGCCGTGTTCGCGGTAGTGGCCCGCGACCGCGACCGTCCGGTCGCGGCCTTCGCGGCCTTACCGCGCTGAGCGGCTGATGTCGTAGCCCTGGCGGCCATCGATCGTCTTCCCTTCCGTGGGACGGTACCGTCACCCCCCTCACGACCGTGCCGTGGGATCGGCGTGAGCGCATGGTAGCGACTGAAGCGGCGCTGAGCAGGTTGAAACGCGCAAATGCCCCGCCCAGGGCACTCTCGAGGACGACCGAAAGCGCAGGACGACCAAGAGAGCACGACAC
>JBAUUB010000252.1:0-35326 GCA_049582485.1 Dermatophilaceae bacterium
GGGCTTCGCCCAGGCCTGCGATGCCGCTGCAGGCGAGCTGCTCGCCAACGTCTCCACCGTCGACGCCGCCACGGACATGGACATCCTGCGGGCCGCGTTGGGGGAGGAGCGGCTCACCTATCTCGGCAAGTCCTACGGCACCTACCTCGGCGCGGTCTACGCCGAGCAGTTCACCGACCGGGTGGGTCGCTTCGTCCTCGACGGCGTGCTCGCGCCCGACCTCACCCTGCAGGAGGTCATGCGTGGACAGGCCGAGGGCTTCGACCGCGCCACCGCCGCGTGGGCCCAGGACTGCATCGACGAGGGCGACTGCCCGCTCGGCGACACCGTCGACGAGGTGATGCAGGGCATGCGCGACCTCATGGAGCGCTTCGATGCCGAACCCGTGCCGATCAGCGGTGACGCCCGACTGGACACGATGAGCGAGGGCTGGGCCGCAGTGGGCGTCGCTCAGGCCATGTACGACCAGGGGATGTGGGCCTTCCTCACGGACGCGCTGCGCGACGTCGTCGAGCGCGACGACGCCACCGAGCTCATGGGGCTGGCCAACGCCTATGCGTTCCGAACCTCCAGCGGGGCGTACACGAGCAACCTCCTCGAGGTGATCTACGCCGTCAACTGCCTCGATCGACCCGAGTCCGACGACATCGCCGACTTCGAGTCCGCGGAGGCGCAAGCCGAGGAGGTCGCCCCGACGTGGGGACGGTTCCTCACGTGGTCCACGATGACGTGCGGCTTCTGGCCGCACGAACCCGTCGGCGGGGGCCCGCGCGAGATCACCGCAGCCGGAAGCGAGCCCATCGTCGTCATCGGCACGACCCGGGACCCGGCGACGCCGTACGAGTGGTCCGAGAGGCTCGCCGCCCAGCTCGAGAACGGCGTGCTGGTGAGCTTCGACGGAGACGGGCACACCGCATACACCCGCAGCAACGCGTGCGTCGACGACGCTGTGGACGACTTCTTCATCGAGGGCACCGTCCCCGAGGACGGCCTGCGCTGCTGACCCGCTGAGGCTGATTGGTCCTGCTCCATCGGACCTCGTATAGTGGTCCGGCGCGCCGCCTTAGCTCAGTCGGCCAGAGCGATTCACTCGTAATGAATAGGTCAAGGGTTCGATTCCCTTAGGCGGCTCCACCACGTGCCCCCGACGCCAGCGTCGGGGGCACGTCCGCGTTTCTCGGCGTCGAGGTTCGCGTTGCTACCCTTGCAGCTGGATCGCCGACGCGATCCCCGGACGAGGGGCGCCGTACCCGGACAGCGACAAGACGGCCCGCAGGAGGGTCGTCATGGCATGGATCGTTCTCGTCATCTCCGGTGTGCTGGAGGCCGTCTGGGCCACCGCACTCGGTCGGTCGGAGGGGTTCAGCCGCCCCGGGCCGACAGCGGTGTTCGCCCTCGCGCTGGCGCTGAGCATGGGTGGGCTGGCCTATGCGATGCGCACCCTTCCCACCGGCACGGCGTATGCGGTGTGGGTCGGCATCGGCGCCTCGCTGACCGTCGTGTATGCGATGGTCACCGGCACCGAGCCCGTCACCGTCGCGCGGGTCGTGTTCCTGCTGCTCATCATCTCGGGCATCGTCGGCCTCAAGCTGGTCAGCTGACGGGCGCGTCGCAGACCTTTGCTCCGTCGTGCGACGGTCCATCCGCCGCGCGCGTGCAATTGCCGGTGATCCACGGAGCGACCGTCTCGCAGGGGAGGTTCCCCCTCGCAGGGGAGGTGCCCCCGCAGCGGGCAACGCCCTCAGTCGTAGAGCGCGTCCCGCGAGATGGGGCACGTCATGCAGCGGCCGCCGCCGCGGCCCCGGCCGAGCTCGGAGGCGGAGATCTCGATGACGTCGATGCCGGCCTTGCGCAGCAGCCGATTGGTGTGGGTGTTGCGGTCGTAGCCGATGACGACTCCGGGCTCGAGCGCGACGACGTTGTTGCCGTCGTCCCACTGCTCGCGGTGCATGCCGTAGACGTCGCCCCCGGTCTCGACGACCCGAAGTGACACCCCCAGCGCGGCCCCGACGGCGTCGACGAAGGAGCCGGGCGCGCGCTCGATCTCCAGGCCGGTCGGGTTCGACGAGGACGGACGCAGCACGAGCGGCACGATGTGGTCGACCACCGGCCCGAACGCGGTCACGGTCTCGGCGTCGCAGAAGGTGAAGACCGTGTCCAGATGCATCGCCGCCCGCGAGTGGGGTAGGCCGGCGACGACCACCTGCTCGGCCGCGCCCCGGTCGAACATCGAGCGGGCCAGCTGGGTGATCGCCTGGTGGGAGGTGCGTTCGCCCATGCCGACGAGCACCGTGCCGCGACCGATCGGCATGACGTCGCCGCCCTCGAGCGTCGCGCCCGAGGACCCGTGCGCACCGGCGCGACCCGGCTCGTCGCGGTCGCCGAACCAGACCGAGAATTGGGCGTCGACGAACCTCGGGTGGAACTTGTAGATCGCAGCGGTCAGCAGCGTCTCCGGTCGACGCGCCGGCCAGTACATCGGGTTGAGCGTCACTCCGCCGTAGATCCATGACGTGTTGTCGCGCATGAACAGCGTGTTCGGCAGCGGCGGCAGGATCCAGTGGTGCTGGTCGCGCAGTCCGTCGCGCAGGACGGTGAGGAAGGCGCCGCCGAACTCCTCGGGCAGCTCGCTGTAGGACACCCCGCCGACGAGGTGCGCGGCGAGGTCCGAGGGGCTCAGCGAGGTGAGCCACTGCCGGGTCGGGTCGACCAGGCCGATACCGACGTCCTCGATCGTGATCCGCCGGTCGAGGATCCAGTCGCGGGCAGTCGGGTCGGCGACGACCTGGGTGAGCATCTCGTTCAGCTCGAGCACCTCGATGCCGCGCTCGGTCATCCGGCCCCGGAACTCCTCGTGGTCGGCGCGGGCGCGCTCGACCCAGAGCACCTCGTCGAAGAGCAGGTCCTTGCAGGTGTCCGGAGTCAGACGGGTATGCGCGAGCCCGGGAGCCGCGACGAGGACGGTTCGCAGCCGGCCGGCTTCGGAGTGGACCCCGACCGGGGAGCTCGAGGGGGCGGGGTCGCCGGCCGCTGTCGTGCCGCTCTCTGTCGTGCTGCTCTCTGTCGGGCTGCGATCTGACGTGTTGTCTGTCGTGCTGGACGCAGTGCTCACGGCGCAACTCTCCCACGGATGGCGCCACCCGCGGGGACGGGAACGGGGCCCCTCATGGCCTCAGTCGCTGAGTGGGCGCTCCTTGGTCGCCAGCTCCTCGCGGGCCCGCGCCGCCGACGCCGCGTGCGCCTCGGACCACGCTTCGGGTCGCTCGGCCTGGCTCTCGGTGTGGTGCGCGGCCGGCATCCGCCACCGCGCCGTCGACATCCCGGCCGCCTTGGCGCGCTCGAGGGCCTCGATGACGACCCGCTCCGCCTCGTCCCGACCGGCCCAGTGGGCGCCCTCGACCGACTTGCCCGGCTCGAGGTCCTTGTAGGTCTCGAAGAAGTGCTGGATCTCGAGCCGGTCGAACTCGTTGATGTGCTCGAGCTCGGTGATGTGGGTCTTGCGGGGGTCACCGGCCGGGATGCAGAGGAGCTTGTCGTCGCCGCCGGCCTCGTCGCGCATGTGGAACAAGCCGATCGGCCGGGCCCGCACCAGGCATCCGGGCCAGGTCGGCTCGTCCAGGAGAACGAGCGCGTCGAGGGGGTCGCCGTCCTCGCCGAGGGTGTCCTCGACGTAGCCGTAGTCGGACGGGTAGGCCATCGACGTGAACAGCAGCCGGTCCAGCCGGATCCGGCCGGTCTCGTGGTCGACCTCGTACTTGTTGCGAGCGCCCTTGGGGATCTCGATGGTGACGTCGAACTCCACTGTCTGACTCCTTCGCGGGAGGTGCTCCCTAGTGACCTACTCTGCTGGGGACAGTCTTGCACCCCTGGCCCACGAGGACCGCCGATGCCCCGCCGCCGCACGATCGCCGCCCTGACGGCCGGCGCTCTCGCGGTGGCGACCGGTGCATACGCGACCGCCGACGCCTATGACCTGGCCCCGGGCGTGCTCACGATCGCCGAGCCCGTCGACCCGGCCACGCTGCCGCCCCCCGAGCCCGAGCCGGAGGTGACCGGACTGGTGCCGGTCCCGACCCCGGGCCCGGTGCAGCCGGTCCTCGCAGCCGACCCAGCCGCGCCGCTGCCGGACCGGGCGGCGCTGACCGCGACCATCGAGGAGCGGCTGGCCGACCCGGGCTTCTTCGGTTCGGCCACGGTGGTGGTCGCCGACGGACCGACCGGCGAGGTGCTGTATGCGCGGGAGGCCGATCGTCCCGTCACGCCGGCCTCGACGCAGAAGCTGCTCTCCGGAGCCGCGGTGCTGCACACGCTCGACCCGCGGAGCCGGTTCACGACCGCCGCCGTGCTGACCGCTCCGGACACCGTCGCTCTCGTGGCCGGTGGGGACACGATGCTGGCGACGGGTGCGGGGGATCCGCTCGCGGTCGAGGGACACGCCGGCCTGGCTGACCTCGCCGCGCAGGTCGTCGAGCGGGTCGGCCGGGACGGGAGCGCCCCGGCCGCGCTGACCGTCACCCTCGACATGTCGCACGCCGCCGGGCCACGCTACGCGCCGCTGTGGAACATGGCGGACATCCGCGCCGGGTTCAACCAGGGCGTGACGATGATCGGGCTGGCCGGGCAGCGACCTCGTCCGGACGAGCCGTCCCCGCCCTTCCCGGAGCTCGAGGCGGCGGGGGCCTTCGCCGAGGCCCTCACCGCCGCGGGCGTTCCCGCGACGGTGGCGTCGGACCCGGTGCTCCCCGGCGCGGCTGTCGGGCCGCGCGTCGGTGCAGTCCGCAGTGCCACGGTCGCCGAGGTCACCGCACTCGCCATGGCCGACAGCGACAACGCGCTCACCGAGGCGCTCGCCCGGCAGGCCTCCGCCTCGGTCGGGGGCCCGACGGACTTCGAGGGGGTCGCCGCCTTCGTCCTGGGCCGGGTGGCTGAGCTGGGGGTCGACGTCACCGGCGCGACTCTCCTGGACACCTCCGGCATGACCTACGACCAGCTCCTGCCCGCCCGGGTGGTCTCCGACCTGCTCCTCCTCGCGACGACGGGAGCGGACCCGGTCCTCGCGTCCCTCGTGGCTGAACTGCCGGTCGCCGGGCTGAGCGGGACACTCGACGAGCGGTTCGCCACGGCGTCGACACAGGTCGTCGCCGGCATCCCGCGTGCCAAGACCGGCACGATCAACGCGACCGCGGCCCTCGCGGGCACCACGACGACCCGGGACGGGCGACTGCTGAGCTTCGTGGTCATCGCCGACAAGGTGCCCCGCTCGGGAAGGTTGGCCGCGCGTGACGCGTTGGATCGGTTGGTGACTGCGCTGACGGAGTGCGGTTGTCGATGACCACGACCAGCGTCTGCTGACCACGACCAGCGTCTGACCGAGTCCGCCACAGCGAAGGAACCCCATGACCGACCTGACCACGACCGAGACCACGCCTCCGCCGTCCTACGTCGACTGGTCGTTCGCCAAGGCGACCGGCGCACGGCTCGTGCAGGCAGGCCCGTCGGTCAGCGCCGCCCAGGCCCGCGAGGCGGTCGAGCAGATCCGCCGGCTCGCCGCCGAGGCCGTCGAGCCGGTGGCAGCGACCTCGCGGATGCACGCTCCCGGGGAGGCGCCCGCTCCGCTCGTCATCGACCGACCCTCGTGGATCTCGGTCAACGCCGACTCCATGTCGGCCCTGATGGACCCGGTCTTCGCCGACGTCATGAGCAAGCGCGACGCGACCCCGTCGGCGACCGCCACGGCGATCGGCGGCAAGGTGACCGGTGCCGAGGCCGGTGCCCTCCTCGCCTTCCTGTCCAGCAAGGTGCTCGGGCAGTACGACCTCGCCCCAGGCGGCGACCCCACCCTGCTGCTCGTCGCGCCGAACATGGTCCAGGTCGCCCGCGACCTCCAGGTCGACGACACCGACTTCCGACGGTGGGTGTGCATGCACGAGGAGACCCATCGGGTGCAGTTCACGGCCGTGCCGTGGTTGCGCGACCACATGATCGCGCAGGCCCGCACGATCGCGGCCGAGATGACCCCCGACCCGGAGAGCCTGCAGGAGAAGGCCCAGCAGCTGCTCACCCGGCTGCCCGAGGCGTTCTCCGGCGACGGGGGCGGCCTCGCCGATCTGCTCGCCACCCCGGAGACCCGCGAGAAGGTCGCCGAGCTGACCGCGGTGATGTCCCTCCTCGAGGGCCACGCGGACGTCGTCATGGACGAGGTCGGCCCGCAGGTCATCCCGAGCGTCGACGAGATCCGCCGCAAGTTCACCAAGCGCCGCCAGGGCCAGGGCGCCGTCGACAAGCTGCTCCGCCGCCTCCTCGGGCTCGACGCCAAGATGCGGCAGTACCGCGACGGCGCCGTGTTCGTGCGCGCCGTCGTCGACACCGTCGGCTGGGACGGGCTCAACGCGGTCTGGACCTCCCCGGACACCCTTCCCAGGCCGGTCGAGATCTCCGACCCCGGCGCCTGGGTCGCCCGGGTGCACGGCTGAACCTGACGTGACGGCGGACGGGCGCAGCGGTCGGAGCGGGCGCCCGCATCCGGCTGTCGCCGCCATCCGGTATGCGGTGCGCACCCACCTCGGCGACCTCGCGGAGCGCATGGGTCGCGACGACGGCGTGGTGCTCGTCGCATGCTCGGGTGGCGCCGACTCCCTGGCGCTCGCCGAGGCGGTGGCCTTCGAGTGCCGCCACGGTGCGTGGGCCGGTGGCGCCGTGGTCGTCGACCACGGCCTCCAGCCGGGGTCGGGCGAGGTCGCGCAGGCTGCGGCGGCGACCTGTCGGCGGCTCGGGCTCGACCCCGTCGAGGTCGTGCGGGTGGCGGTCAGCCGCGGCGGTCAGGGGCTCGAGGCGGCCGCGCGGGAGGCCCGACACCAGGCACTGAGCGAGACGGCCCAGCGGCTCGGTGCCGCCGCCGTGCTGCTCGGGCACACTCTCGACGACCAGGCCGAGCAGGTGCTGCTCGGCCTCACCCGCGGGTCCGGCGCGCGGTCCCTCGCGGGGATGCCGGTGTGCCGCGGCCTCCTCGAGCGCCCGCTGCTCGGCATCACCAGGGAGCAGACCCGGGCGGCCTGTTCCGCGGAGGGTCTCGAGGTCTGGGACGACCCGATGAACACCGACCCCGAGTTCACCCGGGTCCGGGCCCGGCGGGCCGTCGCCGACCTCGAGCGAGACCTCGGCCCCGGCGTGACCGCCGCCCTGGCGCGCAGCGCCGACCAGCTTCGTGCCGACGCGGACCTCCTCGACGCGCTCGCCGCGGATGCCCGCCGAGGACTCGGCCCGGGCACCGACCACGATGTCTCGGCGCTCGTCGCGATCCCGCCCGCGCTGCGCACCCGGGTCTGGCGGCTGCTGCTCGTCGGGGCCGGTGCACCGGCGGGGCAGACGGGAGCAGCGCATACCGACGCCTGTGACCGACTTCTCACGCACTGGAGCGGACAGGGTCCCCTGCACCTGCCCGGGAACCTGCGGGTGACCCGCGTCGGGACCAGGGTGCGCATCGAGCGGCCCGGTCCGGTTGAATAGGGCGGGTGGACAGCGCAGCGATGGGCCGGGACCTCGAGAAGGTCCTCCTCTCCGACGACCAGATCCAGGGACGGCTCGCCGAGCTGGCCACCGAGATCGCCGAGGCGTACGAGGGCAAGGACGTCCTGCTCGTCGGCGTCCTCAAGGGCGCGATCATGGTCATGGCCGACCTGATGCGCCACCTGCCGTTCTCGGCGCCGGTCGACTGGATGGCGGTCTCGTCGTACGGCTCGGGCACCAAGAGCAGCGGCGTCGTGCGCATCCTCAAGGACCTCGACGCCGACATCTCCGGGCGCCACGTGCTCATCGTCGAGGACATCGTCGACTCCGGGCTCACGCTGTCGTGGATCCGTGCCAACCTCGAGTCCCGCCAGCCGGCGTCCGTCGAGATCTGCACGCTGCTGCGCAAGCCGGACGCCGCCAAGGTGCAGATCGACTGCCGGTGGGTCGGCTTCGACATCCCCAACGAGTTCGTCGTCGGCTACGGCCTGGACTACGCCGAGCACTATCGCGGGCTGCGGGACATCGGCACCCTCGCCCCGCACGTGTACAGCTGAGACCACGGTCACCGTCGGCGGCTCTCCACCGGAGGTGTGGTGTCAGACGGGGCGTGCTGCCCCCCCGTGTGGACCACCGGCTCGCCGTCATGAGGAGGGGCGGGCGGAGTCGGTGGAACAGACCGCACCCCGGTAGCGTTGTCCAAGCGACCACCCGGTCAGTACCGTCTGCAGAGAGGACGGGCTTGCACGAGCCCGGCACGACACACGTATGAACGCCAAGCGCATCTTCCGCACGCCACTGTTCTGGCTGTTTGTCGCCGTCGCGATCGCCTTCGCGATGTTCTCGGTGGACGGCAGCGGCGGCTACGCCCGCATCGACACCAACGAGGCCGTCCAGCTGATCACGGACGGACACGTCGACAAGGCCCAGCTGACCTCCGAGAACGTCCTCGACCTCGACCTCAAGGAGGGTCAGGCCTACTCGAGCCCCGACGGGTCCGTCTCCGAGGCGACCCAGGTGCGCACCGAGTTCGTCGACGCCCGCGCCGAGGAGATCGTGGCCCTCGTGGACGAGAACGTCGGGGAGGGCGGCTACAACGACACGATCGAGCGCTCGTCGGCGTTCTGGACCTTCTTCATGACGTTCGCGCCGATCATCCTGCTGGTCCTGCTGTTCTGGTTCCTCATGAGCCAGGCCCAGGGCGGCGGCGGTCGGGTCATGCAGTTCGGCAAGTCGCGGGCCAAGCTCGCGACCAAGGACACCCCCAAGGTCACCTTCGCCGACGTCGCCGGGGCCGACGAGGCGGTCGAGGAGCTGCACGAGATCGTCGAGTTCCTCCGTGAGCCGGCCAAGTTCCTCGCCGTCGGCGCGAAGATCCCCAAGGGCGTGCTCCTCTACGGCCAGCCGGGCACCGGCAAGACCCTTCTGGCCCGGGCCGTCGCCGGGGAGGCGGGCGTTCCGTTCTACTCGATCTCCGGCTCAGACTTCGTCGAGATGTTCGTCGGCGTGGGTGCCTCCCGCGTGCGCGACCTCTTCGAGCAGGCCAAGGCCAACGCGCCCGCGATCGTGTTCGTCGACGAGATCGACGCCGTCGGCCGCCACCGTGGCGCCGGCCTCGGCGGTGGTCACGACGAGCGCGAGCAGACGCTCAACCAGCTGCTCGTCGAGATGGACGGGTTCGACGTCAAGACCAACGTCATCCTCATCGCCGCGACCAACCGCCCCGACATCCTCGACCCCGCCCTGCTGCGTCCGGGACGGTTCGACCGGCAGATCGCGGTCGAGAACCCCGACATGATCGGGCGCCACCGCATCCTGCAGGTCCACGGCTCGGGCAAGCCGATGGCCCCGGGCGTCGACCTGCTGGCCGTCGCCCGCCGCACGCCGGGCTTCACCGGCGCCGACCTGGCCAACGTCCTCAACGAGGCCGCCCTGCTCACCGCGCGTTCGGACAAGCAGCTCATCGACAACGACATGCTCGACGAGGCGATCGACCGGGTGATCGCCGGCCCGCAGAAGCGCACCCGGATCATGTCCGCCAAGGAGCGCAAGATCACCGCCTACCACGAGGGTGGTCACGCCCTCGTCGCAGCGGCCATGAACCACACCGACCCGGTGACGAAGGTGACGATCCTGCCGCGTGGGCGGGCCCTGGGCTACACCATGGTCATGCCGATCGACGACAAGTACTCGACCAGCCGGAACGAGATCCTCGACCAGCTCGCCTATGCCCTCGGCGGCCGGGTCGCCGAGGAGATCATCTTCCACGACCCGACGACCGGGGCCGCCAACGACATCGAGAAGGCCACGGCGCTCGCCCGCAAGATGGTCACCGAGTTCGGCATGAGCGAGCGCGTCGGCGCGATCAAGCTCGGCCAGAGCCAGGGCGAGGTGTTCCTCGGTCGCGACATGGGACACCAGCGCGACTACAGCGAGGAGATCGCCGCGGTCGTCGACGAGGAGGTCCGTCGGCTCATCGACGACGCCCACGACGAGGCCTGGCACGTCATCAACGACAACCGCGACGTCCTCGACCGCCTCGTCCTCGACCTCCTCGAGCACGAGACGCTCAACGCGGCAGAGCTCGCGGAGATCTTCTCCGCCGTCCGCAAGCGTCCGCACCGACCGACGTGGCTGTCCAGCGACCTGCGCGTGCACTCGGACCGGCCCCCGGTCCTCACCCCTGCCGAGCAGGCGGCGCTCAACGGTCACGCGGCCGGGGCGCCGGACGGTGCGAGGGTCAACCAGGGCGACCCGGCCGTCGAGCATCGCATCGAGCAGGCGGCCCAGAACGGCGCGGCGCCCCCGCCGGAGCAGCCGGCTGCCGAGGTGGTGCAGGTGCCCGAGGGTGGACAGGTCGACCCGCGTGGGCACTGACGCCCTCGAGATGCGGGCCGCCTCCGGGGTCACCGGCCTCGACGGGGGGCGGATCCAGGCTCCCGAGGTCGACCTCGTGCGCGCCGAGACGGCGGTGCGGGAGTTCCTCCTGGCCATCGGCGAGGACCCCGACCGGGAGGGTCTGGTCGACACCCCCGCCCGGGTGGCCCGCGCTGCGGTCGAGATGTACGCCGGTCTCCGTATGGAGGCCTCCGACGTGCTCTCTCGCACCTTCCAGATCGACCACGACGAGATGGTCATCGTCCGGGACATCCCGGTGTACTCCGTGTGTGAGCACCACCTCCTGCCGTTCCACGGTGAAGCCCACATCGGCTACATCCCGGCCCTCGACGGCAGAGTGACCGGCCTGTCCAAGCTCGCCCGGCTCGTCGACGTCTTCGCCCGTCGGCCGCAGGTCCAGGAGCGGATCACCACCCAGATCGCCGACTCCCTGGTCAACCATCTCGACGCCCAGGGCGTCATCGTCGTGGTCGAGGCCGAGCACCTGTGCATGTCCATGCGCGGGGTCCGCAAACCCGGGTCCCGCACGATCACCTCGGCCGTCCGCGGCCAGCTCCGCAACCCCGCCACCAGATCCGAGGCGATGTCACTGCTGCTCGGTGGCAAGCGCGCGTGAGGCAGCGGCGATGACCCGCCCCCTCGTCATGGGCGTGCTCAACGTCACGCCGGACTCCTTCAGCGACGGAGGGCTCTGGCTCGACGCCGATGCCGCGGTGGCACATGCTCGCGACCTCGCGCAGGCGGGTGCCGACATCATCGACGTCGGTGGGGAGTCGACCCGTCCGGGTGCCGGACGGGTCGCCTTCGAGGACGAGCTCGACCGCACCCTGCCGGTCGTCGAGGCCCTGGCCGGGTCGGGGCTGACGGTCTCCGTCGACACGATGCGCGCAGAGGTGGCGAGGCGGGCGGTCGAGGTGGGCGCCGCATACATCAACGACGTCAGCGGCGGCCTCGCCGACCCGGACATGGCCGCCGTCGCCGCCGATGCGGCCGTCTCCGGATGCGACGTCATCCTCATGCACTGGCGCGGGCACAGCGCGGACATGCAGCGGCGCGCGGTCTACGGCGAGGTCACGGCCGAGGTGATCGACGAGCTGTCTGAGCGGGTCGAGGCGTTCCGAGCGGCCGGGGTTCCCGAGGAGCGGATCATCCTCGACCCCGGCCTCGGCTTCGCCAAGAGCTTCGAGCACAACTGGCACCTCATCGCGACCCTGCCGAGTCTCATGGGACGGGGCCACCGGGTCATCGTCGGCACGAGCCGCAAGGGCTTCCTTGGGGCCGTCGGCCGGCCGGAGGGGGTGCCGCGACCGCCCCTGGAGCGGGACGTCGCGACCGCGGTGACCAGCGCATACCTGAGCGACCTCGGGGTCTGGGGGGTCCGGGTGCACGACGTGCGCTCGACCGTCGACGCACTCGACGTCGCCGAGGCCCTGCGCACCGCCCGTGCGGCGAGCGCCGCTGCGCCCACCGGCCGGACGGAGGACTGAATGGCCGACGTCACCAGCGACATCATCGAGGTCACCGGCATCCGCGCCCGCGGGTTCCACGGGGTGTTCCCGCAGGAGCGGCGCGACGGACAGGACTTCGTCGTCGACATCGCGATCGAGGCCGACCTCTCGGCCGCCGGCGAGAGTGACGACCTCGCGGACACGGTGAACTACGCGCACGTCGCGGCGCTCGTGGTCGCCCGGATCGAGGGGGAGCCGTTCGACCTCATCGAGCGCCTCGCCGCCGTCATCGCCGATGACGTGCTCGCCGACGACGGCGGCCGACTGCTCGTCGACGCGGTCACCGTCACCGTGCACAAGCCGCAGGCGCCGGTCGGGGTCGCCTTCGGCGACGTGACCGTGCGGACGCGCCGGCAGCGACCCGCCGTCCCCGTGGTGATCGCGCTGGGGACCAACCTCGGCGATCGGTACGCGACACTCTCCTTCGCCGAGCTCGAGCTCGCCGAGCGGGTCTGCGCCGGTCCGGTCATCGTCTCCGACTACGTCGAGACGGACCCGGTCGGGGGACCGGACCAGCCCGACTATCTCAACGCGGTCGCGGTGGGCCTGACCCGGCTCTCGCCGACGACCGTGCTGTCCCGGCTGCACGCCATCGAGTCAGCGGCGGGCAGGGTCCGCCAGGTGCGCTGGGGGCCGCGCACGCTCGACCTCGACCTCGTCCAGTACGGCGATCCGACCGAAGGAACCGAGATCGTGAGCGACGCCGAGCGGCTGACCCTGCCGCACCCGCGGGCGCACGAGCGTGCGTTCGTGCTGCTGCCGTGGCTCGATGCGGACCCGGACGCTTCGCTGCGTATCGGGGCAGGGGTCCACCGGGTCGAGGAGCTGGTCGGCGGGCTCGACACGACCGGCGTGCGCGCCGCGGCCGAGCCGGACGCGGGCGCCGCCGGTGCGGTCTGCGGTGCCGGTGGGTGCGCCGGATGCTGAGGGACGGACTGCGGCCGCGGCACGTGGTCACCGTCCTGACGGGCGTGACCCTCGTGTCGGCCGTCGTCTGGCATTTCGTCACCCGAACGGGGCGGCTGCTCCCGTCGCCCGCGTGGCTGACCGCGGTGGTGGTTCTCGTCCTCGCCGGGCTGGTCCTCTGGGGCGGATGGCAGGTGCGCGCCTACCAACGTGGCCGGGCGCGCCGTCCGCTCAGCGGCCTGCGTGCCGCCCGCATCCTCAGCCTGGCCCAGGCGGGCTCCCTGACCGGAGCAGCCGTCGCCGGCTGGTTCCTCGGGCACCTCGTGATCCTCCTCCCCGACCGCGACCTCACGCCCTACGCTCGGCAGATCGTCCCCCTGCTGGTGCTCGTCGGCTCCGGACTCGCCCTCGCGGTCGCCGGTCTCGTGGCCCAGCACTGGTGCCGGTTGCCGCCCGGTGGCCGCGACGGCAGAGACGGTCGCGACGGCCACGGCGACGGACCCGACCTCGACGGGGCCGTGCAAGGCTGAGGTATGGACACGTCGAGCTGGCCCGGACTGCACGACCCCGATCACTCGCGGTGGTACATCGAGCGCTTCCGCGTGATGGCCGCCGAGGGTGCGGACCTGCAGGGCGAGTCGCGGCTCGTCGACGTTCTTTCCCCGCGTGGCGCGCGACTGCTCGATGCCGGATGTGGGCCGGGACGCCATGGCGGCCATCTGGCCCGCCTCGGGCACCGGGTCGTCGGTGTCGACATCGACCCTGCGCTGATCGCCGCGGCCCGGGAGGACCACCCGGGGGCGACCTGGCTGGTCGGCGACCTCGCCGAGCTCGATCTGGCCGCCCAGGGTGAGGAGGAGCCCTTCGATGGAGCGCTCGTCGCAGGGAACGTCATGGACTTCATCGGCGAGGAGCACCGTGCCGAGGCGGTGCGGCGGGTGGCCTCCCACGTCCGGGCCGACGGCTTCGTGGTCATCGGGTGCCGTCTCGACCGGGGCTTCACGCCGGCTGACCTGGACGCCGCCGCCCCCGCGGCGCGGCTGAGGCTCGAGCACCGGTTCGCCACGTGGGACCTGCGTCCGTGGCACGACGACGCCGACTTCGCGGTCAGCGTCCTGCGCCGCACCGGCTGAGCCCGACTCGGATGCGCGGACGGTTCGGCGGTGGCCGACCACCCCGATGACCACCGCGCAACCGTCCGTCGCGGGGGTGGCCCACCGAAGGCTACTTGTCGACGTCGCCCACGACGAAGAACATCGACCCGAGCACCGAGACCATGTCCGCCACGAGGCAGCCGGGGAGGATCTCGCGCAGCACCTGGACGTTGCTGAACGATGCCGAGCGCAGCTTCAGCCGCCACGGGGTCTTCTCCCCGCGCGAGACGAGGAAGTACCCGTTGAAGCCGAGCGGGTTCTCGGTGGCGACGTAGGTCTCGCCCTCGGGGACCTTGAGCACCTTCGGGAGACGTTGGTTGACCGGTCCCTGGGGCAGCGAGCCGAGCCGGTCCAGACAGGCCTCCGCGAGGTCGAGCGAGACGTGGACCTGCTCGAGGAGGACCTCGAGCCGGGCCAGGGAGTCTCCCGCGGCGCGGGTGACGACGCGGCCGGGCCCGCCCGGCGCATACAGCTCCGCATAGGCGAGGTAGGGGGCGTCGCGGCGCAGGTCGACGTCGACCCCGCTCGCCCGCGCGATCGGACCGGAGACGCCGTATGCGTGGACCCGCTCGGGCGAGAGCCTCCCGACACCGACGGTCCGGGCCTGCAGAATCGGGTTGCCGACGAGCATCGACGTCAGGTCCGGGAGGCGGCGACGCACCTCGGTGACCGCGTCGCGGACCCGCCCCAGCCACCCGGCGGGAAGGTCCTCCTTGAGGCCGCCGACCCGGTTGAACATGTAGTGCATCCGTCCGCCGGAGGCCTCCTCGAGGACCGCCTGCAGCTCCTCGCGCTCGCGGAACGCGTAGAACACCGGGGTGATGGCGCCGAGCTCCAGTGGGTAGGAGCCGAGGAACATCAGGTGCGACAGGACGCGGTTGAGCTCGGCGAGCAGGGTGCGTGCCCAGGTCGCCCGCTCGGGGATCTCCATGCCGAGCAGGTGTTCGACGGCCAGCACGACGCCGAGCTCGTTGCCGAAGGCGGAGAGCCAGTCGTGCCGGTTGGCGAGGACGATGATCTGCCGGTAGTCGCGGACCTCGAAGAGCTTCTCGGCGCCGCGGTGCATGTAGCCGATGACCGGGTCGGCGCTGACGATCCGCTCACCGTCGAGGACGATCCGCAGCCGCAGCACGCCGTGCGTCGCCGGGTGCTGGGGACCGATGTTGAGGATCATGTCCGCCGTCGCCAGCCCGCCCGCGCCGACCCCGACGTCGAGGGCGCGGTGGCGGGTGTCCGAGGTCACGGTGCCAGTCTGCCGCACCGGCTCTCGACACGGCGGCAGGCGAGGTGGAGAGTGGGGGCGTGACCGAGGAGATCGCTCTGGTCGAGCTCACCGAGCAGCAGACGGCGGTCGTCCGCGGCCGGGTGCCGCAGGACGGGATCGCGGATTTCCTCGGCAGAGCGTTCGGGGCCGTCATGGGTGCCGTCGCGGACGGTCGGTGCCAGGTCGTCGGCCCACCCTTCGCGCGCTACACGGCCATGGACGAGTCCGGCTGGGACATCGAGGCGGGCTTCCCCGTCGACGGGCCGGTCGAGGGCGCCGGGGTCGAGTCCGGCCGGCTGCCGGGCGGGCCCGCCGTGCAGGTGATCCACCGCGGGTCCTACGACTCGCTGGCGACGACGTGGCACCGGGCCGAGGCGTGGATGGCCGAGCACGGCCACACGGCGACCGAGGCGCCCTGGGAGAGCTACCTCGACGGGCCGGACGTGCCCGAGCCGCGCACGCTCATCGTCATGCCGTGCGATGGAGGCGCCGACGCCCGCTGAGGCGACGGGTGTTCCCTCGCGGGACGAATGCTCCGTCGCGAGACCGCAATTGCCAGCGGTCGGCGGAGCAGGCCGCGCTCGACGGAGGAAAGGTCGCCTGGCCGATCCTCTGTCGCGATCCCTCGCCGTGGCTCGACCGCCCACCGCGCTCACCGCACGCGGACCAGGACCCACCAGAAGCCGCCGAGGCCGGCCGGGTCGCGCAGGGCGCTCACCGCCGAGCGTCGCGCCACGGCCTGCAGGTATGCGGCAGGCGCCTCGCGAGCGACCCGTCGGTCGGGTGCGGTGCCGGTGAGCCCGAGCTCGGCGAGCAGGTCCCGCTGGCTCACGATCCGGTCGTGCCGAAGGCTGTCGACTGCGACGTGGGCGGTGAGGTCGCACATCCCGTCGGGCACGGGTGCGACGGTTTCGCCGGCGCGGTAGCCGGTCAGGGTGCCCCCTTCCGGCCGGGTCGCGGCCGTGTGTCCGTAGTCGACGGCGACGACGAGGCCGCGCTCGACCCGGGAGACCAGGGCGGCCCATGCCTCGTCGCGGGCCCGCCCGACCTCGACGCGGTCGGCATCGGGCCACCAGCGCTCGGCCCAGGCGAGGTCCGTGGCGTCGGCCGGGGGTCCGGGGCTCTCCGTCCCGTCGTCGTCCACCCACACCTCCCGCAACGGGCCCGGTCCCCGTCCATCACCCGCCTGGATACCGGCCCGCTCGGCGACCACACACGGCACGTTGTCCAGCCACTCATGCGCGATGACCAGGACGTCGCGGAGGGGGCCGAGGTCATCGGGGAGTGCCGACCCGCCGGGGGAGCGGACCCACCGCACCCGCGCGGGAAGGCCGGCAGGGCGCGGCCGCACCTCGATGCAGGTGAGGCGCAGGTCGGGGGCGAGCGCGCATACAGCCGATGCGAGCTCACCACCGCCGGCGGCGACGTCGACGACGCCGGTCAGTCCCTCGGCCCGGACGAGGGCGACCACGGCCTCGGCGAGCACGTCGACCAGCCCGGGTGAGGTCGCGGTCGAGAAGTGCGCGTGGGGATGCTCGCGACGATAGAAGCCCCCCGCGCCGTAGAGCGCGTCGTGCCAGGCGGACCGCCATGGGGCGCTCACGCGTCCTCCGGCAGGATGAAGACGTCCTCGACGGTGCGGTCGAAGTAGCGCGCGATGCGGATGGCGAGTGGGAGCGAGGGGTCGTACTTGCCGACCTCGATGGAGTTGATCGTCTGGCGGGAGACGCCGAGCGCCTGCCCGAGCGCGGCCTGCGAGAGACCGCGCTCGGCCCGCAGGACCGGCAGGGTGGTGTCCACGCCCGTCACACCCGCTGCAGCGCGGAGCGGTTCGCGAGGCCGAGGACGACCGCGAGGACGACCACCTTGACGGACTCGATGAGGATGCGTTCGTCGATCGGCTGGCCCATGTACCAGATGACGATGGCGACCTGCCCGAGGAAGGCGACCTGGCCGACGACCGAAAAGGCCGATCGGATGGCGGCGGCGTCCCGCTCGTCATAGGGCTGGGCGGCGGCGACGCGCTCGCGGTCGTCCGCTCGGGCCGTCACCGAACGCCGGACCGAGAAGGCGAGGTAGGCCAACGCGACGGCCCAGATGGCCGCTCCCACGTACTCGCCCCGGACGACGAGGTAGGCGATGCCGCCGGTGAGGACCACGAGGCCGATCTTGTTGAACCAGGTCAGGGAGGTGAGTGTCTGCATGGCCACGAGCATGTCAAGCGTGCTTGTCACATGTCAAGTCTGCTTGTCATGCGACAACCCCATCGCCCGCTCCCCCATGCGGTATGGTCGCCGTCCGTGAGCGTCTCCCCGGACCCGCAGGGTCCCGCGCACCCCGCCCGGCTCCGTGTAGGCGTCGTCGGGGCCGGCAAGGTGGGGGCCGTGCTCGGAGCCGCCCTCGCGCGCGCCGGTCACGACGTCCGGGCGGTCAGTGCGGTGAGCCAGGCCTCCCGCGACCGCGCCGAGGCGCTTCTGCCCGGCGTTCCGGTCCGAGCCGTTCCCGAGGTGGTCGCGGAGGCCGAGCTCGTCCTGCTCGCTGTGCCGGACGACGCGTTGGCAGACCTCGCCCGTGGTCTGTCGACGACGGGCGCCTGGCAGGCCGGACAGATCGTCGCGCACACCTCCGGACGGCACGGCGCGGCGGTCCTGGACCCGGTGCGCCGACACCACGCATTCCCCCTGGCGATGCACCCGGCCATGACGTTCACCGGCACGGCCCTGGATCTGGACCGGCTGCACGAGTGCTGCTTCGGCGTGACGGCCGACGAACGCATCCTGCCGATCGCCGCCGCACTCGTCCTCGACATGGGGGCCGAGCCGGTGACCATCGCCGAGGCGGACCGGGTCGCCTACCACTGCGCCCTCGCGCACGGCAGCAACCACCTTGTCACGCTCACGGCGCAGGCCATGCAGGTCCTCGACCACGCGGGGGTCGAGACGCCCTCCCATGTGCTCCGTCCGTTGCTGCACGCGGCTCTCGACAACGCCCTCCGGCTGCGGGACGGCGCGCTCACCGGTCCGGTCGCCCGCGGTGACGTGGGCACGGTGGCGACCCACCTCGACGTCCTGGCCGAGCGGGTGCCCGACGTGCTGACGACCTACCGCGCCCTTGCCACGGCCACCGCCGCCCGGGCGGTCGAGGACGGACGGCTGCGGCCTGATCTCGCGGCACCGCTGCTCGACCTGCTCGCCGCACCCGACCGACCCGGACAGGAGTCCTGATGGCACCGAACACCCCCGTCGTCGCGCGCACGCGCACCGAGCTGCGCGAGGCGAGGGAAGGGCTGGACGGCGGCCGGGTGGCCGTCGTCATGACGATGGGCGCGCTGCACGAGGGGCACGCGACGTTGATCCGCACGGCGCGGGAACGCGCCGAGCACGTCATCGTCACGATCTTCCTCAACCCGCTCCAGTTCGGGCCCAAGGAGGACCTCTCGCGCTACCCGCGCACCTTCGACGCCGACATGGAGATCTGCACCCGCGAGGGCGTCGACCTGGTGTTCGCGCCGACCCCGGACGTCATCTACCCGGACGGCGATCCGGGGGTGCGCATCTCCGCCGGACCGTTGGGTGACGTGCTCGAGGGCCAGTCGCGGCCGGGTCACTTCGACGGTGTGCTCACCGTCGTCGGCAAGCTGTTCCACCTCACCGCTGCGGACTGTGCCTTCTTCGGCCAGAAGGACGCCCAGCAGCTGCTCCTCATCCGCCGGATGGCGCAGGACCTCGACTTCCCGGTCGAGATCGTCTCGGTCGCGACCGTCCGCGAGTCCGACGGCCTGGCGATGAGCTCGCGCAACACCTATCTCACCGAGGCCGACCGAGAGACGGCCCTGTCCCTCTCGCGCGCGCTGCGGGCGGGAGCGGAGGCCGCTCCGGAGGGCCCGTCGGCGATCCGACGTGCCGCCCGCGCGGTTCTCGTGCGGGAGCCGCTGGCGCTCGTCGACTACCTCGTCCTGGTCCATCCGCACACCCTGGCGGACGTGCCCGAGTGGTACCGCGGGGAGGCGCTCCTCGCGGTCGCGGGGCGGGTGGGAACGACGCGCCTCATCGACAACATGCCGGTCCTCGTCGGGCCCGGTGGGGGCGCGCTCGAGGTGTTCTCCGACGTTCCCGCCGTGCGACCCTGAGCGTGATGAAGGACGTCAGCGACATCGGTGAGCCGTATGCGGTGCCCGCCGGGACCACCGCGCCGCACTTGCCGCAGCGGCTCGTCGCTCCGCCGCCGGGCTGGGTCGCGACCGCCGACGTCATCGTCGTCGGCTCCGGTATCGCGGGCCTGACGGCCGCCCTGAAGCTGCGGGAGCGGGTCGACCGCGTCCTGCTCGTCACCAAGACCGTCCTGTCCGAGGGCTCGACCGAGTGGGCGCAGGGCGGGATCGCCGCCGCACTCGACCCGGAGGACTCACCGGAGGCGCACTTCGACGACACCCTGGTCGCCGGCGTCGGGCTGTGCGACGAGGACGCCGTGCGGGCGCTCGTCGAGGAAGGGCCCGCACGGGTGCGTGAGCTCATCTCTCTCGGAACGCAGTTCGACACCGACGAGGCCGGCGGGATCAAGCTGACCCGGGAGGGCGGACACGGTGCGGACCGCATCGCGCACGCCGGCGGCGACGCGACCGGCGCCGAGATATCCCGGGCTCTGATCGCCCAGCTGCGAGCCGTCATGACCGACCCCGGGATCGAGGTCATCGAGCACGCGCTCGTCGTCGACCTGCTCACCGACGGAGCCGGTCGGGTCTGCGGGGTCACGCTGCACGTCATCGGCGAGGGCGAGATCAGCGGCATCGGGGCCGGCCACGCCCGGGCCGTGGTGCTCGCGAGCGGTGGCCTCGGGCAGATCTACTCCTCGACCACCAACCCCTCCGTCGCCACCGGGGATGGCATGGCCATGTGCCTGCGGGCCGGGGCCGTCATGGGCGACCTCGAGTTCGTGCAGTTCCATCCGACGGTCCTCTGGCTCGGGCCCGGCGCCAGCGGCCAGCAACCGCTGATCTCGGAGGCGGTGCGCGGCGAGGGCGCCTTCCTCGTCGACGTCCGGGGGGAGCGCTTCATGCCCGCCCTGCACCCGCAGGGCGACCTCGCACCCCGCGACATCGTCTCCCGTGCCATCGTCGCGCGGATGGCGCAGACCGCCAGCGACCATGTCTACCTCGACTGCCGCCACCTGGGAGCGCCGTTCCTGGAGAGCCGGTTCCCGGGCATCGTCGCGAGCCTGCGTGAGCACGACATCGACCCGGCGACCGACCTCGTGCCCGTCGCGCCGGCGCAGCATTACGCCTCCGGCGGGGTGCGCACCGACCTGCGGGGGCGCACCAGCCTGCCCGGCCTCTACGCGTGCGGAGAGGTCTCGTGCACCGGCGTGCACGGCGCTAATCGGCTCGCCTCCAACTCGCTGCTCGAGGGCCTGGTGTTCGCGCACCGGATCGCCGACGACCTCGTGGCCCGGCTGGCGGCCGGAGAGCTGCCACCCACGACACCGGTGCCGCCGGACGGCGAGGCGGACGCGTGCGATGCCGCCCACCGGCCGCACGTCCAGGCGGCCATGACCGCCGGCTCCGGCGCGGTGCGGTCGGCCGACTCGCTGGCCGCGACCGCGGGCGAGCTCGACCACCACGCCGACCTCCCCCCGACCGAGGCCCAGCCGGGCCCGCGCACGTGGGAGACGACCAACCTCCTCCACCTCGCCCAGGCGTTGACCTTCTGTGCCCGCCTGCGCGAGGAGACGCGCGGCGGTCACGTCCGCAGCGACTTCCCCGACCGCTCGCCCCGGTGGCGCGGTCACCTGCACACGCGCCGGCAGCCCGACGGCTCTCTCGCCGCCTGGTTCGCGCCGGTGCCGACCCAGGCGGTGGTGGTCGCCGCCGACGCCCAGACAGCCGAGCACAAGGAGCACCGACCGTGACGACCGATGACGCCGCGTTCCCCCTCGACCGGGCCCGGGAGCTCGTCGCGACCGCGCTCGACGAGGACCTCGGCCCGGGTGGCGCGCTCGACGTGACCACGCTCGCCACGATCCCGGCCGACCAGACCGCCTCAGCCCAGGTCGTGGCCCGCGCACCCGGGGTGGTCGCCGGGATGGCCGTGGTCGACCTCGTCCTCTCGGCGGTCGCCGAGCGCCTCGGTGCGGGCACGGTGGACGTCCAGCCCGGCGTCGACGACGGTCAGGGCGTGGGACGGGGGGACGTGCTGGCCACCGTGCGCGGGTCGACGCGCGTCATCCTCATGGGGGAGCGCACGCTGCTCAACATCCTGTGCCGATGCAGTGGGATCGCCACGCACACGCGCCTCTGGGCGGACGAGCTCGGCGGAACGGGGTGCGTCGTCCTCGACACCCGCAAGACCACTCCCGGCCTCCGGGCGCTGGAGAAGTACGCGGTGCGCGCCGGCGGCGGGCGAAACAAGCGGATGGGCCTGTACGACGTCGCGATGATCAAGGACAACCACAAGCTCGCCGCCGGGAGCATCACGGCGGCCTTCGAAGCGGTCAACAGCACCTACCCCGGTGTGGCGGTCGAGGTGGAGGCCACGACGGTCGAGGAGGCGCTCGAGGCGGTGCGGGCGGGGGCGCGCTTCCTGCTCCTCGACAACATGTCGACCGAGGAGCTCGCCGAGACTGTGCGGGCCGTGCGCGCCACGAACGAGCAGGTCGAGCTCGAGGCCACCGGCGGGCTGACGCTCGAGGTGGCCCGCGCATACGCCATGACCGGGGTGGACTATCTCAGCGTCGGTGCACTGACCCACTCATCCCCGGTCCTCGACGTCGCCCTCGACATCGTGCCCGAATGACTCCGGCGAGCCAGGGAAGACCGACATGACCGAGTGGCCGCAGGCCGAGCGGCCGCGCTGCAGCTACTGCGGCCGCGGGCCGCTCGAGCCGGGTTTCATCGAGGACGCCGGAGAGCAGTCGCAGGGCTACCTGCGCTGGATCGCAGGCCCGTTGCAGCGCGGCCTCTTCGGTGGCGCCGCGCGCTTCGGCCGGCAGCGCACGCCCGTGCACGCCTTCCGGTGCGCGGCCTGCAACCACCTGGATCTCTTCGCCCGGGAGGACGGCGGCTAGGATTCTGCGGTGACGAACTCAGCCGCAGCCAGCGAGACCGGCGCCGTGTCGACCGGGCAGCCCGCGGCGCAGCAGCCGGTGCCGCACGCCGACGCCCAGGACGACCTCCCCGAACAGATGCGGGTGCGCCGCGAGAAGCGCGAGCGCATCCTGTCCGCGGGAGAGCAGCCGTACCCGGTCGCCAGCCCCCGCACCCACACCCTGGCCGAGGTCCGCCGGCGCTGGGGCCATCTGCAGGCGGGTGAGGAGACCGACGAGGTCGTCACCGTGGCGGGCCGCCTGATGTACATCCGCAACACCGGCAAGCTGGCCTTCGGCACGCTGCAGGAGGGCATCGGCACCCGGCTGCAGGTGATGCTCAGCCTGGCCGAGGTCGGCGACCAGGCGCTCGACGCGTGGAAGTCGCTCGTCGATCTCGGCGACCACGTCTTCGTCACCGGACGGGTGATCAGCAGCAAGCGCGGCGAGCTGAGCATCATGGCGACCTCGTGGTCCATGGCGAGCAAGGCCCTCCGGCCGCTCCCGGTGCTGCACAAGCACCTGTCCGAGGAGGCGCGCGTTCGGCAGCGCTACGCCGACCTCGTCGTCCGCCAGGAGGCGCGGGACATGGTGCGCCTGAAGGCCACCGCGCTGGCGACGATCCGCAAGGTCCTCGACGAGCAGGGCTATGTCGAGGTCGAGACGCCCATCCTCCAGCTCATCCACGGCGGCGCGACCGCCCGCCCGTTCCGCACGCACATGAACGCCTTCGACCAGGAGATGGTGCTGCGGATCGCCCTCGAGCTCAACCTGAAGAAGGCCGTCGTCGGCGGGGTCGACCGCGTCTACGAGATGGGCCGGATCTTCCGCAACGAGGGGGTCGACGCGACCCACAGCCCCGAGTTCACCATGCTCGAGGCCTACCAGGCCTACGGCGACCAGACCACCATCGCACGGCTCATCCAGGACGTGATCGTCGGCATCGCGGATGCGCTCGGCAGTCGGCGGATCGAGACCCACGACCACGACGGGAACCCGGTCACCATCGACCTCGACGGGCAGTGGCGCTGGCTGAAGGTCTACGACGCTGTGAGCGAGGCGGTCGGTGAGACGGTGACGCTGCAGACGCCGGCGGAGACTCTGCGCGCGCACGCTGAGCGTCTCGGTGTCGAGCTGGAGCCGGCCATGGACAAGGACCGGATTCTTCTCGAGATTCTCGGTGACGTCGTCGAGCCGGGCCTGCAGCAGCCGACCTTCCTCTACGACTACCCCGCGATCGCGCAGCCGTTGGCCCGGCCGCACCGCGACGAGCCCGGGCTGATCGAGGCCTGGGACCTCATCGTCGGCGGCGTCGAGCGAGGCACGGGGTTCTCCGAGCTCATCGACCCGGTGGTCCAGCGCGAGGTCCTCACGGAGCAGTCGCTGCGGGCGGCGGGCGGCGACCACGAGGCGATGCAGCTCGACGAGGACTTCCTGCGCGCGCTGGAGTACGGCGCCCCGCCGATGGGCGGCCTCGGCATGGGTGTGGACCGGGTCATCGGCCTGTTCACGGGGGCGAGTGTGCGTGAGACGATCCTGTATCCGCATCTGAAACCGGAGTCGTGAGGAATCTATATGGACGACTTCTGGAACCAGGTCTGGCTCGTGTTCGCCGGTCTGCTGCCCTTCCTCGGATTCCTCGGTGTCTGCTACATCATCATTCGGCTGATCTTCAACGCCGACCGGAATGAGCGCAAGGCGCAGGCCGAGTGGGAGAAATCCGAGAGGGAACGCGACGACCGCGATCGGCATCCGTGACCGCTCTTGCCGGCCGTTCCGACCGTGCGGGGCGTTGCGCTGACCGGTAGAACCGAGTGGTGCTTTGTCGGGTTTTCCGACGAACTGTGGAAAATAGTTGAGGAAACGGAATTCTGGGACATAGAGTGTGCGTGCAATGGTGCCGCGCCACGGCATTCTGCGCGCATTCCAATACCTGCCCCCGTATTCTCAAGGAGAATTGCCCATGGCACGACGCACCATCACCATGCTCGTCGATGACCTCGACGGCTCCGAGGGCGCCGAGACGGTGTCCTTCGCCGTCGACGGCGTGAGCTACGAGATCGACCTCAACGAGTCCAACGCCGCCCGGCTCCGCGACGACTTCGCGGTGTGGACGGCTCACGCGACTCGCGTCGGTGGGCGCAAGCGCACCTCGTCCGCGGCCGCCTCGACCTCCGGCAAGGAGGACCTCGACGCCATCCGCGCCTGGGCGCGCGACAACGGCTTCCAGGTCGCCGACCGCGGCCGCATCAGCGCCAAGGTCAAGGAGGCCTACGCCAAGGCGCACGCCTGACCGGGCCGGTGTCTCCCGCCATGTCGTTTCCCGTCGTGTCGGAAGGCGACGATGGCTGACACCAACCGCATACCGGCGGCCTCCCCCGAGGCGGGGGAGGCCGCCGCGGTCATGTCGGCCCGTCATGCCTGGCTCCGCTTCCGCTCCGAGGGGCATCCGCTGCCGAGCTGCCTCGACGACGACCCCCGTCCCTGGCAGCAACACGTGCTGGCCGACCACCGGGTCTGGTACGGACCGGACGCCGCACCGCAGGTCAGCGGTGCCTTCGTCCTGCAGTACCTGCTCCAGGTCCCTGCCCACACGGCGGCCGCCGCCGCGGGAGTCGGTATGCGCGTGAGCCGGCTCGAGGACCTCACCTTCGAGATCTCCCGCAACGGGGTTCCCCGTCTCGTCGAGATCGGCGACCTCCGCAGAGTCGGCGAAGCCGCTCTCGACGAGGCGCTCGCCGTCGCCGAACGCGACTACCGCGCGGTGGCCGAGCCGCTGGCCGGCGCCTACGTCTCCACCCGTCCGATGAGCAGCCAGCAGCGACGGGGGATGGTGGCCGACATGTGGGCCGAGGCCGCGCGGGCGGTGCGCATGGG
This sequence comes from Dermatophilaceae bacterium, assembly GCA_049582485.1. Classification (GTDB taxonomy): domain Bacteria; phylum Actinomycetota; class Actinomycetes; order Actinomycetales; family Dermatophilaceae; genus F2B08. Next base: position 25,191 of record JBAUUB010000252.1, read on the forward strand.
CGGCGGCCGGTTCAGCGTCGGCGAGGCACGGCGGTCCTCGTGCTGCCTCATCTACGCACTTCCCGGGTGCGTCGAGTGTGCCGGGTGTCCCCGATCGGCCCGCCGCTAGTGAAGTGACTCGCCGAGGTCGCCGAGGTCGGTGACCCGATCGAGCATGTCATCGAACATGATCTGCTCGAGCTCTCCGCCCGCTGCGCCGGTCTCGACCTCCGCCCAGGTGCGGGGGGCGGCCACGGTGGGCAGGTCCCGGCCGCGCAGCGAGTACGGCGCGATGGTCGTCTTCGCGGCGACGTTCTGGCTCCAGTCGAGGAAGATCTTCCCCGGCCGCAGTGACTTGGTCATCTTCCACAGGACCAGGTCGGGATGTCTCTTCGTCATCTCCTGCGCGAGCTGCTGCGCGAGGTCGCGCACCTGGTCCGAGGACAGGTCGCCGCCGAGCGAGGCGTACAGCTGCATCCCCTTGCTGCCGGAGGTCACCGGGATGAGGTCGAGGCCCAGGCCACCCAGTCGTTCGCGGAGCATGAGCGCAACCTTGGCGCATTCCCGCAACCCGGCCGGCTTTCCGGGATCGAGGTCGAGGACCAGCCGGTCGGGATTGACGGGCTGTCCGTCGGCGCCGACCCGCCACTGGGGGACGTGGAACTCGAGTGAATTGAGATTGACGAGATAGGTCAGCGTTGCCAGGTCGGGCACGAAGGGATAGGTCATCTCGTCGAAATCGGTATGCGAGACCCAGCTCGGCGCGCCGGAGGGCAGATTCTTCTCGAAGAAGGAAAGGTCGCCCGTCCCGTGCGGATAGCGCACCCTCGTGACGGGACGTTCCGCGAGCAGGGGCAGCAGATAAGGGCTGATCCGGGCGTAGTAGTCGAGGACCTCGCCCTTGGTGGTCTCGGTCGACGGATACATGATCTTCTCCAGGCTGGACAGCTTGAGTCGTCGCCCCTCGACCGTCACCTGCTGAGTCTGGGCCTCAGGCATCCCCGGCCTCCATCTGATCGCCCCGGCCGGCTCGGTCACGCATCGCCGGTCTCCATCACATCGTCCGCCGTGAGGTCTGTTCTCATGCCGAGGTAGCTCGGCTGGCGCAGCCGCCCGCCCGAGGACTCGCCGAGGGCCCTAACGTCCACGACGAGCTCCGGCCGCACCCACCGTGCTCCGACCGCGTCCTCGCGGGGGACCTCGACGAACGGACTCGTGTCGGTCGCGAGGTCGGTGAGAGCGGACCGCATCACGAGCCCCGCCTTTCCTGCCAGACCTGACCCCACCCGCCCGATGAAGCGCAGTCCGCCAGCCCCCGGGACGCCGACGAGAACCGCACCGAGGCGAGCGGCGTTCCCCACACCCGCGCTGCCGGTCTCCGGCCGCCAACCGCCGACGACGGCGCTCACGACGTTCCGGTGGGGGACCTTGAGCCAGTCGGCCGATCGGCGTCCGGGGACGTAGGGGCTGTCCCGGCGCTTGCTGACCACCCCCTCGAGACCCTGCTCCGCGGTCGCCGCGTGCAGCTCGACCCCGTTGTCGTAGGTCGGTGGCACCTGCCAGTGCCGACCGTCGATCTCCAGGCGCTCGAGCAGCTCGCGCCGCGCCCGCCACGGCTGCGCGGTCAGGTCGGAACCGAACAGCCGCAGCAGGTCGAAGACCATGAGCGTCACCGGTCGCGTCGCGCTGAGCGCAAGCGCCTTGCGGGGACTGCGGACGTGCATCCGCTCCGCGAGCGCCGAGAAGCTCGGCCTCCCGCCGTCGAAGACGACGATCTCCGCGTCGAGCAGGGCGTCGTCGTACAGCCCCGCGATGGGAGCCAGCTCGGGGTATGCGGTGGTCACGTCATTGCCCCGTCGCGAGGTCAGCGTGAGGCGGCCGCCGTGGATGTCGGCCAGCACGCGCATACCGTCCCACTTGATCTCGTGCACCCACTCGCGGCCGGTCGGCACGCGGTCGGCCCTGGTCGCGAGCATCGGGGAGATGGACACGCGGGCTATCCTCTCAGCCCGGCTCGGGGCATGCTTGTCATCATGCGCGCGATCTGGAAGGGCGCCGTGAGCTTCGGCCTGGTCAACGTGCCGGTGCGGCTCTACTCGGCGACGGAGAACCACGATGTGCAGTTCCGTCAGGTGCACCGCGAGGACGGTGGCCGGATCCGGTACCGCCGGGTGTGCTCGATCGACGGCGAGGAGGTCGCCTACGACGACATCGCCAAGGGCTACGAGACCGAGGACGGCGACATGGTCGTGCTCACCGACGAGGACTTCACGGACCTGCCCAGCCGGACCTCCAAGGAGATCTCCGTCGAGAAGTTCGTGCCGGCCGACCAGATCGACCCGATGCTGCTCGACAAGTCCTACTACCTCGAGCCGGACAAGTCGGCGACCAAGCCGTACGTCCTGTTGCGCGAGGCGCTGGAGTCGGAGAACCGGATGGCGATCGTCACCGTCTCCATCCGCACCCGCATGACGATGGCCGTGCTGCGGGTGCGCGACGGCGTCATCGTCATGCAGACGATGCTCTGGCCGGACGAGGTCCGATCGCCCGACTTCGCCTTCGTCGACTCCGCCGACGAGGCCACGAAGCAGGAGATGGCCATGGCCAAGATGCTCATCGACCAGCTCGCCGGCGACTACGAGCCCGACGACTACGAGGACGACTACGCCAAGGCCGTCGAGGCGCTCGTCAAGGCCAAGGTCGAGGGCGGCGAGGTGGCCGTGGCCGCCGAGCCGGCCGAGGAGACCGGTGAGGTGGTCGACCTGCTCGCAGCCCTGGCCCGCTCCGTCGAGCGCGCCAAGGCCGCGCGCGGCGAGGTGTCGGACGAGGACGACGAGGAAACCCCCGCGAAGAAGAGCCCAGCGAAGCAGAGCGCAGCGAAGAAGAGCGCAGCGAAGCAGGGCGCCGACGGGACGGGCGCGAAGACGAGTGCAAAGAAGACGAGCGCCAAGAAGACGAGTGCAAAGAAGACGAGCACGAGGAAGTCGTCCGACAGGAAGGCCAGCTGACCTTCCTGTCGGGCTCTGTCAGCGTCCTACCCCGCCGTGCCGGGGCCGGGGCCATAGGGCACACTCGAGGTATGCGCAACGTCCCCGTTGAGCCGCTGCCCCTGCAACGCCTGGTCGACATCCTGCCGCCGGACCAGGGCCGCCACCTGCTGGAGGAGGCGGAGCGGGCGCGGACCGAGTTCGGTGACCGGGTGATCTGGCACGTCAACGCCACCGCGCAGGGTGGGGGCGTGGCCGAGATGCTCCAGACGCTCCTCGCCTACGGACGCGGCGCCGGGATCGAGAACCGCTGGCTCGTCCTCGACGGTGAGGCCCACTTCTTCGCCATCACCAAGCGGATCCACAACCTGCTGCACGGCGAGCCGGGGGACGGCGGGCCGCTCGGCGAGGCCGAGCACGAGGTGTTCGAGCGCGTGCTGGCGGACAACCTGACCACGCTGCGCACGGTGGTCCGTCCCGGGGACATCGTCATGCTCCACGATCCCCAGACGGCCGGGCTCGTGCCGGGTCTGCAGGACCTCGACGTCCACGTCGTGTGGCGCTGTCACGTCGGACGTGATGTGCCGAACGAGTGCACGGAGCTCGCCTGGGGCTTCCTGCACCCCTACCTCCGGGACTGCGAGTCGTTCGTCTTCTCGCTGCCGGAGTACGCCCCGGACTGGGTGCCGAAGGAGCGGCTCGTCGTCATCGCGCCGTCCATCGACCCCTTCACCGCCAAGAACGCCGACCTGGACCCGGGCACCGTCGAGGCGGTGCTCGCGCAGGTCTCGCTGGTCTCGGGGGCCGACCCGGACGGCGATGTGGAGTTCACCCGACGTGACGGGTCCGCGGGAACGCTGTGGCGGCACACCGGCCTGCTCGAGGGCGACTCCGAGCCGCCGCCGTTGGACGCCCGTCTCATCGTGCAGGTCAGCCGCTGGGACCGGCTCAAGGACATGGTCGGCGTGATGGACGGCTTCGTCCGGCTGGCCCAGACCGGGCGACATGGCGACACCCACCTCGTGCTCGCCGGCCCGGCGACCGCCGGCGTCAGCGACGACCCCGAGGGCGCCGAGGTGCTCGAGGAGTGCCGGATGCGCTGGCAGGGCCTGCACCCTGACCTGCAGCGCCGCGTGCATCTGGTCTCGATCCCGATGGAGGACGTCGACGCCAACGCCCTGATCGTCAACGCCCTGCAGCGGCACGCCTATGTCGTGGTGCAGAAGAGCCTCGTCGAGGGCTTCGGCCTGACCGTCACCGAAGCGATGTGGAAGGGTCGTCCGGTCATCGCGAGCAAGGTGGGCGGCATCAGGAGCCAGATCGTCCACGAGCGCGACGGGCTGCTCATCGAGGACCCGCACGACCCCGGCGAGCTGGCCGGTGCGCTGGACCGGGTCCTCAGCGATCCCGAGCTGGCCGCCCGGCTGGGCGAGAACGCCCGGGCGAGGGTGCTCGCCGACTTCCTCGGTGGCCGACACCTCGAGCAGTACGTCGACCTCTTCGCCGCGCTGGTCCGGCAGGACTGAGCCACCACCCGAGCGGCGGGGCGGCGGCGCTCCCTGCACGACGCATAGCCTGCGCTCATGCCCGAAGGTCACACCCTGCACCGACTCGCGCTCGCGCTCGAGGAGGCGTTCGCCGGGACGCGGCCTCGGGCCTCGAGTCCGCAGGGCCGCTTCGTGGAGGGCGCCGCCATGCTCGACGGACGGTTCCTGGAGCGGGTCGACGCGTGGGGCAAGCACCTGTTCCTCACCTATGCCGAGGACGTGATCCTCAACGTGCACCTCGGCCTGATCGGCGTCTTCGACGTCACCCGGCACGACGGGCCGGATCGGGTGCCGCCGCCGGTGGGAGCGGTCCGGCTGCGCCTCGTCGGCGAGACCCACGTCGCCGACCTGCGCGGAGCCACCCTCGTCGAGATCGTCACACCCGAGCAGCTCGACGCCACCGTGGCCCGGCTCGGCCCCGACCCCCTGCGGGCAGGCACCGAGGGCAACGATCCGGAGCGCGCGCTCGCGCGCCTCTCCCGCACGGGCCGAACGATCGCCGAGGTCCTCATGGACCAGTCGATCGTCGCGGGCGTGGGGAACGTGTACCGCTCGGAGGTCCTGTTCCGCCAGCGGGTCAACCCGCTCCGAGCGGCCCGGGAGATCCGGCCGGCGACCTTCCGCGCCATCTGGGACGACCTCGTCGAGCTGCTGCCGCTCGGGGTGGCCTTCGGCCAGATCATCACGATGGAGCACCAGGTGGAGCAGGCGCGCGACCTGCTCGCGGCGGCCCAGGAGGGGCCCCCCGCGGCGGCGGGCGCACCCGGGGAGCCGGCCACCGCATACCCGGGGCGGCGTCCGACACTGGTGCGCTGGCAGGGCGCCGCCGAGGGCGAGCGAGGCGGCCGTCCGGCGTACGAGAGCGTGAGCCCCTTCCCCCGGGAGTACTACGTCTACAAGCGCGCCGGAGCGCCGTGTCACGGGTGCGGGTCGAGGGTGCGCACCCAGGTCGTGGCCGGCCGCAACCTGTTCTGGTGCGGGCGCTGCCAGCGCCGCCGCTGAGCCTCCTCGGCGGCGGATCTGTTGAGACGGTCGCCACTCACCATTGCCCTGGAGGCCTCCCACCGTAAGACTGTGCGAGTGAGCGCACCCTTCCCACGACGCACGTCAGGCTCACGCGTCCCTCCGGCACCACCAGGGCGGCGGGTCGGACGACGTGCCTTCCTGGGCGCTGCCGCGGCGGCGCTGGCCGCCTGTAGCGGCGACCCGGAGGCCCCGCCGTCCAGTTCGACGACCACAGCGACGCCTGCTCCGACCTTCTCGACCGCCACCGGTGAGCAGCGGGCGCTGACCTGGGCGACCTGGCCGGACTACATCGACGTCGACGAGGAGGGCGGCCGGCCAACGCTCGCCGCCTTCACCGCGCAGACCGGCATCCCGGTCGAGTACGAAGAAGTGATCGAGGACAACGACGAGTACGTCGACTCGGTCCGCGACACGCTCGAGGCCGGTGAGCCGATCGGGGCCGACATCGTCACCTTGACGACCTGGATGGCGGCACGGCTCGTGCAGGAAGGGCACATGCAGCCGTTCGGACCCGGGGAGAGCGCGGACCGGGTCATCCCCGCGCTCTCCGCACCGTCCTGGGATCCCGACCAGGCGTACTCCGTCCCCTGGCAGGCGGGGCTGACCGGTATCGCCTACGACGCCAGAGCGGTGGACCGCGCGATCGGGTCGGTCACCGAGCTCTTCGCCCGCGAGGACCTGCGCGGCCGGGTCGGGATGCTCAAGGACTACAGCGACACCGTCGGCATGGCCCTGCTCGCCCGCGGCGTGAGCCTCCCGGCCGCGACCGAGACCGATGTCGCCGACGGCATCGCCCAGCTCGGCGAGCTGCAGGAGCAGGGTGTGTTCGCCGGCTTCTACGGCAACGAGTACCTCGACGCCCTGGCCGACGGTTCGGTCGTCGCATCCCTGGCGTGGTCCGGCGACATCCTCCAGGCCCAGGTGGACAACCCCTACCTGAAGTTCGTCGTACCCGAGGAGGGCCTGGTCATCTGGGCCGACAACCTCCTCGTGCCGGCCGGCTCGGTGCAGTCCGAGGCGGCGCGGCTGCTGGCCGACTACTTCTACCGTCCCGATGTCGCGGCCACGGTCGCCGCCTGGGTCAACTACATCTGCCCCGTCGTCGGGGCACAGGAGGCGATGGAGTCGCTCGACCCGGACCTCGCGGCCAACTCACTGATCTTCCCCGACCGCACCGTTCTCGACCGCTCGTTCCAGCTGCCGACCCTCGCCGGCACCGCCGAGGACACCCAGCGCGCCGCCTTCGGCGAGCTCATCACGTCCGGCGGTGGGTCATGACCGACCAGACGACGCGACGCGGCCGGCACGCCTCGGCCCGCACGGCCCGCGACCCCCGGCTCGTCGCCGTCCTTCTCGTCGTCGCGCTCGTGGCGGTGGTCGCACTCGGGGTGCTCGTGACCTGGGTCGCCGGCAGGGATTCCGGCGCGAGCGGCTCGGACGCGGTGGCGGCGCCCCCGGCCGCCCCCTTGGAGTGCGAGGAGCCGATCAGGCTCGACGTCGTCGCCGACCCATCCGTGTCAGGCACGGTCGCCACCGCTCTGGAGGACCTGGAGTGTGTCGACGCCAGGGTCTCCGCCCAGGCCTCCGACGTCACGGCCGACGCTGTCGCCCGACCCGAGGGGGTCGGACTGGGCGGCGCGCTGCCCGACGTGTGGATCCCGAGCTCGTCCCTCTGGGTCGAGCAGGCCCGCTCCACCGAGGCCGGTGCGGCGCGGGTCACGGACGACGCGGTGAGCCTCGCCACCAGCCCGGTGGTCCTGGCCGCGTCGGCGGACGCCGAGCCCGGTGCCGGGTGGTCCGGCTCCGAGGCCGACTGGGTGCAGCTGATGGACGCCGGGGCGGTCCGCGTCGCCTCCGGGGACCCGCGCACCGACGCCCCTGCCCTCGCCGCGATGCTCGCCGCGACGGCCGGCGAACCCACGCCCCAGGCCGTGGCCGCCATGAGCGCCAAGGTCTCGGTCCCTGCGTCGCAGGGCCGCAGCCCTGCGCAGATGCTGCTCGAGGACGTCGCGGACGTCATGCCGACGTCCGAGCTGGACGTCATCCGGACCCAGGAGTCCGGTGGGCGGCAGGGAGCGCTGCGCACCGCATACGACACCCGGCTGGGCGCACTCGACTTCCCTGTGGTCATCGTGACCGCGGAGGAGGCCGACGACTCCGGCGAGGACGTGGCGGCGGCCGCGGAGGCCGCGCGTGCTGAGCTGCTCGGCGAGGATGCCGCCGCAGGCTTCGCCGCCCTCGGCCTGCGCACCGGTGGTGGGGAGCTCGACGAGCGCTACCGCGAGGGATACGGCGTCGACGCCGGTGCACGCGAACCCGAGACGGTGGCCGCGGACGGAGTCACGGCGGGGCTGGACTCGTGGGCGGTGGCGGGTCGACGGGCCCGCATCCTGCTCGTCGTCGACCGCTCCGGCTCCATGCGCCGGCCCCTTCCGGATGGCACCGTGCCGAAGTCGGCGCTCGCCCGGGACTCGGTCGTCCAGCTCGTCGCCTCCGCGTCCCCGGACACCGATCTGGGCCTGTGGACCTTCACGACGAACCGCGGGGATGCCTTCGTCGAGCCTCTCGTGCCGCTGGCCCCCCTCTCCGCCCAGTCGACCGGGGCCTCCCACCGCGAGCGCCTGACGACCGCCGTCACCGGGCTGCAGCCGATTCCCACGGGCGACACGCCGTTGTTCCAGGCGGTTCTCGACGCCTACCAGGAGGCGCAGGACACCTACGCCTGGGGGCGGCTCAACGCTGTCGTGGTCGTGACCGACGGTCGCAATGACCATCCGAGCGGGACGCTCACCGAGGAGCAGACCATCGACCAGCTCCGGCTCCTCTACGACGGCATGCGTCCGGTGCGCATCCTGGCCCTGGGCTACGGCCCGGAGACCGACCTGGCCGGACTGACCAGGCTGGCCGACGTCACCGGCGGGCAGGCCTTCCAGGGCCTGACCGAGGCCGAGGCCGCGACGCTGCTCGAGCGCACCCTGCCCGAGCTGTAGGCGTCGGCGCTAGGCGGCGCCGACCAACGCGACGGGTCGACGGGGCCCGAAAAACCGATGGCGCGCCGGACGGGTGTCGAGGATCGTGGGAAGCGTCTCGCGACGACCGACGTGGCGAGGGTATGCGCGGGTTCCCCTCGTGCATCGGTGCCCCTCGGGAGCGCCCCCTCGGGGAACAGATCCCCGGTGGGTCGCGTTGAGGGGGACAGTTCGCATCGCGGCGCCGCAGAAGGCCGCGGTCCAGATCATCAGGCAGTCGTCCCTCGCTGCGAGGTCAGCACCTCACGAGGACACAGAACCCTCACGGTTATGACACGAGTGGTCGGGTAGTCCGTTCACCGAAGTAGCATCGAAGGGTCTCGACACGTCAGGAGTGAAGCAATGTTCGAGCGGTTCACCGACCGGGCCCGACGCGTGGTCGTCCTTGCCCAGGACGAGGCACGCCTTCTCAACCACAACTACATCGGGACCGAGCACATCCTGCTCGGGCTGATCCACGAGGGGGAGGGCGTTGCGAGCAAGGCCCTGGAGGGCCTCGACATCAAGCTGGAGGCCGTGCGGGAGCAGGTCCAGGAGATCATCGGCCAGGGGCAGCAGGCGCCGACCGGCCACATCCCGTTCACCCCGCGCGCCAAGAAGGTCCTCGAGCTCTCGCTGCGCGAGGCGCTCCAGCTCGGCCACAACTACATCGGGACCGAGCACATCCTGCTCGGCCTGATCCGCGAGGGGGAGGGCGTCGCCGCCCAGGTGCTCGTCAAGCTCGGCGCCGACCTCAACCGGGTGCGCCAGCAGGTCATCCAGCTCATCTCGGGCTACCAGGGCAAGGAGGGCCAGCCGCCCGCCGGGGTCACCGCCGGTGGCGCCCAGGAGGGCACTCCGTCCGGTTCGACCGTGCTGGACCAGTTCGGCCGCAACCTGACCCAGGCCGCCCGGGAGGGCAAGCTCGACCCCGTCATCGGTCGCGAGAAGGAGATCGAGCGGGTCATGCAGGTGCTCTCCCGCCGCACCAAGAACAACCCCGTCCTGATCGGCGAGCCCGGCGTCGGCAAGACCGCCGTCGTCGAGGGTCTCTCCCAGGACATCGTCCGCGGCGAGGTGCCCGAGACCCTCAAGGACAAGCAGCTCTACACCCTCGACCTCGGTGCACTGGTCGCCGGCAGCCGCTACCGCGGTGACTTCGAGGAGCGGCTTAAGAAGGTCCTCAAGGAGATCCGTACCCGCGGCGACATCATCCTCTTCATCGACGAGATCCACACCCTCGTCGGCGCCGGAGCGGCCGAGGGCGCCATCGACGCCGCCAGCATCCTCAAGCCGATGCTGGCCCGGGGTGAGCTGCAGACGATCGGCGCGACGACGCTCGACGAGTACCGCAAGCACATCGAGAAGGACTCGGCGCTCGAGCGCAGGTTCCAGCCGATCCAGGTCATGGAGCCCACGCTGGCCCACACCATCGAGATCCTCAAGGGTCTGCGCGACCGCTACGAGGCGCACCACCGCGTGTCCATCACCGACGCTGCGCTCGTCAGCGCCGCGACGCTGGCCGACCGCTACGTCAACGACCGGCACCTGCCGGACAAGGCGATCGACCTCATCGACGAGGCGGGCGC
>JBAUUB010000253.1:0-2598 GCA_049582485.1 Dermatophilaceae bacterium
GGTGTTCGCGGCGGTCGCGAGCGGCGGGCCGACGTTCGTCCCGCAAGTCGCCGACGCGTTCGTCGACCCGGTCACCGAGGCGGTCGAGGACCTCGCGCCCGAGGCAGGTCGCACCGTGCCGCTCGACCCGAAGGTCGGTGCCTACCTGCGCGGCTCACTCGAGGCGGTGGTCACCGAGGGGACGGCGGCCGGGCCGTTCGCCGACTTCCCGCTGGAGCAGTGGCCGATCGCGGGCAAGACGGGCACGGCGGAGATGGCCGCCGGCAACGACACGTCCTGGTTCATCTCGTATGCGCCGGCCGGCTCTCCCCGCTACGTCGTCGCCGTGGCGGTCACCCAGGCAGGACTCGGCTCCGAAGCCGCCGTTCCGATCGCCCGCGTCATCCACGACGAGCTGCGCCAAATGGAGTAGCGCCGGGCTACGACGCGCAGCCATGCCGGGACCGGGTGCAAACCTGCTCACACCGGGCCGACCGCGGGCATCGCGCCACATAGGGTGGGAGGGCTGAACATCGCAGATCCACCGGCTGGCCGCCGCCACGGTGCGATCGCCGGGACACGGACGGAACAGGAGCACGAGTGTCGGACGCCGGGTCGATCCTCGTGGTCTGCACGGGCAACCTGTGCCGCTCTCCCTACATCGAGCGACGGCTGCGGCAGGAGCTCGAGGGCACCGGCATCACCGTGGCCAGCGCGGGAACCCACGCTCTTGTCCGCGAGCGGATGGATCGCGAGAGCGAGATCCTCCTCGACGCCTGGGGGGCGCAGGCCCGGGACTTCCGGGCCCGGCAGCTCACGAAGGAGCTGGTCGCCCCGGCGGATCTCGTTCTTGCCGCGGCGCGCGAGCACCGGAGCGCGGTGGCTCGGATGCATCCCCCGGCGCTGCGCACGGCGGTCACCCTGCGTGATCTGGCCGACCTGCTCGCCGGAGTGACGGCTGCGGACGTGCGCGCTCAGAACCTGTCCGGAACCTGGGTCGCGCAGGTGCATGCGGCGGCGAAGGCGCGTCGCTCGTCGGTCCCGGCACGTCAGTCCGGTGTCGACGTCACCGATCCCATCGGGCGGTCGAGGTCGGTCTTCGAGCGGATGGCCGCCGAGGTGGAGGCCGCGCTGCGGGTCGTCGTGCCCGTCCTGCGTGGGCCGACCGAGGACTGACCCAGCCCGGACCGGCTCGCCGTCGCACCAGCCGTCCGGCTCGACGAAGTCCCTCAGGTCGCGGCGGCCTTCTTTCCCCGGCTGCGCAGCTCACCCCGCTTGACCTCCTCCTCGGGGAGCTCGTAGTGGTAGCTGTACCGCGCATACTGACCGCCGGTCCGCTCGACCGCCCGGTTGAGGACCAGCCCCAGGACACGGCCCTTGACCGACTCCAGCGCATCGACGGTCTGTCGGAGCTGGTCGCGCTCGACGAGTCCCGCGCCGGCCACGACGATGGCTCCGTCCACGATGGTCGAGAGAACGACCGAGTCGGTGACGGGCAGCACCGGCGGGGCGTCGATGATGACCTGGTCGAACTTCGCGGCGAGCATCTCGAGGACCTCGCGCATGGCTGTGGATCCGAGCAGCTCCGACGGGTTCGGAGGAATGGGCCCCGAGCCGATGACCCAAAGGTCGGTGTTGCCGTACTGCTGGAGCAGGTCGTCGATGTCGGCCCGTCCGATGAGCGCGTCGGTCAGTCCCACCGACCCGTCCAGGCCCATGTACTCCAGCACCTTGGGTCGGCGCAGGTCCGCCTCGATGAGGCAGACCGACGCGCCGGCCTGGGTCATCGCGAGGGCGAGGTTCATCGTCACGGTGCTCTTGCCCTCGCCGGCCATCGAGGAGGTGACGAGGATCGTCTTGGGGTGGTCCGCCGCGTCGATGAAGGTGAAGTTGGTGCGCAACGCTCGGAACGCCTCGGCGCGCGGGGAGCGCGGGTCGACCTCGACGATGAGGGGGCGTTTGGGGGAGTCGGGGTCGAACGTGATCACGCCCAGGACGGGGCGGTCCGTGACCTTCTTGAGGTCGTCGAGGCCCTTGACCGTGCGGTCCAGCAGCTCACGCACCAGGGCAGTGGCCATACCCGCGAGCAGACCGAGGACCAGTGCGACTCCGATGGTGCGCACCGGCTGCGGGCTCACCGGTGAGGTAGGGACGACGGGTGGTTGCACCAGGGTGACCTTTACCGTGCTCGACTCGAGGCCGGCCGGGCTCTCCAGGTCCGCGACGGTTTCGGGGAAGACCTCGGCGATCGCGGCGGCGATCTCCCGGGCGGTCTCGGGGTCAGTGTCTTGGACAGCGACATCGATGAGCACTGTGTCGAGCTGTGTCGCAGCGAAGACCCGGGACTCCAGACCTTCGGGGTCGACGCCGGTGGCCTCCACCACTGGGTTGAGGATGCGAGGCGTGGTGAGGAGCTGGGCATAGGACTTCACGCGCTGCTGTGCGAACGTGCTGCCCTGCAGGAGCGACCCGCTGTCGCTCGCGCCGGTCGTCGAGACGAAGAACTGCGCTCTTGCCTCGTAGACCCGGGTCGCCAGGGCTGTGGACACCGCGGCCGCGCCGACGACGAGGAGCGTCACCAGCGCGATCGTCCGCCATCTCTTGCGAGCGACGTTGAGG
>JBAUUB010000254.1:0-3748 GCA_049582485.1 Dermatophilaceae bacterium
GAGGACGACTGCCGCTCGACCTACCAGCTGCGCGAGTGGCTGCTGGCCCGCACCGATGTGCACGGCGTCGTCCCCGAGATGGCGAGCGAGCCGATCACCCCGTCCGAGCAGCGGCTCGCGCTGATGCGCGTCGAGGCCCGACTACGGGCTCTCGTCGCCGATGTCCGCCCGGGCGAGCGCACCCCGGAGCAGCGCGTCCTCGCCCTGGCGGCCTCCTCCGTCCTCTTCCATGCCCGCGAGGACAAGCCCAAGTGGCAGCGCCACTTCGAGCGGCTCCGCACACCGATCCGCGACTGGCGGCGCGGTGACGAGACGGTGCTCGTCGTGCGCGACGCGGAGCTCGTGGCCGACTGGGCGATGACCCGGCCGGGCCAACGCTCACCTCGACGCACCCTGCGGCTCAGCGGGGAGCCGCTCGGCAGTGCGCCCCTGCGGCCCGGCCGCACGTACAAGGCCGTGTATGCGGTGCCCGCCCCCGCGGCCATGTCACCGAGCCCCGGTCACCTGTACTGCGCCTCGTCGGGATCGATCTCCGTGGTCGAAGTCATGGACGAGGTGGTCGACACCCACCGGCTCCGACAGCACGTGACGGTCGAGGAGACCGCGTCCGGCGGAGAGCAGCACGACGACCTGCCGGTCGCCCTGGTCGAGGTCGACGCGATGCGCACGGACTCGATCGACGCCGCTCTGGCCGAGATCGCCGAGCAGCTTCTCGAGTCGCACCCCGCTCTGCCGACCCGCTCGGCCATCGACGTCCTGCTCCGGTGCCCACCGCGCCTGCGGAGCGGCGGACCGCTCCACGCCGTCGTGAACGGCACCGACGGCTATGTCGATGCGATCTCGTCGGCACTCCTCGACATGGACGACTCGTACGTCGCTGTGCAGGGGCCACCGGGGACGGGGAAGACCTTTGTGGGGGGCCGCGTGATCGCCCGGCTCGTGCGCGAGCACGGATGGAAGGTCGCCGTGTGCTCGCAGAGCCACAAGGCGATCGAGAACATCCTCGACTCGGTCATCGACGCCGGCCTTCCGGTCGAGCAGGTCGCCAAGCACACCCGCGAGACGCCAGAGCCGCGGTGGACCGACCTGGACAAGGCCGACCATCTGCGCCGGTTCGTCACCGAGCTGGCCGAGGTGGATCCGGGCGCCGGATACGTCATCGGTGGAACGGTGTGGGACCTGACCAACACCAGGCGGGTCGACCGCGGGCAGCTCGACCTGGTCGTCATCGACGAGGCCGGCCAGTACTCCCTGGCCAAGACGCTGGCCGCCTCCGTCGCCGGTTCACGTCTGCTGCTGCTCGGCGACCCGGCCCAGCTGCCTCAGGTGAGCACGGGCAGCCACCCCGACCCGGTCGACGCCTCAGCGCTGGGCTGGCTGTTGCCGGAGGACCCCGCCCAGGGCCGCACTCTGCCTGCCACGCACGGATACTTCCTCGAGCGCACCTGGCGCCTCCACCCCGCCCTGGCCGAGCCGGTCTCCGGGCTCGCCTACGACGGCGAGCTGCACGCTGAGTCGTCCGTGACGGCCGCACGGTCACTCGACGGCATCGAGCCGGGGCTGCACCTGCGCATCGTCGAGCACCGGGACAACTCGACCTCCTCCGTCGAGGAGGCGGACGAGGTGGTCCGCCTGGTCGAGGACCTCGTCGGTCGCACCTGGACCGACCCCTCGGAACGACACCACGGCGGGGCGTCGGTCGGCCCCAGGCCGTTGCGACCGACCGACCTCGTGGTGATCACCCCCTCCAACAACCAGGCCAACCTGCTGCGTCGAGTCCTCGGCGAGGCAGGCTGGGGCGAGGTGCCGGTCGGGACGGTCGACAAGTTCCAGGGCCAGCAGGCGGCGGTCGCGATCCTGTCGATGGCGGCGTCCTCGCACGGCAACGTGACCCGCGGCATCGGCTTCCTCCTCGACCGCAACCGGCTCAACGTCGCGATCTCCCGCGGACAGCTCGCCGCCTACATCCTCCGCTCCGACGTCCTCACCGACTTCGCGCCGCGGTCCACCCGCGATCTGGTGGCTCTCGGAGCCTTCCTCCGCCTCTGTGAGCAGGCCCGACGCGACTGACCGACGACCTTCGTTTCGACGAGCGCCTGTCGTCCCAGACGTCTAGGGTGGCTCGTCGGGCGACAACGAGGTCGCCCCCTGCCACAGGAGATGATTCATGACCTCATCAGGCGCGACCCTCCGACGCATGGCACTGGTGACCAGTGCCGCCCTCGTCGCGAGCGGGATGACGCTCCTCCCCGCCACCGCCGCACCGCGCGGCCAGGCCTGCGAGGTGCGCAACAACAACACGATCGACAAGCTCCTCGAGTGCGTCACCGCCGCCGGGGCGATGGAGCACCTCGAGGCCTTCCAGCAGATCGCCGACGAGAACGACGACAACCGCGCCGCCGGCACGTCGGGATACGAGGCGAGCGTCGACTACGTCGTCGAGGTCCTCGAGGCGGCCGGCTGGACCGTGACCATCGACGAGTTCCCCTATACCTATGTCGGACCGAGCAGTCTCACTCAACTCGCCCCGATCGTCGCGGAGTACGAGACGGGTCCGTTCACGGGGAGTGGAGCCGGAGACGTCACAGCCGCCGTCACCCCCGTCGACCTCCAGCTGACCCTTGGCAACACCAGCACCAGCGGGTGCGATGCGGCCGACTTCGCCGGGTTCACCGCCGGCACCATCGCTCTGATCCAGCGCGGCGGGTGCAACTTCTCGATCAAGGCGCTCAACGCGGAGGCGGCCGGCGCTTCGGCGGTCGTCATCTTCAACCAGGGCGACGCCGACACCGACGCACGGAAGGGCCTCATCGTCGGAACCCTCGGGGGAAGCGACGTTGTCGGCATCCCGGTGGTCGGCGCCAGCTACGACCAGGGCGTCGCTCTGGCCCAGGGTGGCTCGCAGGCCAACGTCTTCGTGCCGGCTCCGGAATCGCGGCCCCAGAAGAACGTGATCGCCGAGAAGACCGGCCGCAACGACGACAACGTCGTCATGGCCGGCGCCCACCTCGACTCGGTCCAGGCCGGTCCCGGCATCAACGACAACGGCAGCGGCTCGGCAGCCCTGCTCGAGATCGCCGAGAACATGAGCAAGCTCAAGCCGCAGAACACCATCCGGCTCGCCTGGTGGGGCGCCGAGGAGTCCGGACTCATCGGCTCCGAGGAGTACGTCGCCGGCCTGAGCCAGGAGGAGAAGGACCGCATCGCGCTGTACCTCAACTTCGACATGGTCGCCTCACCGAACTACATCTTCATGGTCTACGACGGTGACGAGTCCGGCTTCGAGGCGCCGGTCACCGTGCCGGCCGGCTCGATCGAGATCGAGGACCTCTTCGAGAGCTACTACACGAGCGTGGGCGAGCCCTACGAGGATGCCGAGTTCAGCGGCCGGAGTGACTACCAGGCGTTCATCGAGAACGGCATCGCCGCCGGTGGTCTCTTCACCGGTGCCGAGGTCGTCAAGACCGAAGCACAGCAGGAGATCTGGGGCGGCGTTGCCGGAGAGTCGTTCGACCAGTGCTACCACCAGGCCTGTGACACCATCGACAACGTCAATGGGCATGCGCTCGACGTGAACTCCGACGCCATCGCCCTGGCCATCCTGCGGTACGCATACTCGACCGAGGAGGTCAACGGCGTCCGTGGGGTTCCGGTACCTGGTGGCGTCAAGCTCCCGGCTCCGGCCGGGCCCGAGGGTACGTTCGGATCAGCCGCCGGCGGCGCCGGTGGTGGTGGCCTCGAGCACGAC
>JBAUUB010000255.1:0-9589 GCA_049582485.1 Dermatophilaceae bacterium
ACGCAGGGCATACACCGTGCGTCCTTCGACGGACTGTTCGGGAAGGGCGATCCGGGTGAAGTAGGAAGGGAACCACGTGGCCAGCAGACTCCCGAGCGAGTCGAGCTGGGCGACGGTGCGGTACATCACGACCCCTCCTCGCGTGGAAGGCCCTCGACCATCTCCTCGAGCCAGCGCACCGCCTCGTCGTCGTCCATGACGAGGCCGGGGTCGAGGGGCGCCGCTCGGACGGTCCCGTAGAGGTGGACCTCATATCCTTCGTCGAGTAGCCGGGCCAGCTCCTCGGCACTGGCGAGCACCCGGACATCGCCGCGCGGGTCAGGAACCCGGTCCAGATCGAGGTCCGCGACTCTCGCGAGGGTGCGAACCCTCGGTCCCGCCTGCACCGTCGCCTCGAACCGCAGTGGGTGACCGGCGGTCCCTGCGGCGGCCTTCTTCGGAGTCTTGGCCATTCTCATCGCCTCCCGCCCACCGACGATCCTCCGGGCCGGATGGGCTGTCAACAGGAGCGGGACAGGGGCTCCTCGGGGGTGTCACCGGCCGGCGACCCGGGCCATACTGCGGTGATGAGCCGTGACCCGAACGTCCCGGAGGCCTTCGACGTGTACACCGTCGTGGTTCTCCGACGGCCGGACGACGCGCCGGAGCTCTCGGAGGGCGAGCTCGAGGCCCTGCAGGAACGGCACCTCGCCTACCGCGCGAAGCTCTCGCGACAGGGTGTGCTCGTCGCCAACGGCCCGTTCGGGGAGCAGAGCGACGCGAGCTACCGGGGGATGTCGGTCTTCGCCTGCGGTCCCGACGAGGCGGCACGCCTCTCGGGGGGTGACCCCTCGGTGCAGGCGGGCCGTCTGGCCTGTGACGTCATGGAGTGGTGGGTCGCCGCAGGCTCCATCGCCTTCCCTCGGGCGGGCGACCCGGTCGGGACGCGGCGGACGATGCCCGAGTGATCGCTCAGCGCGTCGGGTCGACCATGGTCATCCCGGAGCCGGTGAGTCGGTCGTACTGGGGCAGCAGTGCAGCAGCGTCCGCCAGTCCGACCGTGCGCTCGACGAGCCGCTGGGGCTCGAGTCGACCGGCCCCGATGAGGGCCAGCATCCGCGGGTAGTCGACGGCCGCCATTCCGTGGCTCCCGAGCACGTCGAGCTCCCAGGCGATGACGCGGTCCATCGGCACCCGGGGATGGCCCTCGACCGGCGGCAGGAGGCCGATCTGGACGTGCCGCCCGCGTCGACGGAGGCTGAGGACCGCATCGGCGCAGGTGGCTTCGGCGCCCACGGCATCGACACTGACGTGGCTGCCACCACCGGTGAGATCGGTGACTGCGGCGGGCACGTCGGCGCTGTCGTCACCCGCGAGCAGCGTGTGGTCGGCGCCGAGCGCCGACGCCGCGGCGAGGGCGCGGTCGCTCCGGTCCACAGCGACCACCCGCGCACCGAGGGCTCGGGCGATCATCACGGCGCTCAGCCCGACTCCGCCCGCCCCGATGACAGTGACCCACTCGCCCTCGCGGACCCCGGCCCGGTCGACCAGCGCCCGGAACGCCGTGGCGAAGCGGCATCCGAGAGCCGCCGCAGCGGTGAGGTCGACCCCGTCGGGGACGGCGACGAGATTGGTGTCGGCGGCGTGCAGTGCGACCAGCTCGGCGAAGGACCCCCAATGGGTGAAGCCGGGCTGCTCCTGGCGCGGGCACACCTGCGCGTTCCCCGAGCGACACCACTCGCACCTGCCACAGCCGCAGACGAACGGGACGGTCACGGTGTCACCGACGCGCCAGCGACGGACGTCCGGCCCGACCTCGGCGATGACCCCGGCGAGCTCGTGACCGGGCACGTGCGGGAAGTCCACGTCGTCGTGCCCGGCCCAGGCGTGCCAGTCGCTGTGGCAGATCCCGGTCGCCGAGACGCGCACGACGACGCCGTCGGGCGGGGTCACCGGGTCGGGGACGTCCCGAACCCGCGGCTGGGCCCGGACCCCGTCGACGACGACGGCGCGCACGTCAGCTACGGACCTCGGCCCGCCCGGTGAAGTCGTCCATCGTGTGGTAGACGCCGATGATGTGGTCGGCGATGAAGTCCCGCACTCCGATGGGGATCACGCCCTTGAGCATCTCCGAGAGCATCACGGTCTTCGGAAGGACGACGAACGGGCTCCCCGCCAGCATCGCGCTCCAGGCCTCCTCGACGACCTCGGCCGGGTCGAGGATCGGCAGCAGGGGCGCCGACTTCGCGCCCTCGAACATCCCCGTGCGCACGTAGTAGGGGCACACGGTCGTGACCTTGACGTGCTCGATGCCGGCCTGCTTCAGCTCCAGGCGCACCGAGTCGGACCATCCGATGACGGCCCACTTGGACGCCGCGTACGCCGCCATCCTCGGGTTCGGGGTGAAGCCGGCCGCGGAGGCGAGGTTGAGCAGGCGCGTCTGACCGGGAGCATTGACCATGTCCGGCAGGAACTCGTGCGCGACGTACATCGGCGCGAGGGTGTTGACGTCGATCGTGGCCCGGGTGTCCCGAACGGCGTCGGTCTCCCAGAAGTAGGCGTTGCCTCGAACGATACCGGCGTTGTTGAGCAGGATCTCGATCGTGCCGACCTCTTCCCGGACGGCCGCCGCGCTGGCCGTGATCGCGTCCGGGTCGGCAAGGTCGACGACATAGCCGCTCACCGGTGCCGGACCGTCCGCCAGGTCGTCCAGGGTCCGGTTCAGGGCGTCCTCGTCGACGTCCCAGAGGACCACGTGGGAGGCGCCCTCGGCGACAGCGCGTTCGGCGAACAGCCGTCCCATGCCCATGGCCCCGCCGGTGATGAGGACGGTCTTGCCCTTGACGGATTTCACGACGTCTCCTTCAGCTCGAGCTCTTCGGATATGTTCAGGGTGGCGTCGTCGGAATCGGAGCTCGCCGGGTCCACGTCAGCCCGTGCGAGGAGTGCGGCCGCCCGCACCCGCTCGAAGTCCTCTTCGGTGTACGGGCCGTTCACGCCCGAGATGGTGGCGAGCCGCATGCCGTGCTTGAGGCCGAGGGAGTAGATCTCCTTGACCTTCTCCCACTCGATGTTGCGACCCACCGTGAAGTTCTCGTATCGCCCCTCGAGGGCGAGGACGATCGTCTCGGCGAGACACGCGTATACGACTCCGTCGGGCAGGCCGATGTTGCGCATGCGCACGTCCCCGGGGAGCTCGACCTCGCCGGACTCGATGACGAGGACGTCCGGGCGCTTGGCCACCTCCTCGGCGGACAGGTCGAGCGGTCGAGCGACGTCGGTGATGACGCACCCGGGCTTGACCTTCATGATGTCGAGCACCTTGTGCCCGGCCGCCGACGTCGCGGTCACGATGACGTCCATGTCCGGGAGGGCCACCGACGGGTCGGTCGCGACGTGGATCGTCGCGCGCGGGCTCTCCCGCTCGATGTCCTCCTTGAGCTGGAGCAGCTTGGCCGTCTCCGGGGAGACGAGCCAGACCTCGTCGGAGGCGAGCGCGAGGAGCCGGGCACAGACCGACCCGATGGCGCCCGAGGCGCCGACCACCATCGCCTTGCCGTGGATGATGCCGTGGTCGTCGGTGTGGGCGATCCCCAACCGGCGGACCGCCTCGTGCGCGGCCCACAGAGCGCCCGAGGCGCTGTAGCTGTTGCCCGTCGTCACCGGCAGCGGAGCCTGGCGGGCGACCGTCACGCCGGCGTCCCCGACGACCTTGGTGAAGGCGCCCAAGCCCATGATCTGCGCGCCCAGCCGGCGGGACAGCTCGGCCGCGCCGAGCAGGCGCGAGTAGGTGAACTCGGGCGGGTGGGCGAGCATCTCCTTGGGCGTGCCGCCGACCGTGATCAGCCAGCCCTCGACCTCGTCGCCGGTCGCGGACACGACCCCGGTGACGTGGCTGTAGACGAAGGGTGGCGCATACGCCATGGTCCGCTCGACGACCTGGCCCATCCCGGGGATGTTGGTGATCAGCCCCAGCGGCTCGACCTGCTTGAAGTACTCGGTCGAGAGGGGGTGGATGACGAACGAGAAGCGGCTCTTGCGGCGAGGCCCGTTGGGCCACAGCAGACGCGGCTCGAGCTCGGCCCGCTGGATGAAGTCGGCCAGGTCCGCGGTCGTGACCTCCTGCCCCTTCGGGAGGGTGGCGGCGACCATGGCCTCGAAGACGGCCGGCACGACGACGACGTCGAAGGGCTGGGGGGTGACGTCGACGACGAGGTCCGCGCCGAGGTCGGCGAGCGCCGCGAGGCGGTCCTCGGACACCGCACTGGTGATGACGGCCTTGCCCTTGAGGTTCGGCATCCCGAACCGCATGAGCTCGGAGAAGGAGCCGATGATGACGTCCGCGTCCTGCGCCGCGTGATGCGCGACCCGCTCGCTCACCCAGCCCGCCGGTCCGGAGATCTGGTGCTTGACGATGCCGGGGGTGAGTCGCCAGGCGAGCTCGCCGAGCTCGGAGGCGGTCGCCGTGACCGGGTTGGTCTTGAAGGTGCCCGGGAGCTTGATGTCGTCATGGGCCTCGTCGAAGACGATGTTGTCGGTGAACTCCCGCAGGACCGCGATGGTGCGCGATCGCGTCGTGCCGCCGACGATGACGACCCGGGCGTTGGTGAAGTATCCCGGCAGCTGGGCCTGGATGCGCCGGATCGCCCACTCCTGGAACACGTCGGCGAAGAGGGAGTCGTCGCGGACCGGCACCCGCGTGGTGGTCCCCTTGACCTGCCGGAACACGTCGATGTCGCCGGTGAAGTGGCCGGCGGCGCGCGCCTCACGGATGCCGCTCACGGCGATCGCGTCGGCGCTCAGCGACCAGCGCCAGACATGCTTCTCGGCCGCCTCCGCATCACCGCTCGTCCCGATCCGCACCAGGCGGAAGTCGTGACCGGCGAGCGAGACGACCTCGTCGTAGTCCCACTCCGCCCCCTGGAAGGTGACGTTGACGACGAGCTTGGGCTCGGGCTTGGAGGTCTGCTTGCGAGCTGACGTTGACGTGCGCGGTGACATCGAGGGCTTCCTCAGGAGGTGACGGTGTGGGAGGCGAGCGCGGTGAGGTGGCCCTCGACGAGCTCGGCGAGATGGAGGGGGTCCGGGATCATCCGGCCGTCGGAGGCGACCCCGACGTTGACGGTGCCGTTGTAGCTGAACAGACAGATCCCGAGCGGCTGGTCCCCCGAGGTCGGCACCCACCCAAGGACCGACCGGACCGGGGCACCGGCCATGCTCAGGCCGACCCGCGGGCCGGGGACGTTGCTGAGCAGCCCGATGGTCTTGTTGGCGAAGTAGTCCGTCACCCGCCGGGCCACGACCGAGGGCGACTCGGCGATGATGCGCTGGAACCCGAATGCCGCCAGGGGTTCTGCGGAGTTCTTCAGCCGGGCGGTCCGCTGGTGGATCTCGTCCAGCAGGGTCTGCGGGTCGCGGATGCCGAGGGGCATCGAGAGCATGACGACGACGAAGTGGTTCCCCAGCCGGTCCGGCAGCTTGGCGTCGACCGGCTGCAGCGAGACCGGCATCATCCAGGACAGGTCGCTGACGTTCGTGGCCCCGTGCTCCTCCAGGTAGTCGGACAGGGCCAGCGACACGGCCGCGACGAGGATGTCGTTGAGGGTGCAGCCGTATGCGATGGCCGCCCCACGCAGACCCTCGAGGGGGAAGCCCTCGATCCAGGCGACGGCCTTCTCGACCCCGGGGGTGCCGCTCCACGCCTCGGCCTCATGGCCGTCGGAGAAGAGCATCCGGGCGATCTCCCGCCACGAGTTGCTCAGCTCGTTGTCGAGCGAGGCGATCCCGGTGACCGCGTCGACCAGCCGGATCGGATGACGGGCCAGTTCGAGGGCGTCGCCGACGTGATGGGCCAGGCCCATGGGGTTGGTGGTCGCCATCAGGGTGCGTCCGGCCCTGACGATCGCGCCCCCGGCGCTCTCGGCGTAGTCGATCGTGTCCGCGACGGAGTGCTCGACGACGTGGAGCACGCGCTCGAGCGGATGGTGGTGCTCGCCGTTCTTGTTGCGGCCGACCGCGGGCGGCGTCGCTCCCTCGACCGGGTCGCAGGTGCCCATGAGCATCTGGACCAGCCGGATACCGTCGCCGAGCCCGTGGTGGAACCGGCTGTAGACGTAGCCGCCGGGACCCTGGTCCTCCGGCCCGGACAGCAGCTGCATCTCCCACAGCGGGTGGGTCCGGTCGAAGGGTCGGGAGAACTCGGCGGAGACGTACTCGCGGACGGCCTCCGGGCCCCCGGAGGGCAGGACGACGCGGCGCACGTGCCGCTCGATGGCGAAGTCCAGGTCGTCCTCCCAGTACCACTCACCCCCGCGCTCGACCGGGATCTGGGAGAGACGGCGGTACTTGCGCACCATCCGCTCCATGACGAGGTCCGTGTATGTCTGGAAGTCCGGCAGCTCGTCGAAGCCGATGAGGCCGTTGACGTGCATGAGGTTGTAGGGCCGGTCCATGAGCAGCCACGTGAGGTCTCCGGGTGCGATGCGCCGTGCCATCCGTCTCTCCTGACCTGACTCCCGAGTCGCCGCGGGATCAGCCTTCCACTTGTCCTACACCGCTATCTACTACTCAGTGTAGTGGAAAGTCCAGCCTCCGCCGACCGGTCGTGGGTCACACCCGGAACCCCCCAGGTGGGGGGTGGCGGGCACGTGCGTCGTCGACGACGGTTGAGGATGAGCCACCTCGAGGGTGGACCGCCGAACGGCAGGTGAGAACGGAACGACGGGAGGATCGTCATGGAGGACGTCACGGTGATCGGGAGCGGACCGGCCGGACTGTCGACGGGCGCCGAGCTCGTCGCGCGCGGGATCGGGGTCACCGTTCTCGAGCATGGTCCGCGGCCGGCCGCTGCCTGGGCAGCACGCTATGAGGGGCTGCGCTTCAACACGAGCAGATGGTGGTCGGCACTGCCGGGTGCGCCGTTCCCGCAGGAGTACGGATGGTTCCCGACCCGGGACCAGTACGTCGACTACCTCGACGACTACCAGGCCCGCCACCACGTCCCGGTCCGCACGGGTGTCACGGTCCACCGGCTGGATCCCGACGGGGACTCGGGATGGCGGGTCGACACCGACACCGACACGGTGCACAGCGCCCACGTCGTCGTGGCGACCGGGATCTACAACGTCCCTCGTCTCCCCGACTGGGCGGTCGAGAACGACTTCCTCGGGACGGTGCGGCACTCACGTGACTACCGCAACGCCGAGGTCTACCGCGGTCGGCGGGTCCTCGTGGTGGGGGCGGGTTCGACCGGGTTGGAGATCGCGCATGAGCTGGCGGACTGCGGAGCCGCCGAGGTTCTGCTCTCGGTGCGGACCCCGCCGACCATCCTGCTGCGCAGCAGCGGCGGACTACCCGGCGACCTGCCGGTGCCACTGTTCCTCAAGCTGCCTCCTCGCGTGGTCGACCGGATCGTGGCGCGAATCCAGAAGCTGACCGTCGGTGACCTCTCTGAGCTGGGTCTGGGCGAGCCGCCTGCGGGGGCCTTCACCCAGCTCCTGGAGCGCGGTGCCGGGACGGCCATCGTCGACGCCGAGGTCATCGAGGCCCTCCGCGCGGGTGCGGTCCGGGTCGTTCCCGCGGTGGGCCGGTTGACCCGCACCGGAGCCCTGCTCGCCGACGGCTCCCACGTCGACGTCGACGACGTGATCGCGGCGACCGGGTACACGACCGGTCTTCGCGAGCTGGTCGGTCATCTCGACGGCGTGGTCGACCACCGCGACATGCCGTTCGTCGACGACGGTGGCGAGGCGCGGCCGGGCCTGCGGTTCGTGGGATACGTCTTCCGGCCCGGGATCACCGGGTACGCGGGGCGCATCGCGCGGCGGGCGGCCCGGGAGATCGCCGACGCGATGACCAGGCAGCCGGCCTGACCGGGCTCACCGTCCGGCGGTGGCCGGGTGCACCCGTGGCTGGTGCTGAAGTCGCGCGAGCAGCTCGGGACGGCTGTTCACGGCGAGCTTGGCGAAGATCGACTTGATGTGGCCGCGCAGGGTGTCCTCGGTGATCCACAGGTCCCGGGCTATCTCGGCGGTGCCGAGGCCGGTGAGCAGCCGTTGGGTGACCTGGCGCTCGCGTGGCGTGAGGTCGTGCAGGTGGAGCAGGAGGGGAGCGATGTCGGAGCGTCGAGCCGGCTCCACCACGACCGCCGTCCCGGTCTCGTCGAGCCGAGCACCGCGCACAAGCAGCCACTCTCCGGACAGCGAACGCACCCTCGCCACCGCCGGCCCGGATGACCGGTCCGCGCCATCCGACGCATCAGCCGACCCGTCCGCGAGCGCGCGTGCCTGCGCTGCGACCTCGTGGACGACGATCGAGGTGGCGAGCCGGTCGTCCTCCACCGGACCGAGCCACGTCAGCGCCTGCGGGCTCGCCGAACGAACAGTCCCGTCGTCGTCGAGGACGACCAGTCCAGGGGTCTCCTCCCCGGTCACATCGTCCTCGTGCAGGACCAGGGCGGTCCGGATGCCGTGGGCCACGTGGGAGGAGAGGCGAGCCATCGTCTCGACCTCGGTCGGTGTGAACCACGCAGCGTCCGCCACCCGGGTCAGGCAGGCATGACCCCACACGACCGGTCCGCTGCGGAAGACGGCCCTGAGCTCGTCACCGAACCCGGCCGGCTCGTAGACGCGGGACCACCGCAGGCTGCGGCCCAGGTCTCCGCCGGTCGCGGCGCTCAGGGCCGAGGCG
Source organism: Dermatophilaceae bacterium (assembly GCA_049582485.1). Classification (GTDB taxonomy): domain Bacteria; phylum Actinomycetota; class Actinomycetes; order Actinomycetales; family Dermatophilaceae; genus F2B08. The sequence continues at coordinate 8,668 of JBAUUB010000255.1, forward strand.
GCCTCCGGTCCGCGCCCGAGGTCGACGAACTTGTTCACGTCCGGCTCGGACAGCTCGAGGGCGATCAGCTCGAGGTGGGCCTCCCGGGGGACGCCCTCCTCATACACGCCGGTGATGAGCATCGTGTCGGGGTCGACGAGCAACCAGCCGGCCACCGCATACGGGATCGCGCGACGCACCCGTGCGGCGACCTGCTCCAGGAGCACGAGGGGATCCTCGGCCCGGGCACAGAGGCGGGCGACCGACTCCACCAGTCGGTTCTGCTCTGCCCGACCCCTCACAAGGTATGGGGGACGGCGTGGTCGTCCGGGTCCCCGGCCATCGTGCCATCGTGGGCGGCCCGGGCGGGGATGTCAACGAATCGTCGCTGGTCGAACCCATTGCCCGCAGCAAGCGCGGCCCCGAGGGCGGCGAGCGGAACCGCCGATGGGCGCAGGGAGAACCGCTCGTGCAGCCGCAGCGCCCGAAGGAGCGGGGTGGTGTCCGCAGCGCGCTGCAGTGCCGCGCTGACCCCGGCCTGCAGAGGCGCGCCGAGCGCCGTCAGTGCGGCCGCTCGTGGACCTGCCGCTCCCCGTCCGGCGGGCCGTCGAGACTCCACGGCCCGGCACCCTCGACGACGTCGGCGACCATGGCGGAGAAGCGCGGGCAGGCGGCGATGTCGTGTGCCTCGCACCGCAGGGAGTGCTCGGTCATCATCCGGGAGCGCTCGAGCTCCCGCTCGCGCTCGTCGAGAGCGCGCAGATGCTCCTCGAGCACCGCGCGACGCCCCGGGCGGTCGGCGTCGAGCAGGGCACCGATCTGCTCCAACGTCATCCCGGCCACCTGGTTGCGCAGGATCACCGCGATGCGGACGACCTCGTCGGGGCCGTACCGGCGGTAGCCGGAGGCGTCCCGCCGCGGTGCCAGCAGTCCCTCGTCCTCC
>JBAUUB010000256.1:0-1663 GCA_049582485.1 Dermatophilaceae bacterium
TTCAGTCGGGGGTCGTTGTGACCCGATACCCGTAGTTCTCACGGGCGTACGGGTTTGGATGCACGTGGTCGCACATTTCTTGTACAGGATGAATCCCAGCGCTCAGGTGTAGATTGCCGGCCACCCGCACGGCAGGTCGCCGGGGCCGAGGAGGTCACGATGGTTCTCAAGGTCGATGTCCCACCCACGCTCGTCGACGGTGCCGTCGACGACGGCTTCGGGCCCGTGGCCGACGCGTTTCGCGCGAACTTCGCCGCCGGTGCCGAGGTCGGTGCCGCGTGCGCGGTCTACGTCGACGGGCGGCCGGTGGTCGATCTGTGGGGCGGCTACCGCGACGGTGTCGCGAAGCTGCCGTGGCGGCAGGACACGATGGTCACGATGTTCTCCACGACCAAGGGCGTCAGCTCGGTCGCGCTGGCGCACGCCCACGCCCGGGGCCTGCTCGACTACGACGCGACGGTCGCCTCCTACTGGCCGGAGTTCGGGTCGGCCGGCAAGGGCGGGATCACCGTCCGCCAGCTGCTCAGTCACCAGGCGGGTCTGGCGGTGACCGACATGCCGATGGACCTGGACGTCCTGGCCGACCCGGACCGGGTCGCCGCCGCGATCGACGGCCAGAGCCCCGCCTGGCCGGCCGGCACGCGCCACGGCTACCACGGCATCTCACTCGGCTGGTACGAGAGCGAGCTGCTGCGGCGGGTCGACCCGAAGCGCCGCACCATCGGGCGGTACTTCGCGGACGAGGTCGCCACGCCTCTGGAAGCGGTCTTCCACATCGGGCTGCCCGCCGAGGTCCCCGCCGAGCGGGTCGCGACGATCCACGGCTACAAGCCGGCCGAGATGGTGCTGCACCTGCGCGAGCTGCCACCCAGATTCGTCCTGGCGTTCCTCGACCCTCGCAGCGCCACGGCCAAGGCGTTCGGAAACCCACGCCTTCTCGGGGTCCTGGACAACTACAACCGCCGCGACGTGCTCGCCCTCGAGTCACCGGCCTCCAACGGCACGGGCGAGGCGAGGGCGGTGGCCCGCATCTACTCCGCCCTCGCCTGCGGCGGTCAGGATCTCGGCATCGGTCCGCAGACCCTCTCCCAGCTGGAACACGAGGCGACGCCGCCGACCATGGGATTGCACGACGAGATCCTGCACGTCGACACCGCCTTCTCGCTCGGATACATCAAGCCCTTCCCGAGCTTCCGGTTCGGCGGGAGCCAGTGGCGGGCGTTCGGCACTCCGGGAGCCGGCGGGTCGTTCGGGTTCGCCGACCCCGAGCACCGCGTCGGGTTCTGCTACGCCATGAACCGATCAGGCTTCCGGCTCTGGGACGACGAACGGGAACGCTCGATCCGCGACGCGCTCTACCGTGTCCTCGGTGGACCCCCGCAGCGCCCCGACCCGCCCACAACCCCCGCGGCGCGGCGGCGCAGGAGGCCGAGAAGGTGACCGAGCCACGGCTGCCCGTCCCCTTCGAGGTCTACGAGAGCGGGGTCTACCTGCACGGGACGAAGGCGGATCTCACCGTCGGGGAACTGCTGGTCCCCGGCCGGGACTCCAACTTCGAGGAGGGTCGGGTGATGAACCATGTCTACTTCACCGAGACCCTCGACGCCGCGACCTGGGGCGCGGAGCTCGCGGCCGGCGAGGGGCGCGGCCGGATCTACGTGGT